>JBBDZZ010000059.1:0-26847 GCA_040899885.1 Chloroflexota bacterium | reverse complement strand
CTGTTTTTAGGATAATTGGATATGTGGCATTTCCCCCTCCTCTGACACCAGAAAATAGATCCTCAGGTCACCGGCGGCTCCATCTCACAAAGAGTGGGAATCCGAGTGCGAGAATCACCCCGCCGATGGCAAGATAAGCTTCCCGCCAGCCCAGGTCATGAAAAAACCCTAGCCTCCCGGCGAGGGTCCCCTCTGGTCTTCGGTGGTCAGATCGCCTAGCGGCGCTCATCCCTCCGCGTTCCTCGGTTCTCCCGCCGGGGGCCGGTAATAAGGCCGAGAAGGCCGTCCAGCCCAACGAGAAGCGAGCGAATAATGCCGAGGAGCGTTACTTCGGTGAGGCTGGAGCCGGCGATGGGGACCTGGACGCGGCGTCCATCGCTCGTCACGGCGACGGCGACTCGGCGGCGGTCCCGACCCTCGAACAGACTCAACATCGTCTCCCGAAAACACCCGGGTCGGGCCCGTCCGGGGCCCGCGGATGTCCGCGCAGTCTAGCAGGCTTCCACGGTCGCGCAACCCGCCGGACCCCAGCGGACCGCACAGGGGGCGAGGGGGTGCTAGCCTGTCGCCGCCCGTCACCGGCCAGCGAGTTTACGAGGTCATGACTTCGCGCTACGACCCGCCGGTTCCGCAGCTAGCCCAGGCGCGCACGGCGGCGGCGGTCAGTGCCGCGATCGCGTTCGTCGTCTACCTCCGGACGATGCTGCCGGGAGTCAGCGTGGGCGACTGGGCGGAGATGCAATTCATCCCGGCCCAGCTCGGAGTGCCCCACCCGACCGGGTATCCGCTCTACGTTCTCGCCGGGAAGCTGTTCAGCCTGCTGCCGGTCGGGTCGGTCGCGTTCCGGGCGGGCCTGCTGTCGGCCGTGGCTGCCTCAGCCGCTGTCGCCGTAGCGGTGCTGATCGCGAGCCGGCTCGGGGTGCGGCCGGTGATCGCGGCCGCGGCCGGCCTCGCGCTCGCGTTCAGCGGCACGCTCTGGCTCGAGGCGACGTTCCCCGAGATGAACGGCCTCCACCTGCTTCTCGTGGGGCTCGTGGTCCACCGCGCCATCGTCTGGCGGGCCGAGCGCCGGGACCGCGACCTGCTCCTCGGGGCCCTGCTGTGCGGGCTCGCCCTGTCGAACCACCTCCTCGCGGCGACGACCGTGCCGATCGTCATCCTGTTCGTCCTGTGGGACGCTCGCCAGCGCCTGCGCGAACGGCCGGCACTCCTGCTCCAGGCGGGTCTGCTTCTCCTGGTGGGCCTCACGCCGTACCTGTTCATCCCCCTCCGGGCGCTCGCCGGGCCGCCGTCGGTCTATGCCTCGCTCGCGACCCTGGAGGGCTTCGTCAGCCTCGTCACCGGCGCCGACTTCAGGGGCAACATGCGGTTCTTCTCGCCCGAGAGCCTGGGCGCCACCTGGCGGGCGGTCCCGGTGATCGTGGCCCACCTGCTCGAACGCTCGTCGGCGGTCTTTCTCGCCGGGGGGATCCTCGGTCTGGGGCTACTCGCCCGCCGCGACGCGTGGTGCGCGCTGCTCCTGGGGCTGCTGGCCGTGTCCGGCGTGTATTTCCTCGCGAACTATGTGGCGGACCTCTACCACTACCTGCTCGTCGGCTGGCTCGCCCTGGCCATCGGCCTCGCGCTCGCCGGCGAGTGGCTGATCCGCGGGGGAGAGGCGCTCGGCGCCGGCCGGGCCAGGGCCTGGGTTCTGCTGGCGGCGATGCTGCTGGTGCCGCTCTCGATCGCGGTCGAGCAGTGGACGCTCAACGACCAGAGCACCAACCGGGTCGGCGAGCGGCTGTCCGAGGGGATCTTCGCCCAGCTGCCGCCCAACGCCGTGCTCGTCACGTACTGGGACACGTTGACGACGCTCAGCTACAAGCACTGCATGGAAGGTGTGAGGCCGGACCTCACGCTCCGCGCGTACGACCCGGCGACCCGGGTGACCTGCGACCGGGTGAGGGAGCCGCTCGAGGAGGAGGTGCGGCGCGGCCGGCCGGCCTTCGCCCTGTTCGCCCGGCCAGGTGATGAGAACGCCCTTCGGGAGTCCTTCAACCTCGTCCCGGGACCGACGCTCGACCTCCCCTACGGGCAGCGCTACCTCGATCACCGGGGCACGCTTTACCGGCTGGAGCTCAAGGGCGGGGCGGGGGGCTGAGGGGCCGGAGCGGGCCTGTGCTAGCCTTCGGGCTCCGTCAAACGACACCAGCGAGCCGTCACGCCATGACCCGACCCCGCACCCTGTTCGAGAAGATCTGGGACGACCACGTCGTCGCCGAGGAGCCCGGCGCCCCAAGCGTCCTCGCCGTCGACCTCCACCTCATCCACGAGGTCACGAGCCCCCAGGCGTTCACTGGCCTCCGCAACCGCGGCCTCCGCGTGCGCCGGCCAGGCCAGACGGTGGCGACGGCCGACCACTCGGTCCCGACCCACCCGCGCAACCTGCCGATCCTCGACACGATGGCCGCGGCGCAGGTCGCCCAGCTCGATACGAACTGCCACGAGTTCGGGATCCCGATCCACGGCATGGGCTCGCCGGACCAGGGCATCGTCCACGTCATCGGCCCGCAGCTGGGGCTCACCCAGCCCGGGATGACGATCGTCTGCGGCGACAGCCACACGAGCACCCACGGAGCATTCGGGGCGCTCGCGTTCGGGATCGGGACGAGCGAGGTCGAGATGGTCCTCGCGACGCAGTGCCTCCTCCAGCGCCGCCCGAACACCTACGAGGTCCGGATCGACGGCCGGCTCGACCCTGGTGTGAGCGCGAAGGACATCATCCTCGCCCTGATCGCCCGGATCGGGGTCGGAGGTGGCACCGGCCACGTCTTCGAGTACGGCGGGGAGGCGATCCGCGCGCTGACGATGGAGCAGCGGATGACGATCTGCAACATGAGCATCGAGGGTGGCGCGCGGGCCGGCCTGATCGCCCCCGACGAGACGACATTCGAGTACCTCCACGGCCGCCCGCACGCGCCGCAGGCTGCCGCCTGGGACGCGGCGGTCACCCGCTGGAAGACGCTTCCGAGCGACGAGGGCGCGAAGTTCGACCGGTCGATCACGATCGACGCCTCCGCCCTCGAACCGATGGTCACCTACGGCACGAATCCCGGGATGGGCATCCCGATCACGTCGCTCGTCCCCTCGCCCGACGCCCAGCCGGATCCGGGGCAGCGGCGGGCCCTCGAGCGGGCCCTCGAGTACATGGACCTCCGGCCGGGCCAGGCGATCCTCGGCCAGAAGGTCGACGTCGTGTTCATCGGCTCGTGTACGAACGGCCGGATCAGCGACCTCCGGCTCGCCGCGTCGGTCCTGCGCGATCGGCGGGTCGCCGACGGGGTCCGGGTCATGGTCGTCCCCGGCAGCGACGAGGTGAAGCGCGAGGCGGAGCGCGAGGGCCTGGCCGACGTGTTCCGCGCCGCTGGCGCCGAGTGGCGGGAGGCGGGCTGCTCGATGTGCATCGCGATGAACGGCGACCAGCTGGCCCCGGGGCAGTACGCAATCAGCACGTCCAACCGCAACTTCGAAGGGCGCCAGGGGAAAGGCGGCCGGACATTCCTCGCTTCGCCCTTGACCGCCGCGGCGAGCGCGATCGCCGGGGTCATCAGCGATCCGCGCAGGCTGCCCGGCATCGAGGCGCTCGCCCCCGTCGGAGGCCGCTGACGGTGGCGGACGCGTTCGCGACGTTCACGAGCCGGCTGATCCCGCTGCCGGCGGAGAACGTCGACACGGACCAGATCATCCCTGCCCGCTACCTGAAGGTGACCGACAAGGCCGGCCTGGCCGAGGGGCTCTTCCGCGACTGGCGGTTCACCGCGGACGGGTCGCTGCGCGAGCCTCCGTTCGTGCTCGACCGGCCGGGGATGGCCGGCCGGCGGATCCTCCTCGCCGGCGACAACTTCGGGGGGGGCTCGTCGCGTGAGCATGCTCCGTGGGCCCTGACCGCATGGGGCATCCGAGCGATCCTCTCGACATCGTTCGCGGACATCTTCCGGAGCAACGCACTGAAGAACGGGCTTCTGCCGATCGTCGTCGAGCCGGAACGCCACCGCCAGCTGTTCGAGCTCGCCGGCGCGAACCCGGACGCCGAGGCGACGGTGGACCTCGAGGCCCAGGTCATCCACCTGCCGGGCGACGAGGACCTGCCGTTCGAGGTCGACCCGTTCGCCCGGGAGATGTTGCTGGCCGGCACGGACGAGCTCGGTTACCTGCTCCGGCGGGAGGGGAAAATCGCCGCCTGGGAGGCGGCCCATCCGGCACGAGTCGACACGACGGCACCTGCCGCCGCCTCCTGAGGCGCCGGGTCGCCGGGAACTCGCCGCGGGAGGCGGCCGTCTCGGCGCCATGAACAAACCAGCCGCGCTCCGCGCGCTCCTCGCCGTGCTAACCGTCTCAATGCTGATCGCCGCGTGCAGCAGCACCGCCGCTCCGGCCGCCCCGGGCAGCGAGGCCCCGCCCTCCGCATCACCCGGCGGTTCCGGCGGCGGGAGCGATCCCGGCGTCGGCATGGGAGAGCCCATCGGCGGGGCACCGGGCGACCCCGGGAACGGTGTCGTCAACCCCGGCCAGCCCCAGTTCGTCGTTGCGCAACCCGGCCAGCAGGACGTCCATCCGGTCTCGATCGAGGAGATGGAAGCCCGGGTCGACGGCCGGCACGCCGTCCTGAATGCCCGCTGGTGGAGCGGTATCGAGCCGTGCACCGTCCTCGACAGCGTCGCCTGGAAGCTTGACGGGAAGACGATCACGATCTCCGTCCGCGAGGGCTCCGGCCAGGGCGATCTCCTGTGCATCGAAATCGCCGTCTACAAGGCGACGTTCATCGACCTCGGCGAGCTCGAGCCGGGCGAGTACACCGTGGTCGCCGGCGACGGCAACGCGGCGCCGATCACGTTCACGATCGCCTCACCCGCCGGCCGCCGGACACGGCGGCCAACTTTCCGGGCCCCCTCCCCGCGCGGGGCCGTCGCCGACCTGCGACGATCCACCCGTGAACCTGTTCGACGTCGGCGTGGTCATCCTGCTCGTCGTCGCGGTCATCCTCGGCTACCGCTCCGGGGCATTGCCCCAGGTGGGAGGGCTGGCCGGAGCGATCCTCGGCGGCGTCCTCGCGATCCTCGCGCTGACCCCGGCCGAAGGGCTGCTCGGGACGCTTGACCCGGGATTCCGCGCTGTGGCGGTGCTCCTCTGGCTGCTGCTTGCAGTCGGGGTCGGCGAGGGGATCGGGTCGGGAATCGCGCGTTACGTGGCCTACCGGCTCGGCTCCGGCCTGCTGAGCGGCGTCGATCGCGTCGCCGGCGGTTTGCTGGGCGCGGCGCAGGCGATCCTCGTCGTGTGGCTCGCCGGCGGCCTGCTCGCCGCGGGCCCGGTCCCCCGTCTCGCCGCGCAGGCACAAACCTCCACGACCCTCCGGGCACTATCCGCGGTGCTCCCGGCACCGACGGAGATCGCGGTGGGGCTCGGTGGCCTGCTCGACGACACCGGACTGCCGAAGCTCTTCGTAGGCCTCGAGCCGACCCCGGCTCTGCCGGTCGACCGGCCCGACGACCCGCGGGCGCGGGCAATCGCGGCCGCTGCGGAGGCGAGCACGGTCAAGGTCACGGCCCAGACCTGCGGTGCCCTCTCGACCGGGACCGGGTTCGCGGTCGCCACCGACTACGTCGTGACGAACGCCCACGTCGTGGCCGGTGGCAACACCGTCCGGGTGTCGCTCGCCGGCTCGCCGTTCGACGCAGCGGTGGTCCTGTTCGACCCCGACCTCGACGTGGCGCTGCTCTGGGTACCCCGCCTCCCGGCGCCTCCGCTGCGTTTCGCGGCCACGGAGCCGCAACGGGGAGACACGGGGGCGGCGCTCGGGTTCCCGGGCGGCGGCGGGATGGTGATCGTGCCGGCGGCGGTCGCCAACCGCTACGAGGCGCGCGGTCGTGACATCTACGACGACCACACGGTGACCCGCCGGATCCTCGAGCTGCGCGCGGCGATCGATCGAGGTGACAGCGGCGGTCCCTTCGTCCTCGCCGACGGCTCCGTGGGCGGAATCGTGTTTGCCGAGGCGCGCACGGACGAGGACGTCGGCTATGCCCTCTCGGCTGAGCCAGTCGCCGTCCGGATCGGACCGGGCGTCGGGCGAACCAGCGAGGTAGCCGTCGGCGACTGCATCCGCTAACCGCTCCCGCTACTCAACCTCGGGCCAATGGCCTCGCGGAGCTCAGCCTTGGACCTCGGTGAACGGGTGGCACGACGACGTCGAGGTTGCAGATACCATCACCGGCCATGACCACTGCGACGGCAACCTCGCTCGCCGAGCTCGCCGACGAGTACTGGCAGGCGTACGTCGCCTTCAGCCCGGTCTCCGCGACGTCGATCGGCGACCGCCGGTTCGACGATCGCA
This sequence comes from Chloroflexota bacterium, assembly GCA_040899885.1. GTDB lineage: Bacteria > Chloroflexota > Limnocylindria > Limnocylindrales > CSP1-4 > JACDAV01. The sequence continues at coordinate 20,477 of JBBDZZ010000059.1, read as the reverse complement.
TGGACGACTCGTCGCCGGCGGCGATCGATGCGCAGCGGCGGCGATTGGCCGCGCTCCGCGACCGGGCTGAGGCGATCGAGCCCGGCGCGCTCGACGGCGCGGACGTCGTCACCCGATCCGCGCTGATCGCCCAGATCGCGAGCGACGTCGCCGCACTCGAGACCGGCCTCGAGGAATGGACGGTCGACCCGCTCGAGGGACCCCAGGTCGTGGCGCTCGACCTCGAGGCCATCCAGCCAGTCTCGACGCCCGACCAGGCCAAGGCGATGGTCGCCCGCTGGCGGGCTCTCGGGCCGTGGTTCGACCAGGAAGCCGCGAACCTCCGCCGCGGGCTCGCCGCAGGCCGCGTCGCCGTCCGGACCCCGGTCGAGCGGGCGGTCGAGCAGATGGAGGGCATGCTCGGCCGGCCGGACGCGGAGCTGCCCCTCCTCAAGCCGCTCGAGGTGGCGCATCCGGACTGGCCGGCCGCCGAGCGCGAGGCGTTCGCCGACGGCCTTCGATCGGCCGTGAGTGAGGTCGTCCGGCCCGCACTGGAGCGATATCGCGGCGTGGTCCGGGACGAGGTCCTGCCGGCGGCACGGCCGGACGAGCGGGCCGGGATCCTCCACGTCGACGGCGGACGCGACGCCTACACGAGGCTCATCCGGCTCCACACGTCGCTCGACCTGTCGCCCGACGAGATCCACCGGATCGGGCTCGACGAGGTCGCCCGGATCGATGCGGAGCTCGCCGAGCTCGGCGGACGGGTCCTCGGCACGACCGATCCCGAGGCGATTCGGAGCCGGCTGCGGTCCGACCCCGCGCTCCACTTCACGACCCGCGACGAGGTCTTCGCGACCGCCGAGGGGGCGCTCGCCCGGGCCCGATCCGCGATCCCGGAGTGGTTTAGCCTCCTGCCTGTCGCCGACTGCACCGTCGTCCGGATGAGCGAGCACGAGGAGAAGCACTCGACGATCGCCTACTACCGGCAGCCCGCCGTCGATGGCTCCCGGCCGGGCCAGTACTACGTCAACACGTACGCGCCCGAGACACGTCCGCGGTACGAGGCGGAGGCGCTCGCCTACCATGAGTCGATCCCCGGCCACCATCTGCAAATCGCGATCGGCCAGGAGCTCACGCGACTACCGGAGTTCCGGAAGCACCTTGGCCCCACCGCATTCTTCGAAGGCTGGGGGCTCTACACTGAACGGCTGTCGGACGAGATGGGCCTGTACTCGGGCGACCTCGACCGGATCGGAATCCTGTCGTTCGACGGCTGGCGGGCTTGCCGGTTGGTCGTCGACACGGGGATCCACGCACTCGGCTGGACGCGCCAGCAGGCGATCGACTTCATGACCGCCCACACGGCGCTCGCCCCGAACAACATCGCCAACGAGATCGACCGCTACATCGTCTGGCCGGGACAGGCGCTCGCCTACAAGATCGGCCAGCTCGAGATCCTCCGGCTCCGTGCCGAGGCACGGGCCGCGGCCGGAGCGGCGTTCGACATTCGGGCCTTCCACGACGCCGTGCTCGGCCAGGGAGCGGTCGGCCTCGAGACGTTGGCCGAGATCGTTAAGGTTGCCTATACATGACCGACCTGCCCTATAACCGTCCCTCCAATCCGCTGAAGCGGCACTCTGCGGCGCTGACTGATGGCCCGGACCGGGCCGGCGCGCGCTCGATGCTCAAGGCGATCGGTTTCACCGACGACGATCTCGCCCGCCCGCTCGTCGGCGTCGCGACGACGTGGATCGAGACGATGCCGTGCAACTACAACCAGCGGCGCCTCGCGGAGTTCGTCAAGGAGGGTGTCCGGGCCGCGGGCGGGACCCCGATGGAGTTCAACACGGTCGCCGTGTCGGACGGTGTTTCGATGGGCACCGAGGGGATGAAGGCGTCGCTCGTGAGCCGCGAAGTAATTGCCGACTCGATCGAGCTCGTGGTCCGCGGCCATCTGCTCGACGCCGTCGTCTGCCTTGTCGGGTGCGACAAGACGATCCCCGCCGCCGCGATGGCGCTGGGGCGGCTCGACGTCCCGGGCCTCGTCCTCTACAACGGGACGATTCATCCGGGGGTCTACAAGGGCCGGCGGAACGCGACGGTCGTCACCGTGTACGAGGCGATTGGAGCCTACCGGGCCGGGAAGATCAGCCTCGAGGACCTGTACGAGATCGAGAACGTCGCGTGTCCCGGCCCCGGCGCGTGCGGCGGCCAGTACACCGCGAACACGATGAGCACCGTGATGGAGTTCATCGGGCTCAGCCCGGCCGGGCTCAACGGAATCCCGGCCGAGGATCCGGCGAAGGACGACGCGGCCCGGCAGAGCGGCGAGCTGGTCATGGATCTCCTCCGCCGTGACGTCCGCCCTTCGGCGATCGTCACGCGCGCGTCGATCGAGAACGCGATTGCGTCAGTCGCGGCGACCGGCGGATCGACGAACGGTGTCCTCCATCTCCTCGCGATCGCCCGGGAGTACGGCGTCCCGCTGTCGATCGATGAGTTCGGCGAGATCACCGACCGGACGCCGATCGTGGCCGACATGATGCCCGGCGGCCGGTTCGCCGCGACTGACATGTATGAGGCGGGCGGCGTCGCGCTCGTCGCCCGCGAGCTGCTGAAGCGCGGCCTCATCCACGGAGAGACCCGTAACGTCGACGGTCGGACGCTGGCCGAGATCGCGGCGGCCGCCGTGGAGACGCCGGGCCAGGAGGTCGTGGTCCCGATCGAGCGGCCGCTCAAGCCGGTCGGCGGGCTGACGATCCTGCGCGGCTCGCTCGCGCCCGAGGGGTGCGTCGTCAAGCTCGCCGGCCACGAGCGCCGCCATCACCGCGGCCCGGCCCGCGTGTTCAACTCGGAGAAGGAGTGCCACGAGGCGGTCTCGGCGCGCCGGATCGTCCCCGGCGACGTCGTCGTCATCCGGTACGAAGGGCCCGTCGGCGGGCCCGGGATGCAGGAGATGCTGAGTGTGACCAGCGCGCTTGTCGGCGAGGGGCTGGGTGACACCGTGGCACTCCTCACCGACGGCCGGTTCAGCGGCGGGACGCACGGCCTGATGATCGGCCATGTCGCCCCGGAGGCCGCGCTCGGCGGCCCGATCGCACTCGTCGAGGAGGGCGACGAGATCGTCATCGACGCCGACCGCAAGGCCCTCGACCTGAATGTCGATCCGAAGGTCCTCGCCGCACGCGCCAGGCGATGGACGCCGCCGGCGCCGCATTACGCGTCCGGGGTGATGGCGAAGTACGCCGCCCTCGTCAGCTCCGCGTCGGAGGGAGCCGTGACCGGCGGTGACCGGCTCGCGCAGCTCCTCGCCCGCGCGGGTCGCTGATACAGGCCGTCGTGACCCGCCGCGTCGCGATCGGCATCAAGACGTCGCCCCAGGCGGTCGACTGGCTGACGCTCGAGGAGGCGTGGGCACGGATCGGCGAGCACGAGGTCTTCGACTCCGTCTGGATGAACGACCACCTGACGGACATCGCCAAGCCGACACACGGGCCGAGCTTCGAGTCGCTCACAGCAATCGCCGCACTCCTCCATCACGTGGTGGGGCGGTGGATCGGCCACGCGGTGCTGTCGCACACGTTCCGGCACCCGTCGGTCCTCGCCAAGGCGGCGACCGTCCTTGACCATGCCAGCCGCGGCCGATTCATCGTCGGGTACGGGGCCGGCTGGCATCCGGGGGAGCACGAGCCGTTCGGCATCCCGATGCCACCGATGCCCGAGCGGTTCGACCGGTTCGAGTCCGGCGTCCACGTGCTCAAGGCGCTCTGGTCCGCGGCGGCGGCGGCGCCACCGGGGGTCACGCGCCCGGACCCCTGGTACCCACTCGTCGACGCGACGAACGAGCCGCCGCCGTTCAACCCTGGCGGACCTCCACTCTGGCTGGGCGGCCAGAAGCGACGTGGAATCGCCCTTGCAGCGACAGTCGCCGATGGCTGGATCCTGCCGGCCATCGTGTCCCCGGACCAGCCGTCGGACATGAACTACTTCACCGCCCGGAGAGACGCCCTGCTCGCGGCGCTCGACGCGGCCGGGCGCGATCGGGCGACGTTCGACATCGCGGCCCAGGTCGGGACGGGTCGATCGGCCAAGGACCGGAAGTGGGCGCTCGGACAGGCCCTCGAGGCGCATCGGCTCGGCGCGACCCACATCGTCCTTGGAATGCCGCCGTCGCTCGGCGGCGACGGTGTCGACGCAGTGGCGCGCGAGGTGGCGGAACCACTCCGCGAGGCGATCGGATGACCGACGATCAGACGCGGGCCGAGGTCGAAGCCCTCCCACCCGATCCCGCCGCGTACGACTCGCCGCGGGCTGCTCACGCTCGAGCGCGCGGGCTCTCGACTCCGTACATCCCCGGCGGCCGTGATCCCGACGCCGAGGGCGCACGCCGCGAGGAGCGCTTCTACGGGCGATTGCTTCTCGTGATGGTCGTAGTCATCGTCCTGAGCGGCTTCGTCCTCGGGATCGCCGCCAGCCTCGCCGGGGCCGGCCGATGAGCGTGTCGGTCCGGCCGTCCGACGCGATCGCGCCGGCCGCCCTCGGGCGGGCCCAGGGTCAACTCGTCGAGACGCTCCGCGACCTCATCCGCATCCCGTCGGTCAACCCGCCGGATCCGCCCGGCGGGGAGCTGGCCGCGGCGACGTACATCGCAGACGCCCTCCGCGACGGCGGCCTGCGTCCGGAGGTCGTCGAGCCCTTCCCCGGGCGCGGCTCGGTCGGCGCGCGTCTCCGCGGCGACGGGACGGGCGGCGAGCCCCTGCTCTTGCTGTCCCACCTCGACGTCGTGCCCGCGCCGCCGGATGACTGGACGCACGACCCGTTCTCCGGCGACGTCGCGGACGGCTACGTGTGGGGGCGCGGCGCCGTCGACATGAAGAGCACGCTCGCGATGCAGCTCGCCGTCGTCCGGCTGCTCGCCGAGGAGGCCCGCGCGGCCGGACGCGACCCGGGAAGCGATCCGATCCCCGGCCTGACGCGCGACCTCCTGATCGCGGCCACAGCCGACGAGGAGGCGGGCGGTAACGCCGGCATCGGCTGGCTCGTCGACAACCGCCCGGACTGGCTCCGGGGCGCCGGCGCGCTGACCGAGTGCGGCGCGGTCAGCCTGACGGTCGGCGGTCGCCGGCTTTACCCGATCCAGGTCGCCGAAAAGGGCTACGCGGTCTACCGGATCGTCGTCCACGGCGCATGGGGCCACGGGTCGATGCCGCGGCCGGACAACGCCGTGGTCCTCGCCGCTCAGGTCGTCACGCGGCTCGCCGAGCCCGGACCGCCCCGTCCCACGAAGGTGATGGCACGGTTCTTCGAGGCCGCCGCGGCGGCGCTCCCGGCGGAGGAGGCACGGCTCCTGCGCGCGGCAGCACACGCAGACCCGCGAGCGAGCGAGACCGCGCTCGACGCGTTGTGCGACCCGATGTATGCGCGGGCCGCGCGGGCGCTCCTGCGCGACACGATCTCACCCGATGTCATCCACGCCGGGTTGAAGTACAACGTCATCCCCGGCGAGGCGGAGATCATCCTCGACTGTCGGTTGCTGCCGGAGACGACCGAGCCGGCGATGCGCGACGAGATCGTCCGGCGGCTCGGGCCCGAGCTGTCGGCCGCCTGCGACATCGAGCTCGTGATCTTCGGAGCCCCGGTCGAGTCGACCACCGACTCGCCACTCTACGCGCTCCTCGAGGACACGGTTCGCGACCATGATCCCGAGGGCGTTCCGCTGCCGGGGATGCCGCCGTTCGCGACAGACGCCAAGCACCTCGCCCGGCTCGGCGTGCCGACCTACGGGTTTTCGCCGCTTCGTCTGGAGCCCGAGGAACGCTTCCTCGAGCGGTTCCACGGGGTCGACGAGCGGGTGGGGCTCGACGCGCTCCGCTGGGGCTTACCCGTCCTCTACGACGTGACGCGCCGTTTCTGCGGCTGACCCACCGGGCTCCGGGATCAGGCGGTCTCGGATGCGCCCAATGCGCCCGGGACGACCGTGACGGTCTCGGCGCACTTCGTGCATTTGAAGATCCGACCCCGCAGCCAGCCGCGCTCCGGGTCGTGGTCGGCGGGCGCGTGATGCGAGGGCACCTCTTCCATCACGGCCCAGGCGCCGTCGCGATGCTGGTGCCGGAGCTGGTAGGCGGTGTCGGCGGAACGGAGCAGGTCCATCGGCGATACCTCATGGGCGAGCCGCGCCATTCTGCCACCGTCCGGCGGCGCGCGGCCGGTCAGTCGGGGGGACGAGACGTCCTGATCAGCCGGCCCCGACGGGAGATCGCGTGCGTCGCAAGTGCGGCGACGCCCATCGCGATCAGCGCCCGCTCGGCCGTCGGCATCGGCCGGACGGCGGACAGGAACTGGCCGGCGCGGGCCCGGTCGACGACCCGAAGGAGGGCCTGGCCGCGCTGGGTCAGCCAGAGTGTCCGCTGGCGACGATCCTCCGCCTCCGGGCGGCGCTCGACGAGGCGGCGACGGACGAGGCCATCGACGAGCCGGCTCGTCGCCGACGGGGAGCGACCGATCGCCTCCGCGAGGTCCGCGACCGTCGTCGTCTGGCCGTCGGCGAGGACGTACAGCGCGGCGAGCTGAGTGAACCCCAGGCGCAGCTCGCCGAGCTGCGACGCGAAGCCGGTCACGAGCTCACGCCACAGGGCTCGGCCCATCGCGACCCGCTCGGAGATCTGGCGGACGTTCTGGATCCGGCTGCCGGCCGCGACAACGGCCGGCGAGAGGTCCGCCTCGAACCGCCTGGTGATCGCGCGGACGGGCGGTGCCTTGCGCACGCGGACCCTGGGTCGGAGGCTGTCGGTCGTCACGACGATAAGGGTACGGCCAGGCGCGGTTGTATGCAATCCCGCACACATCTCACGCTCACAGGGCCCGATTCGGCCGACAATCCGCCCGTGCTGCAGACGTGCAGGCGCGACCCATGAGCCGCGTCGCTTTCGTGTTCCCCGGACAGGGATCTCAGTCGGTCGGGATGGGCCAGGCGCTCGCGGCCGCCGCGCCCGCGGCCGCGGCTGTCTTCGACGCTGCGGATGCTGCGCTTGGCGGGGCGATCAGCCGCCTCGCGTGGGAGGGACCGGCCGAGGATCTCGACCGGACGGAGAACGCCCAGCCGGCGCTGCTCGCCACCTCGATCGCCTACCTCGCGGCGCTCCGCGAGCGATCGGCGGCCGCGGGCGCCCCGCTCCCGGATCCGGCGTTCGCGGCCGGGCACTCGATGGGCCAGTACTCCGCGCTCGTCGCGGCCGGCGTCCTGCCGCTCGAGGTCGCCATCCGCCTCGTGCGGGAGCGCGGGCGTCTCATGCAGGCGTCCGGTTCCGGGCGCCCCGGCGCAATGGCCGCGATCATCGGGCTCGACGACGCGCGGTTGCCCGAGCTCATCGCGGAGGCGTCGAAAGCCGGCGTCTTCGGCGTGGCGAACCGCAACGCACCCGGCCAGGTGGTCGTGTCGGGCGAGCGGGCGGCGATCGAGGCGGGTGCGCGGGCGGCGACGCGCCTCGGGGCTCGCCGGGCGATCGTCCTCCCGGTGTCGGTCGCGGCGCACTCTCCGCTCATGGCCGAGGCTGCCGAGGGGATGCGCCGGGCGTTGACCGACGTCGCGTTCGCCGACCCGATGCCACCGCTTCTCGCGAACGCCGACGCCCGTCCCCTCACGAGCGGCGACGACTGCCGCATTGAGCTCGTCGAGCACCTCACCACCGGTGTCGACTGGATCGCCGCCGTCCGCCGGATGGCCACCGACGGCGTCACGACGTTCGTCGAGGTGGGACCGGGCCGCGTCCTCACCGGCCTCATCAAACGCATCGTCCCGGACGCCGAGGTGATCGCGCTCGACGATCCATCGGCCGCCGATCGCCTCGCGGTGCCGTTCCTCCCTGCCCCCGCCTGATCTCCCGCGGCCCGTCACGGCCGCTCGAAGCCCCAAGGAGCCAGTTCCGTGCGCAAGCCCGATTACAACCGCCGAGTCGTCATCACCGGTCTCGGCGTCATCAGCCCCGTCGGCAACGACAAGGAGACCGCCTGGTCGAACCTGATCCGCGGCGTCTCGGGGATCGGCGAGATCACGAAGTTCGACGTGTCGCGCTATGAGCAGAAGGCGGCCGGGGAGGTCCGCGACTTCGACGCGACGCAATGGATGGATGTGAAGGCCGCCCGCCGTAGCGAATCCAGTCTCCATTTCGGAGTTGCGGCGGCGAAGCAGGCCTTGGCCGATTCGGGTTTCGAGATCGATGACGCCAACCGGACGGACGTCGGGGTCGTGTTCGGCTCCGGGGCAGGTGGCCAGCAGCTGATGATCGACAACTTCTCGACCCTCGAGCAGAAGGGGCCCACTCGCGTCGCCCCGACGTTCATCGCGAACGCGCTCGTCGACTCGCCGTCGGGAATGATCGCGATCGAGACTGGCGCCATCGGGCACAACATGTGCGTCGTTTCGGCCTGTGCGACCGGCACCCACAACGTCGGCGAGGGAGCCGAGGCGATCCGGCGGGGCGATTGCATCGCCGTCATCTCGGGCTCGACCGAGGCGCCGCTTCTCGAGGTCGCCCACGCCGGGTTCGGCAACATGCGCGGCCTCGGCAACCCGCGGCCCGGCGAGCCGATCTCGTCGGTCGCCCGGCCCTTCGACGCCACCCGCGACGGTTTCGTCCTCGGCGAGGGCGCGGCCGGCCTGTTCCTCGAGGACCTCGACCACGCGAAGGCGCGCGGCGCGCACATCTACGCTGAGGTCGTCGGCTACGGGTCCGCGGCCGACGGATGGGACATGATCCAGCCGATCGAGGGGGGAGCCGGGTCCTCCCGGGCGATGAACATGGCGCTCGAGCGCCGCGGCGTGCCGGCCGACGAGGTCGACATGATCAACCCGCACGGGACGTCGACCCCGATGGGCGACAAGCGCGAGGCCGAGGCGATCTGGGCCGTGTTCGGCGAGCGGGCGTCGGCGAAGTCGAAGGCGCTGGCGATCAGCGGGACGAAGTCGATGACCGGCCACATGATGGGCGCGGCCGGGGCCTTCGAGGCATTCGCGTCCGTAATGGCCGTCGACCAGCAGTGCGTTCCGCCGACACTCAACTACCGCGACTTCGATCCCGAGTGCGACCTGTGGATCGTGACCGAGGCCACCCCGATGCCGATCCGCCACGCGCTGTCGAACAACATCGGGCTGGGCGGCCACAACGGCGCGGTCATCTTCAAGCGCTACGACGGGGATTGAGGGCGGCCGGAACACGGCCGCTACAATCGCCCCCTTGACCGTCCCTTCGAGGTAATCGACTTTGCCCGATCGCGACCTCGCCCGCCGCGCCGTCATCACCGGCCTCGGCGCCGTCACGCCGATCGGCAATGACGCGCCCACGTTCTGGCGGAATCTCCTGGCCGGCGTGTCCGGGGCGGGGCCGATCACGTCGTTCGATCCGGCCGATTTCGATGTTCGGATCGCCGCGGAGGTCAAGGACTTCGATCCGACCGTCGCGATGGACCGCAAGATGGCCCGCCGGATGAGCCGGTTCATCCACTTCGGCGTGGCGGCGGCGGCCGAGGCGGTCGCGGACGCGGGGCTCGACTTCGAGACCTGGCCGATCGAGCGGCGCGACCGGGTCGGCGTGGCGATCAATACGGGCGGCGGCGGGATGGAGCAGGTCACCGAGGGCGCCGACGTTCTGCGGACGAGGGGCCCCGGACAGGTCTCCCCGTTCGCGATCCCCGCGCTGTCCGGGTCGATGGCCGCGGCGCAGGTGTCGATGAAGTACGGGCTGACCGGGCCGGTCATCACCCAGGTTGCGGCCTGCGCCAGCGGAGTGATCGCGTTCCAGGATGCGCTGCGGCTGATCCGTTCAGGAGAGTGCGACATCGTCCTCGCCGGCGGCTCGGAGGCGCCACTCCTGCCGATGGCGTTCGCGGCTCTCGGCAATATGGGCGCTCTCTCGAAGCGGAACGACGACCCGGAGCACGCCTCGCGCCCGTTCGACCGCGACCGCGACGGCTTCCTGTTCGGCGAAGGGGCGGCGGTGTGCGTGGTCGAGTCGGTGGAGCACGCACGCGCCCGCGGCGCAACGATCCACGCCGAGGTCCTAGGCGCGGCGCTGACCGCGGACGCGTACCACATCAGCGCCCCGGAGCCCACCGGTCGCGGCGCGGCGATGGCGATGACCCGTGCGATGCTCGACGCCGGTGTGACTCCCGAGCAGATCGATTACATCGTGGCCCACGGCACCTCGACCCCCCTCAACGACGTCACCGAGACGCGCGCGATCAAGGCCGCGTTCGGCGAAAGGGCCTACCGGGTACCGATCTCGTCGCCGAAGTCGATGATCGGCCATTTGCTCGGGGGCGCCGGTGCGGTCGCCGCGGTGACGGCGGTCGGTGCGATCCGCGAGGGCTGCATCCCGCCGACGATCAACCTCGAACACCCGGACCCGGAGTGTGACCTCGACTACGTCCCGCTCGTGAAGCGCGAGGCGAAGGTCGACACGGCGATGATCAACGGCTTCGGCTTCGGGGGGCAGAACGCGGTCGCGGTCTTCCGTCGCTTCGAATCCTGACGGCTCGGACGAGCAACCTCAGCTTCGATCGGGCATTCGCCCTCCGAGGTCCGAGGCGGAGCTCCGCGACGCCATCGGCCCGAGGATGCGACCCTCGAACGACTCGATCCCGGTGACGAGCGACTCGGGAACGGCGACCGGCCGTCCGGCGGCGTAGTCGTACGTCACGAGCACGGATTCAGCCACCGCGACGAGACGGCGCGCGCCGTAGCGGCTGTCGGGGGCGGAGATCCGGTGCTCCATTGTGAAGCTCGACCGGCCGATCCTCACGACCCGCGTCTCGACCGCGAGGGTCTCGCCGTAGAACGCTGGCGCGCGAAACGTCACCCGAACCTCGGCGAGGATCATCCCCTCCTCCGCTCCGTGCACGCCGAGCGGCAGCGGCCGGCCGGTCACCGCCTCGTAGTACGCCGCCCGTGCGATCTCGCAGTACGTGAGATACGCGGCGTTGTTGACGTGACCCATCGCGTCCGTGTCGGCGAACCGAACCTCGACGTCGCGCCGGAACGCGAAGTCGCCCGCCATGTCGCGCGGGTCGGATGGCAGGTCGATCCGCGATCGTGAAGGTGGTGGGGTCACACTGCGAGTGTAGGATGCGAGCGATGCCTCAGCAGCTCGTTCCACCCTGGCTGCGGCGCGCCCTCCTGGCCGCCGCCGTGTCCGCCGTGGTCGCCATCGGTGCCCTAGCCGGGGCAGGGTTGGCGACCGGTGGGCCGTATGCGCTGCCGCCCGGCGTGGCGGGTTCGCTCCTCCTGGCACCGGCGATCTTCGCCCTTGCAGTGGTGCCCGTCGCCTATCCCGTGGCGATGGCGGCCACCCGGGGGGACGCCATCCTCGGGGCCGTGGCAGCGTTCCTCATCGCGTCCGATCTCACGATCGTTTTCGCGGGCGGGCGCGTCGCCCTTTCGCGGGGCGGAGTAGAGCTCGCGAGCGGCCTGCTCGTCGGGTCGCTCGCCGCCGGGCCCGCGCTCATCGGCCTGTTGTGCGGGGAGCTCCTGACGCCGTTCGGCTTCGGACGGCGCGCCGGCGCGATCGTCGCCTTGACGGCGGCCGTGGCGGCAGGCGCCGTCCTCGCTGCAATCGGCGTCGCCGGCTGATCGGGCCCCCGCGGGTCAGTCGACGACGAGAGTCCCGACCATACCGGCCTCGGCGTGGCCCTCGACCGTGCATACGAACCGGTACGTGCCGGGCTGGTCGATGCGGACGCGTAGCCGGGCTGTCTGCCCCGGCCGCGCCGCGACGTCGACGTTGGCCAGGCCTTCGACCTCGAGGTCGTGAAAGCTCGGGTCCTCGTTGCGAAGGGTCAGGACGACGAACTGGCCAGCACGCGCGTGGATCTCGTCGGGCACGAATCGGGTCTGGTGGGCGACGACCTCGACCCGTGCCGCCCCGTCCTCGATGCCCCGGTCGACCGCCAGCACCGCGCCGGCGACACCCAGAGAGGCAACCGCGATCGCCCCGAGAAACCACGCCTCACGCAGCCGGCCGATCAGGCGGCGGCCCGAGTCGAGCCGCACCCTGTCCGGCCGCACGTCGATCCGCCGGAGACGGAGTGAATTTGCCACGACCGCGACCGACGAGAGCGCCATCGCTCCGGCAGCGAGCGCCGGGTTGAGCGTGATCCCGAAGGCGGGGTAGAGCGCGCCCATCGCGACCGGGATGAGGACGACGTTGTAGGCGAACGCCCAGAACAGGTTCTGCCGGATCGTGGCGAGCGTCGCGCGGGACAGGGCGATCGCCGCCGCGACGCCGCGCGGATCGTCCCCGACCAGCGTGACGTCCGCCGCCTCGATCGCCACGTCGGCGCCGCTGCCGATCGCGATCCCGAGATCCGCCCTGGCGAGGGCCGGCGCGTCGTTGATCCCGTCACCGACCATCGCGATCGTCCGGCCCTCCGCCTGGAGCCGCTCGACGGTCGAAGCCTTGTCCGCCGGCAGCACTTCGGCGAGGACGCGGTCGACCGGGATCCCGACCTCTCTCGCGACCGCCTCGGCCGCGCCGCGTGCGTCACCGGTGACGAGCCAGACATCGAGGCCGGCGCGCTTCAGCTCCGCGACGGCTCCGGCCGCCTGCGGCTTGACGGGATCGGTGATCGCGATGAGGCCCAGGAGGCGGCCCGCGGAGGCGACGAACGCGACGGTCCTCGCACCGGCGACCGCGGCATCGATCGCACCGGAGAGGGGCGACAGATCGACCTCATGGTCGGCCATCAGCCGGGCATTGCCGACGAGGACGCGACGGCCGTCGATCGAGCCCTCGACGCCGTGCCCCGCGACCGCCGCGAATTCGGCGACGGCCCGGAAGCCGAGCTCGTCCTCTCTTGCGCGGGTGAGGATTGCCGCTCCAAGCGGGTGCTCGCTGCCCTTCTCGAGCGATCCCGCGAGATCGAGCACCTCCGCCTCGCTCGCCCCCGGCGCCGCGACGACCTCGGCGACGACCGGCCTCCCCAGCGTGAGGGTGCCCGTCTTGTCGAGGACCACCGTGTCGATCCGGTAGGCTCGCTCGAGCGCCTCCCCGCCGCGGATGAGGATGCCGCCCTCGGCGCCCTTGCCGGTCGCGACCATGATCGCGGTGGGCGTGGCCAGACCCATCGCACACGGGCAGGCCACGACGACGACGGCGATGAACGCCGCGAGGGCGAGCGTGGTCCGCGGCTCTGGCCCGAAGAGGAACCAGATCGCGAACGTCGCAATCCCCACGACCAGGACGATCGGGACGAACACCGAGCTGATCCGGTCGGCGAGCCGCTGGATCGGCGCCTTCGAGCCCTGGGCACGGCGGACGAGCTCGACGATCCGTGCCAATGCCGTCTCGCGGCCGACGCGCGTCGCACGGAAGACGAACGAGCCGGTCGTATTGAGGGTCGCGCCGATGACCTCATCGCCCGGACCCTTCAGGCGCGGGATCGGCTCCCCGGTGAGCATCGATTCATCGACCGCGGAGGTCCCCTCGACGACAACGCCATCGACCGGCACCTTCTCGCCGGGCCGGACCCGCACCAGGTCGCCGGGCTGGACGTCGTCCAGGGGAACGTCGACCTCGACACCGCCCCGGACGAGGCGGGCCGTCGTCGCCTGGAGGCCGATGAGCCGGCGGATCGCGCCGGTCGTGTGGCCCTTCGCCCGGACCTCGAGCCAGCGGCCGAGCAGGACGAGCCCGATGATGATCGTCGAGGAGTCAAAGTAGGTCTCGGGATGAAGCCCCGCCTGGTGGATCACCTCGGGCCACATCGTCACGAACACGCTGTACGCCCAGGCCGCGGTCGTGCCGATGGCCACGAGCGTGCTCATGTTCGTCGTCCCGTGGCGGGCCGCCCGCCAGGCGGCGTCGTAGAACCGCTTGCCCGCCCAGAACTGGATCGCGGTCGCGGGCCACAGGATCAGCTTGTTGATGTCCTCCATCGCGATCGACGTCTGCGGCCAGAACATCGCGACCATGATCCCGGCCGCAACGGCGAGCGACGCCGTCGCCTGGACGAGCAGGGTCCGCGCCTCGCGCCGGCGCTCGGTGACCTCCTCGTCGGCCTCGTCGACGAGGGACCGCGGGGCCTCGTCCGCGGACCGAGCAGCTGATGGCTTCAGCTCGTAGCCCGCGGCCTCGATCGCCCCGACGAGGTCCGCCCGCCCGGCGACGCCCGGCAGGTAGCGGATCGTGGCGGTCTCCGTCGCGAGATTGACGGTCGCCTCGGCGACCCCCGGCGTCTTGCCAAGGAAGCGCTCGATCCGGTTGACGCACGACGCGCAGGTCATCCCGGCGATCGGAAGCTGGATCTCGGACGTAGCGGCGCCGGCGGAGCTGGATCGCTCGCTCATACTCCCAGGGAGTATATCAGTCGGGCTCGTACGGTCCGCCGGTCAGCTCGACCTCGAGAACGCCGTGCCGCAGGACTTCGACGATCCAGGCCAGCTCATCACCCTCGTCGAAGTGCCCCTCGATGAGCAGCTCGCCGCCGAAGATCGGCTCGCGGATGATCGGAGCGCTGACGACGATGCCATCGACGACGATGGCAATCACTTCGCCGACGTGCGCGCTCGAGTGGACACCGAGCAGCGCGGCCGCCTCCGGATCGAGCACGAGTTGGAGCGTCGGTCGGCCATCCGCATCGCCCAGGCTGGCCTCGGCGAAGCCGTCGTTCCGGATAAGCGGACGGAGGTCGAGCGGCTGCCCCTGGGCCAGGATAGGTGTCCCCGGCGGAACCGGGACGAGCCAGACCTCCCCGCGAGTCGTCAGGCGTTCGACGAAGCTCGGAGTTGCCTCGTTGAGCGGCATCTCGAGGAACAGGCCGCCGTCGACCACCGTCACCCGCACCCCGGGCCGGACGAGGTCCAATCGGCTCTGCACCTGGTCACGGGCGTCCGCCAGCTGATCAGCCCTGGCTGGACGGACAGGATCTAGTCGGAAGCCCTCCGGGGTCGGCGTCGGCGACGCGCACGCCGCCAGAACAGTGGCGAGGAGGAACAAGACGACGGTGACGGCGCGTCGCATGGGCGGACGCTAGCATGTGGGTGATGCCCGAGGCCGCATACGAGGTCGTCGACGCGCCGTGGGGTCCGATCCACGTCGCTGCGACGCCGACCGCCGTCGTCGCCCTCAGCCACCTCGTCCCGACGGAGATGTTCGTCGCGTCGCTCGAGCGGCGCTTCGGCAAGGCCGTGCCCGCGCGCGACGGACGCAACGACCGGCTGGCCCGGGCTGCCGCGGATCAGGTCGAGGAGTATCTCGCCGGCACGCGACGAACGTTCGACCTGCCACTCGAGCTCGGACCGCGCGCGGCCTGGGACGTCGCTGTGCTTGAAGGCGTCGCCGCGGTCCCGTGGGGCGAGGCGACGAGCTACGGCCGCGTGGCGCGCCGGATCGGACGGCCGGGTGCCGCTCGCGCGGTCGGCGGGGCGGTCGGGCGCAATCCGATCGGGATCGTCATCCCGTGCCATCGCGTGCTGGCCGGTGACGGCTCGCTCGGCGGCTACGGGGGCGACTGGTGGGGATCGCGCGACGCGCTGCTGGAGGTCAAGCGCGAGCTGCTCCGCCTCGAGGGTATCGACCTGCCGGTGACGCGCCTCTTCGACTGAACCGCTGCGCCGATCAGTGGCGCGGGACCGGCCTCATCGGATACACACCGATCACGATGGGCGTGCACGGGTCGAGAGATAGCTCGTAGCCGACGTCGCCGGCCCGGAGGAGCTCCCCGAGCAGCATGCCCTCGCGGGCTGGCAGCCCGACGTAGATCCAGCCGCCATTCAGCTCGACCGGGGTCACGTCGTCCTCGAGGCCGTTAATGCCGAACCGGCGCCGGAGCTCATGCATCGGCACGTATGCCCGGCTCTTGATGAACCGCCGGAACTGCGGCGCCGTGGCGCCGGACGCCCCGCCATCACCGTGTGCGCCGTCCAGGGTGCTGCCGTTGCCGTTCACGGGCCCCGGGGCGGGCGGGGGATCGGCGACCCATTGGATCGGGGGTGCCGGCGCTGCGGCGATCGGCGGACGGAACGCGACGGGTGCCGCGACCTATTGCTGGGGCGGCGGCGCGGGCGGCGCGGCGGCCGGCGCGGGCCGCGGGCCGCGCCCGCCATCATGCCTCGGGCCGCGCGGCCCATGGCCGTGGCCGTGGCCGTGGTGCTGGCGCCGGCTCATCGGCCGGTCGCCGGGGAATCGCCGTCCCCGGAATGAGCGGCGACGGTGCGCCGCGGTTGGATCAAATACATGTCCGAGCCGCTTGGGCGGGCGACCTGGGGGTCACCGGTTGCCGGGATCATACCGCAGTACCTCGGCTCGGCCCGCCCGGGTGCCTAGCCGTCGACGATAAGGAGGTCCCGTGGCGCCTGGTTGAGAACGATAGGCTCATTCGAGCCGCACACGACGATGTCCTCGATCCGGGCGCCGTACCGGCCCTCGAGGTAGATCCCCGGCTCCACGCTGAAAGCTGCCCCCTCGCGGAGGGGCTCGGCATTGCCGGCGATCAGATACGGCTCCTCGTGGCCCTCGAGCCCGATGCCGTGGCCAGTCCGGTGGATGAAGTTCGGGCCGTATCCGGCTGCTTCGATGATCCCTCGTGCCACCGCGTCGATCCGTTCACAGGCAACCCCCGCGCGAGCGCTCCCGGTCGCCTCGTCTTGCGCGTTCTGGAGGACTCCGTACAACCGAAGGTATTCGGCGTCCGGGCCCTTCGCGGGGTCGCCACCGGTCACCCAGACCATCCGCGTGATGTCGCTCCCGTAGCCACCCAGCGTGCCGCCGATGTCGAGCACGATTGGATCCCCGGCGCGGATGACCCGCTCCGACGCCTCGTGATGGGGCGACGCGGAGTTCGGACCCGAGGCAACGATCGAGAACTCGGCAAGCTCGTGGCCCTCGGCGAGGAGCCGCTCGCGGACCTCGCGCGCGACGTCTGCCTCGGTCCGGCCGACGAGTGGCCCCGCCGCGATCCGGGCGATCACCCGGTCGGCGGCGTGGGCGGCAAGTCGAAGAAGCTCGATCTCGTCCGGGTCCTTGACCATCCGCAGGTCGCGCAGCACGGCCGTCGCGGACTCGAATGTCACCCCTGGCAGCGCCGCCTGGAGACGGAGCAGGTGGCTCGCCCACAGCCGATCGGAGGCGCCGACGCGGCCCGCCGCCTTGCCAACGAGCGACGCGACGAGAGCGTGCGGATCCTCGGTCTCCTCCCAGGTGTCGATCGCGACGTCCGGCCGGACGCCGGCCCGCGCCGCGGCCAGCTCGAGCCGCGGGGCGACAAGCCGGGGAGCCGCCGCGGATGGTATGACGAGCATCGTCAGTCGCTCGAGCGGAAGCGCCTCGTAGCCGGTGAGGTAGCGCAGGTCCGGCCCGACGCCGACGAGCAGCGCGTCGAAGCCGCCCTGGGTCGTGCCCCGGGCGGCCCGCGCGATTCGATCCGCGAACCGCGTAGCCGAGATCGTCGGGCGGCCCGCGACTCCGGTCATCGAGTCGCGCCCTCCCCGGCCGGGCTTCCGGCGAGCCACGCCTCGAGGGTGCGCGGCCCGTCCTCGAACAGCTTGCGATAGGCGAAGACGCGCTCGGCGCCGGCGGCCAGGGCCCGCTTCCGCAGCTCGAGGTCGTCGTGCTGGCCGACCGCCAGCACCCGTGTCCCCGACGCGGTCGCCTGCTCGATCGCGGCCACGCCGTCGTACGCCCGGGCGGTGAGATCGACGATCGCGAGGCGCGTGTCGCCCAGCGCGGCGAGGAAGGCCGCGAGGTCGCGGGCAGCGACCGGCTCCCCGCCGGCAGCACGGACGTGGCCGGCGAGGCGGGTCGCCCAGATGAGGTCGTCGGCGAGGACAGCGACGCGCGGCGCGCGGCCGGGCAAAGCCGTCAACGCAGCTCCGAGGCGATGTGCCGGAAGACGTCGCGTGCGGAGACGACGCCGGTCGGCAGCCCAACGCCGTCGACGATGGGAATGTGGCGGAAGCCGCCGACCGCCATCTTGTGGATCGCCACGGCGATCGGATCGTCGTGCCGGAGGACCACCGGGTCGCGGGTCATGACGTCCGCGATCGGGCAGGGTCCGGCCGGGCGGCCGGCGACCTTGAGGACCGCGTCCCGGTCGGTGAAGATCCCGACGAGCCGGCCGCCCTCGGTCACGAGCACGCAGTCGATGCCCGTCTCGTGCATACGGCGGATCGCCTCGCCGGCATCGGCCTTGGCATCGATCGTCTCCGGGATCGCCGCGCCGAGATCATCGAGGTGCTCGCCGAGCAACCGGCCGCGATAGTCGACCGCCGCCGCCGGGATGTCGGCGGTGCGGAGGTCGGCTCCGCAGTTGTCGCAGTTGTCCTCGCCCTCGAAGTTGTCGTGCCGGCAGACCGGACAGAGCATCCACGCCTCCCTCGTACGCCGGCCCCAGCGGGCCGGCCGCCTACTCGACCGTCCAGGTCTCCCCGCTGCTGAGCGCTGCCTCGAGGTCCCCCTCGCCCGACTCGACGACAGCCTCGGTGAGCTGTGCCTCGATCAGCTGGTCGTGGGTGGGGCGCGGCACCGCGCGAAGCACGCCGACCGGGACCGGGAAGTCCGGCCAGAACATCCGCGACAGCATGAGCGCCAGGTACGGCTCCGCGGCCTGCTCGTCGTGGACCAGCAGGTCCGCCTCCGTCACCCCGCCGACGCCCAGCTGGACGACCTCCGGATGCAGTCCGTCGAGCCGGATGCCGCGGTCGCGGTCCTTGCCGAAGATCATCGGCTTGCCGTGCTCGAGGACGAGCATCCGGTCCTCGCGGACCTCGCGGTCGGTGAAGTCGCGCCACGCTCCGTCGTTGAAGATGTTGCAGTTCTGGAGGACCTCCACGAACGCGGAGCCCTTGTGGAAGCCGGCCCGGTTGAGCGTCCCCTGGAGGTGCTCCGTGTGGGTGTCGACCGCACGTGCGACGAACGACGCCTCGGCGGCGAGGGCCACGGTCAGTGGCTGGATCGGCGTGTCGACGGTCCCCGCCGGTGTTGACTTCGTCCGCTTGCCGAACTCGGACGTCGGCGACGCCTGGCCCTTCGTCAGGCCGTAGATCCGGTTGTTGAACATGATCATCTTGAAGTCGACGTTGCGGCGCATCGAGTGGAGGACGTGGTTGCCGCCGATCGACAGCGCATCGCCGTCGCCGGTAATCACCCAGACCATGAGATCGGGGCGGGCGGCCTTGAGCCCCGTCGCGAGCGTCGGGGCGCGGCCGTGGATCGTGTGGAAGCCGTACGTGTTCATGTAGTACGGCAGCCGTCCGGAGCAGCCGATCCCGGAGATGAAGACGATCTTCTCCCTCGGGTAGCCGAAGTCCGGCATGACCTTCTGCGTCTGGGCGAGGATCGAGTAGTCGCCACAGCCCGGGCACCAGCGAACCTCCTGGTCGGACACGAAGTCCTTCCGCGTGAGCTGGATGACCTCGGCGTTCTCCGGGCTGAGGGCAGGCTGCTCCGGTCCCGGGACTGCGCCGTTGGTCGTCGATTCGGTCATGGAATCTCCAGGATCCGCAGCGCCTCGGCCTCGATCTCCGCGATCCGGAACGGCTTCCCTCGGACGCGGTTGTAGCCGATCGCGTCGACGAGGAAGCGCGCCCGGATGAGCATCGAGAGCTGGCCCAGGTTGACCTCGGGGATCAGCACCCGGCGGTAGCTCTCGAGAAGCTCGCCGAGGTTCCGCGGGAACGGGTTCAGGTGACGGATGTGGGCGTGGGCGACGCTCTTGCCGTCGGCCTGGAGCCGCTCGACCGCCGAACGTAGTGCGCCGTACGTGGAACCCCAGCCGAGGACCAGCAGGTCGCCCCGGGCCGGGCCATGCGCGACGAGCTCCGGGATGTCGTTGGCGATCCCCGCCACCTTGGCCGCGCGGAGGAGCTGCATCCGGTGGTGGTTGTCCGGGTCATAGCTGACGTTGCCGCTGATGTCGGCCTTCTCGAGGCCGCCGATTCGGTGCTCCAGCCCGGGCGTGCCGGGGACGGCCCACTTCCGGGCGAGCGTCGTGGGGTCGCGGTCGTACGGCTGGAAGGTCGCCTTGTCAGTCCAGTTGTCGACTCCGATCTCGGGCAGGTCAGCGAGCGTCGGGACACGCCACGGCTCGGCACCGGTGGCAAGGAACGCGTCCGACAGGTAGACGACCGGCGTGATGTATTTGAGGGCGATCCGCCAGGCCTCGACCGCGTAGTCGAAGCACTCCCCGGGGGTGGCCGGCGCGACGATCGGGACGGGCGAGTCCGAGTTGCGCCCGAACATCACCTGGAGCAGGTCCGCCTGCTCATTCTTCGTCGGCATCCCTGTCGAGGGGCCTGCCCGCTGGACGTCGACGACGACGAGCGGCAGCTCCACCATGATCGCCAGGCCGAGGGCCTCGCTCTTCAGGGCGATGCCCGGGCCGGAGCTGGCGGTCATCCCGAGCGCGCCGCCGTAGCTCGCCCCGATCGCTGCCCCGATTGCCGCGATCTCGTCCTCCGCCTGGAAGGTCTTAACCCCGAAGTTCTTGTAGCCGGACAGCTGGTG
>JBBDZZ010000058.1:0-30114 GCA_040899885.1 Chloroflexota bacterium | reverse complement strand
CCACCCCGCGCGAAGACGGTCTGGCCGGCCGCTCCCCCGTCGTTGCCGGCCGAGTCGGCGAGGAGAACGGCCGTCGAGCCGCCGGACCACGGCCCCAGCGCGCAGTACTGGAGACCGCGCCACGCGATCGCGGCCCGAAGCGCGTCGGTCTCGAACGCCTCCGCGACGAAGTCCGCGACGGCCATCGGCAGGACCCGCAGCACGGTGTGCGCGTCGTGCTTGCCGAGGCCCCGGAACGTCCGGCCCAGGCGGAGGCCGGTGAGGGCGCCCGCGAGACCGGGCGATTCGATGTCCGGTGGCGTGGTGTCCGCGATCTCGGCGAGGAACCGGCCGATCGAGCGGACGAGCCTGTCGAAGTCCGCGTACCGACCGGCATCGCGCTCCGACCAGGCGCGGAGCCCGGCCGCCGTGCGGTCGACGTCCGCCCAGAGCGTGATCGCCTGGCGCTTTCCCTGGGGGGCGAAGACGCGGACGTCCGGTGCGACGAGCGAGAGGCCGTGGGTCGCGAGGTCGAGGTCCCGGACGACCGAGGCGCGCATCCGGCCGACGGTGTGGGCGAGCGTCGGAACGCGGACGCTGCCCAGCAGCGACGTGACCGCCGCGCCGCCGATCCGGTCGCGTCGCTCGAGGACGAGCGTCCGAAGGCCCGCCCGTCCGAGATACGCGGCAGCGACAAGGGCGTTGTGCCCGCCACCGAGGACGACCGCGTCCCAGCTTTCGCCCGCTTGCGCCGAAGGCGGGGTCGTCGTCGAAGGCGTCGTCATCGAATCGGCCGTCACGCGGCGCTCCGCCCGCGGCTTCGCAGGACCTCCATCGCTGCGATACGCCCGTTCGCGCCCATGATCCCGCCGCCCGGGTGGGTCGACGAGCCGCTCAGCCAGAGATTGCGGATAGGCGTCCGGAACCGGGCGTGGCCGGGCACGGGGCGGTTGAAGAACAGCTGCTCGAGGCTCAACTCGCCCTGGAAGATGTTGCCCTCGGACAGACCGGTCGTTCGCTCGATGTCGAGCGGCGTCTGCACGTCGCGATGGAGGATGACGTCGCGGATGTTCGGGGCGAACTCCGCGATCCGGTCGATGACGGCGTCGCCGAACGCCTCGCGATTCTTGTCCCAGCTGCCGAGCTCGGGCGCGAGGTTGTACGGCGCGTACTGGACGAAGCAGCTGATGACGTGTTTGCCGGGCGGGGCCATCGACGGGTCGACGAGGGTCGGGATGATCATGTCGATGTACGGCTTGCGGCTCCAGTGGCCGTACTTCGCGTCGTCGTAGGCCTGCTCCATCTCGTCGATGCTCGGGCTGAACGAGATCGCCCCGCGCAGGTGCTCGCCCTCGCCGGGCAGGCAGGTGAAGTCCGGCAGCCGGTCGACCGCGAGGTTGACCTTGCCGGAGCTGCCCCGGAACTTGAACCGGCGGACCTCCTCCTCGAACTCCGGGCGGAGTGTGCCGGGCTCGAGGAGGTCAACGAATGTCCGGCGTGCGTCGACCGACGAGAGCACCGACTTCGCCCGAATCTCCTCGCCGCTCTCGAGCACGACGCCCACCGCGCCGCCGCGCTTCACGATGATCCGGGCCACCGGCGCCTCGGTCCGGATCTCCGCCCCGTGGGCCCGGGCGGCGTTCGCGATGGCGTTCGACACGCCGCCGGTGCCGCCCTTCGGGATGCCCCAGGCACGGAACGCGCCGTCGATCTCGCCCATGTAGTGGTGGAGCAGCACGTACGCGGTGCCGGGACTGCGGATCCCCTGGAACGTGCCGATGATGCCCGACGCGCCCATCGTCGCCTTGAGCGGACCCGTGTCGAACCATTGGCCGAGGAAGTCCGCGGCGCTCATCGTCATGAGCTGGACGAACACCGCCTGCTGCCGCTCCGGCAGCCGCTGGAACGTCCGGGCGAGGCCGGCGAGGGGTCTCAGGGGGCGGGGGTCGAGGCTCGTGAGGTCCGGCGGGACGATCGACAGGATCGGCTTGATGAACCGGGCCATGTCGACCATCAGCTGGCCATACTCCTCGTACGCCTCCGCGTCGGAGGCCGACCAGCGGCGCAGCTCCCGCACCGTGCGGCCGTGATCGTTGACCCGCCACAGGTAGTCGCCCCCGCCGCCCTTCGGTCCCTCGCCCCGGCGGAGCGGCGTGAACGTCCCGTCGAGCGGCAGGATGTCGAGCCCGTGCCGGGGCAGCTGGAGCTCGCGGATGATCTCCGGACGGAGAAGGCTGACGACGTACGAGAAGACCGAGAAGCGGAAGCCCGGGAAAAGCTCCTCGGTGACCGCCGCGCCACCGAGGACGTGGCGCCGCTCGAGGACGAGCGTCTTCATCCCGGCGCGGGCGAGGTACGCGGCCGAGACAAGCCCGTTGTGGCCGCCGCCGATGATCACCGCGTCGTAGCGCTTCGCCACCCACCCCTCCCTCCGAGCCGCAGGACCGCTGGAGCACTGTACCGAAGCTCGGGCTCCGGCGGGGGCGGCGCCCGCTGGGCGGGTCAACTGTCGGAGGAACCCGGCGATCGCCCGCTTTTCACTCCTGGCCCGCCCGTTCCCCCGACGCTTCAGCCGCTTGGCGGGTGTGGCGTTGCTCGAAGCATCAGGTGACCCGCTGGCCGGGCGTCAGCTGGCCGGGCCGACCGCCTTGCCGATCGCCCGCAGCCGCGAGTGCATGCCGCCCATCCACGCGACGGACTGCGGCAGATAACGCTTCGGCATCTGGGCGACGATCGTGTAGTTCGCGTCGCACACGTTGGCGATCGGCGACCGGGAGCCCTGGGTCACGAGCTGGTAGGTGTCCATCGTCGACAGCCCGCTCTCCGCGGCGATCCACCCGATGAGCTGAGTGTGGGCGATCCGGAACGCATCCTCGAGCGGCCGGTACGAGCCCGCGACCATGATTGTCTCGTCGTCCTCGAGGCGCGGCCACTCGCAGAACACGCCCTTGATCAGGTCGACCGTCAGCCGCGTGTTCATCGCGCCCTCGACGGCCACTCCGCAGACCTCGCCCTCGCCCATCGTGTAGTGCCCGTCGCCGATCGAGAAGAGCGCCCCCTCGACGTTCACGCCGAGGTAGATCGTCGTGCCGGCCCGCGCCTCCGGCGTGTCCATGTTCCCGCCGAACGCCTCGGGGACAAGCACGTTCCGGCGCTCGAAGGCGGCCGGAGCCACGCCCACCGTGCCGAGGAAAGGTGTAAGCGGCAAGCGCGTCGAGAAGTCGGAGTCGAGCGCCCGGTAGACGACCTCCCGAGCCGGCAGGTCCACACTGTAGAGCCACGTCCGCTCGGGCAACGGCGGCTGGAGCGTCGGCGTGTACTTCGTGCTCGTGAGCGCACCGAACAGCGGCACGGTCGTCGAAACCGCCCAGTCGCGGGCCGGCTGGACGTCGATGAAGTGGATCGCCAGGGTGTCGCCGGGTTCGGCCCCCTCGACATGGAACGGACCGGTCTGTGGATTGATGAACGGGTACTGGATCGAGGTGCTGGGGAGGTCGGCGCTCGACCGGATCTTGCCGCCGAACGCGTCCTCCGTGAAGAGGTCGAGCACATCGCCCGGACGAATCCGCATGACCGGGTCGTAGCCGCCGAACGTCCAGGCGTACTGATCCTCGGTCGGGACGAACCGGATGATCGATCGCTGTTCCGTCATGTGCGGATCGTAGTATGCCGGGCCATCCGCGGGGTATCCTTCCCCCGCTCGGAGGGGGACGCGTCACGATGGAGAGGAGCCAGCCATGATCAGGATTCGATCGACCGCCGTCGTGGGCCTCGCCGGGCTCGCGCTCGTCATCGGCGCGTGCGGGGCCAACGTCGGCCCCGGCGCGAGCGGCAGTGCTGCCCCACCGTCCGGCGCCGCCGGCGACAAGATCGTGATCGGGGCGAGCCTCACCCTGACCGGGATCCAGGCGCCGTTCGATGAGCCCGGCCTGCGGGGTGGGAACCTCGCGGTCGAGGAGTTGAACAAGAAGGGCGGCATCCTCGGCAAGCAGGTCCAGCTCGACAACCTCGACGGCAAGAGCGACCCGGTGGTCGTCGGAAACAACGCCATCCAGCTGATCGACCGCGGCGCCGCCGCGATCATCGCCCCGTGCGATTTCGACTTCGGCAGCCCGGCCAGCCGGGAAGCCCAGAAGGCGGGCCTGGTCGGCATCTCGACCTGCGCGTCGTCACCGCTCTACAACTCGACAAACCTCGGCGACAAGCAGTTCACGCTGTCGATGTGGAACACCACGATGGGCTCGGCCGCCGCCGAGTACGCCTTCAAGGAGAAGGGCTGGAAGACGGCTTACGTCGTGACCGACACGTTCATCGACTACACGAAGTCGCTGAGCGTGTACTTCATCGACTCGTTCAAGAATGCCGGCGGCGAGGTCTTCGGCGAGGACACCTACACCCAGGGCGCGCAGGACTTCTCTGCCCAGCTTCAGCGGATCCAGGGCCTTGCCACGCAGCCGGACGTGTACTTCGTGTCGTCCTACCAGCCGGACCTCGGGACGATCATCCGGGCGATGCGCTCGGCCGGGATCACCGCCCCGATCTTCGGCGGTGACTCCTACGACGACCCGCAGCTGGTCAAGACGCTCGGCGACCTCGGCAAGGACGTGTTCTTCATCACCCACACCTACGCCACGCCCGATGCGGGCCCGAACATGAAGGCGTTCCTCGACCTGTGGCAGGCGAAGTACGGGGACGTCCCCGATACGGCCTTCGTCGCAACCGGCTGGGACACGGTGAACGTCCTCGCCCAGGCGATTGAGAGCGCGAAATCGACCGACGGGGCCGCCGTTGCGAAGGCCATGGAGACCCTCGAGTTCGACCTGCTGACCGGCAAGCTCGACTGGTCGGACGCTGCGTCCGGCCACGAGCCGAACAAGGAAACGGTCGTCGTCGAGATCACCCAGGGCTCGACGAAGTTCCTCGGCTGGTACCTGCCGGGGTACCTGCCCAAGCCGTAACGGCCCAGGAATGACGCCGGGCGCGGGGCGCCGCGCCCGGCCTTTCCGTCAGGAGGGCGCCACGACCGGCAGCCTCGTCGTCGAGGGCGTCACGAAGGACTTCGTCGGCCTTCGCGCGCTCGACAACGTCAGCCTCCAGCTGGACCGGGGCGAGATCGTCGGCCTGATCGGCCCGAACGGGTCGGGCAAGACGACGCTCATCAACGTCATCTCCGGCCTTCTCCCGCCGACCTCCGGCCGGGTTCTCGTCGGCGGGCTCGTCGTCACCGGCCGCCCCGCTCACGCGGTCGCCCGGGCCGGGGTCGCGCGAACGTTCCAGTCCGTCCGGCTCTTCAGGGGCCTGACGGTTCGGGAGAACGTCGAGGTCGCCGCGCGAGCGGCCGGAGCCAGCCGTGCCGACACCGGGCGCCGGGTCGATGAACTCCTCGCGGAGTTCGGCCTCGAGCGATGGGCAGGCGTGCTTGCGGGAGCCCTCCCCTACGGCCTCGAGCGGAGCCTCGAGATGGCCCGCGCAATCGCCACCGGAGCTCCGTTCCTCCTGCTCGACGAGCCCGCGGCGGGACTCGACGAGTCGGAAGGTGATGCGCTGCTCGCCCGCCTCGCCGGGATCCCTGCCACGCGCGGCTGCGGGATCCTCGTCATCGATCACGACATGCGCCTGATCATGCGGTTGTGCCGGCGGCTCCACGTGCTCGCGCACGGGCAGACGATCGCCGAGGGAACGCCCGACGAGGTCCGCCGCAACCCAGCGGTCGTCGCGGCCTACCTTGGCTCGGCCGGGGCGACGTAGATGCTGAGCGTCACCAACCTCGAGGCGCGCTACGGCGCGATCCTCGCGCTCCGGGACATCTCCCTCACGGTGGAGGAGGGTGAGCTCGTCGCTCTCGTGGGACCGAACGGAGCGGGCAAGACCACGACACTGGCGGTCGTCGCGGGGCTCCACCGACCCAGCCGCGGCACGGTCCTGTTCGAGGGCAAGTCGCTCGCCGGCCGGGCGCCGGAAGACGTCGCTCGACTGGGGATCTCCATGGTTCCGGAGAACCGTGGAGTGTTCCCGACGCTGACCGTCGCCGAGAATCTGCGACTGGGCACGTACCTGCGTCGCGACGGACAGGTCGCCCGGGACCTGGAGCAGCTGCAAGAACGGTTTCCGGTTCTCGGCGAACGGGCGGGCCAGGC
Organism: Chloroflexota bacterium; assembly: GCA_040899885.1. Classification (GTDB taxonomy): domain Bacteria; phylum Chloroflexota; class Limnocylindria; order Limnocylindrales; family CSP1-4; genus JACDAV01. The sequence goes on along the minus strand of JBBDZZ010000058.1, from coordinate 23,998 downwards.
CGCCGGGACACTCTCGGGCGGCGAGCAGCAGCAGCTCGCGATCGCTCGCGCGCTCATCTCGCGCCCGCGGTTGCTCATGCTCGACGAGCCGTCGCTGGGCCTCGCACCCACGCTCGTCGACCGGGTCTTCGAGCTCGTCGCCGAGCTCCACCGGGAAGGCGTGACGATCCTCCTCGTCGAGCAGAACGTGCGTCGGACGCTCGAGGTGGCCGACCGGGCATACCTGCTCCAAACCGGGCGCGTCGAGGCGAGCGGGCGCCCGGCAGAGCTTCGTGAGCTCGTGGACATCGAGAGCGTCTACCTGGGCGGTGCCCGGCGCCCGGGGGCACAGGCGAGCGAGCCGGCGGTCGGGAGCCGCTGATGGACGCCGAGTTCCTCGCCCAGTTCGCCCTCAACGCGCTCAGCCTCGGGAGCCTGTACGCCTTGATGGCGCTCGGGATGGCGATCGTGTTCGGCGTGCTCCGCCTCGTGAACCTGGCGTACGGCGAGCTCCTCATGGTCGCCGGCTACACGCTGTTCGTGCTCAACGACAGCCCCCTCCCGTGGCTCTTCGTGGCGGGCGCAGCAGTACTCGCGGCCTCCCTTGCGAGCGTCCTCACGGAACGCGTCGCGTTCCGGCCGGTGCGCGTGAACTCGCTGAACGCAATGCTCATCACGTCGTTCGCGGTGAGCACGCTTCTCCAGAACGCGGCCCTGTTGCTCGTCTCGCCGCGCACCCGGGCCGTCAACGTGCCCGGCCTCCTGACCCAGAGTCTCGAGATCGCCGGGCTCCGGGTCTCGGTCGCGAACCTCATCACGATCGGCGTCAGCCTCAGCCTCCTGTTTGGGCTCAATCTCCTGCTCCGCCGAACGACACTCGGGCTTGCCCTCCGTGCCGCCGCCGACGACTTCCCGATGACGCGGATGCTCGGCGTCCGGGCGGATCGGGTCATCGCGGCGGCATTCGCGATCAGCGGCGTGCTGGCGGGCGTCGTCGGGCTGTTCTGGATCGCCCGGGTCGGATCGGTCGTTCCGACGATCGGCGCGGGGCCACTGCTCATCGCGCTCATCGCCACTGTCATCGGCGGGATGGGCGGACTTGCCGGCGCGATCGCGGGCGGATACGTGCTGGGGGCGCTGACCGTCGGGATGCAGCTTCTCCTGCCGCCGGGCCTGATCGACTACCGCGACGCGTTCACCTTCGGGATCGTCATCCTCGTCCTGCTGGTCCGGCCGCAGGGCCTCATCCCGGGTCGCCAGTCGGCCAGGGTCGGCTGATGGCCTCAGTCCGCGCTTCGATCACGCGGCACCGGGCCCTCCCGGTCCTGCTGGTCCTGGTCGTCGTGATCGCGGTCACGACCAGCGTGTTCGGCGACAGGCTCCTCGACAGGATTGTCACCGTGATGTTCATCGACCTGATCCTCGTCCTGGGGTTCCAGGTGTTCTCGGGGAACTCGGGGCTGCTGTCCTTCGCCCAGATCGGGTTCATGGGGATCGGCGCGTACACGTCCGCGATCCTCACGATGACGGTCGAGGCCAAGGGCTTCGCGATCCCCGACCTGTACCCGTTCCTCGTGCCGATCCAGATCCCGTTCATCGCGGCCGTGTTCGTGGGAGCCGTGGTCGCGACGCTCGTCGCGGCGGCGATCAGCTTCCCAATCATGCGCCTGTCGGATGCGGCATCGGTGATCTCGACGTTCGCGCTGCTCGTGATCCTCCACGTGGTCCTCGCCCACTGGAGCGCGCTGACGAACGGCCCGCGGGTCGTCTTCGGGCTGCTGCCGTACACGGATCTCCCGACCGCGACGCTGTGGGCGATCGTCTTCGTGGCGGCCGCCTGGGCCTTCAAACACTCGTCGCTGGGGCTCAAGCTCCGGGCTTCCCGGGACAGCGAGTTCGCCGCGGCGACGATCGGACTCAACGTTGTCCGCCTTCGCTGGACGGCCTTCATCGTCAGCGCGTTCATCTGCGCCTTCGCCGGCGGGCTGTGGGCGCATTTCATCACGTCATTCTCACCCCAGGCCTTCTACCTGACCCGGACGTTCCTCATTCTCACGATGCTGATCGTCGGCGGGCCCCGGACGGTGTCGGGAGCGATCGCCGGCACGATCATCGTGACCGTTGCATTCGAGACGCTCCGGACAGCCGAGAGCACGATCAACCTCGAGCGACTCGTGCCATTCCAGCTCGTCGGCCTGACGGAGGTGATCCTCGCGATCGGGCTGATCGTCGTGCTCGCGGTCCGGCCGGGCGGCCTCATCGAGGAGCGGGAGATCCTGTCCGGCCCGGGGGGGCCACGAGCCGAGCCGGTCGAGCCGCCGGGCCTCGAGCCGGCCGGAGAGGCCCGATGAGCTCCGAGGTCGCGAAGCGGCTCGACGCACTCGGCGCCGACTTCCTCTGGATCGTCTATCACGACTACTCGAACCTCGCCCGGGCCAAGGTCGTCACCCGCGACCGCTACGCCGAAGCCGTGGAGCGCGGGGTGAGCTTCGCGAAGGCGAACTGGAGCATCGCGATCAACGACCACCTCATCCCGAATCCCGGCTTTGCGGCCGACTCGGGCGACTTTCTCGCCCGACCGGACATGTCGACGCTCATCCTGGTCCCACACCGGCCGCGCGTCGCCGAGGTGCTGAGCGACCTGGCCGACGAGGACGGGACGCCGTGGGATGGCGATCCCCGCGGCCGGCTCAAGGCGGGGGTCGCGGCCCTCGCCGGGCTCGGGCTGCGGGCGAAAGTCGCGTTCGAGACCGAGTTCCTCCTCGCCGTGCCCCTCGAGGACGGCTGGCGACCGGCGGATCGCGGCCGGATGTTCACCCTCGACGAGGTCGAGGCACGCTGGGGCTGGTGCGCCCGTGTCCTGGACGCGCTCTGGGCGATGCAGATCCCCGTCCACCAGCTCGGCAAGGAGTACGGGATGGGGCAATACGAGCTCAGCCTTCTTCCGACCGACCCTGTCGGAGCGGTAGATCGCTTCCTCCTCGCCCGGCAGGTCATCAAGGCCTTGGCGCGTGACGACGGCCTGGTGGCGACATTCATGCCGAAGCCCTTCGCCGAGCTGCCCGGGAATGGGCTCCACGTCCACCTGAGCCTCTGGCGGGAGGACGGCACCGATGCGACCGGCGACCCGAAGGACCCCGGCGCGCTGACCGGCACCGGCCTTGCTGCCGTCGCCGGCCTCCTCGCCCACGCCCGGGCCCAGGCGGCCCTCGGCTCGCCGACCCCGAACTCGTACAAGCGGCTCCTGCCGGGCTCGTGGGCACCGGCGCACGTCTGCTGGGCGTTCGGCAATCGGGCGGCTCTCGTGCGGGTCCCTTCGCGCGGCGCCGGCCGGCGGCTCGAGTATCGCTCTGGCGACGCCTCCGCAAACCCGTACCTCCTGCTCGGCGGGCTGCTCGCCGCGATCGCGGATGGGATCGCCGGCGACCGCGTCGCGCCACCGCCGATCGACGGCGACGTTGGCCACTGGACGGACGAGGAGGCGGCCGCGCACGGCGCCGAGCGCCTCCCGGCGTCCCTCGGCGAGGCGCTCGAGGCCCTCGAGGCGGACGACGACCTGCGGGCGATGCTCGGCCCGACGATCGCGAGGCACTATGTCGACGTAAAGCGTTACGAGCTCGCGTGCTACGCGGACGAGGCCGGCAAAGCGAAGCCGGAGGAGGTGACGCCTTGGGAACGCGCGACGTACCTGGAGCCGTTGTGACCGCCGCGCCGAGCGTCGCCGATCGGCTCGCGGCCCTCTTCCCCGGCGAATCGATCGCGGTCGTCAACAGGGCCGAGGAGATGGCGGCCCGGTTCGACGCGCTGGCCAACCAGCGACCGGCGACGTGCGGCGCCTATGCCCTGAGCTACCTGCTCCCGCCGCTCGGGTTCAGCCGGTTCGGGCAGTTCGACCTCACCGCAGAGGATGCGCTCGCCCACCTTGCCGGCGTCGTGATCGAGGACTACGAGGTGGAGCCTTCCGCGGCGGTGGCGCGGCAGGTGGCCTCGGGCGAGCTCTCCGAGCCTGAAGCGCTCGACCGGTTCGGCAAGGTCTGGTACCGCTATCCGATGCGATCATCGAGCAATCCCGCGGTCAGCGGGACGAGCTCGAGCGGGGTGGCCCGGGCAATCGCGGTAACGACGAACGGAGCGCTCGGGACGGTCCCCGTTCCCGGCCGCGGCCCCGACGGCCAGTCGCAGCTCACCGAGGACCGCTGGGCGGCGCTGTTCGACCTGCTCCATGCCCGGCTCGCCGACTGGGACCTCCATGTCGTCTTCAACTACCAGTCGGACCACCTGCTCAAGCCGAACAGCCCCGAATACACGGTGGAGGCCCTGCGCGATCCGGCGGCGATCGCTCGACTCCCTCGTGACGACTGGGGCGTCGGCCACTTCGTAGGGCTGGCGGGACTGTGGCGCAGGCCGTGGGGCGAGCGCTGGATCGTGCTGTTCGACACGTACAAGAACCGCGGCTTCGCCGGGTACCAGCCTCAGCCGGCGGACCTCATGCGCCAGGGCCTGATCCGGACCGATGGCCGAGGCGGCGGAATGCTGCTCGTCCTCCCGTCGCGGCGCCTCGCGGAGGCCCTGCGGGCGGTGCGCGATCTCGGGCTCGAGGCGGCGACCTGGGACAACGGCAGCCCCGATCCGGACGACTGGCGGTGGGAGCCCGGGCTCTGAGGACGAAGGTGAACCGGAGCGCGGAGCTCCTCGAGCTGGACGGCCGGCTCATCGCAAACGCGGAGAAGATCCGCTTCTTCCCGTTCGTGCCGGTCGACGGCGAGGGCTCGTACCTGGTCGAAGCGGATGGCCGGCGGATCCTCGATTTCACCGCGGGCTGGGCGGTCACGAACACGGGCTACGGCGATCCGATCATCCGCGAGCGCGTCGGGAAGCAGCTCTCCCGCGGGAGCTACGCAGGTGTCGTGTCCGCGGTCGTCGAGCCGGCGGTCGAGTTGGCCGGGCGCCTCGTGGAGCTGGCCCCCATCCGAGGGCGGCCGAAGGTGTGGTTCGGCCAATCCGGCTCGGATGCGAATGAGGCTCTTGCCCGGCTCGTCCGGCGAGCCACCGGACGGCCCCGGATCATCTCGTTCGTCGGTGCCTACCATGGCTCGACCGACGGGTCCGCGGCGCTGAGTGGCCACTCCGCCCAGGCACGGTGGGCAACCGCTGCGCCGGGTGCGCGGCTTCCGTACCCGGACGCCTACCGGCCCGAGCTCGCGCCCGAGCCGGAGGCGAACGAGACCGCGATCCTCGGCCGCCTCGAGGAGATCCTCGCGACGACCTGCCCGGCCGCGGAGACGGCCGCGCTGCTGGTCGAACCGATCCAGTCCGATGGCGGGATCCTCGCGCCCTCCGCCTCGTTCCTGCGCGGCCTCGAGACCGTCTGCCGGCGGGCCGGAATCCTTCTCGCGATAGATGAGGTCAAGGTGGGCATGGGGCGCAGCGGCGGCTGGTTCGCTCACCAGGCCGCGGGCGTCACGCCGGACTTCGTCGTGCTCGGCAAAGCGCTCGGCGGAGGGCTGCCGCTCTCGGCGGTCGTCGGGCCGGCCGAGATCCTCGACGTCGAGCCGGCGATCGCCTTGTTCACGACGGCCGGCAACCCGCTCTCGTGCGCGGCCGCGCTCGGAGTCATCGAATCGATCGAGAGCCGCGGGCTGATGGCCAACGCGGATCGCGTCGGTGGCATCCTCACCGCGGGCCTGCGGGCGCTCGCCGAGCGGCACCAACTCGTCGGGGACGTCCGCGGCCGTGGGCTCGTCCTCGGAGTCGAGCTCGTCCGCGACCGCGCCTCGAAGGAGCCCGCGGATCGCGAGACCGCGAAGGTCTGCTTCCGGGCGGCGGAGCTGGGCCTCGCCGTGTTCTACGTCGGGATGCGCTCGAACGTACTCGAGATCACGCCGCCCCTCTGCCTCACGGAGTCCGAGGCGCAGGAAGGGATCGAGATCCTTGATGGAGCCCTCGCCGACGTGGCAGCCGGCCGGGTTCCGGATGCCGCGGTGGCCACGTACGCGGGCTGGTAGCCTCGTACCCACCGAGGAGGACGGCACTTGAGCGTCGGCACTGCGTTCCACCCCCGCACCGCGACCCTGAACCGGAAGATGCAGTGGCGCGAGTGGTCCGGCTACTTCGCGTCGAGCGCCTATGCGGACGCCCACGACATCGAATACAACGCGATCCGCGAAGCGGCCGCGCTCATCGACGTGAGCCCCCTCTACAAGTACCGCGTCCACGGCCGCGATGCCCTCCGCCTCGTGGATCGGGTCATCACCCGCGACGCCACGAAGCTGAGCCCCGGCCGCGTGTACTACACCCCGTGGTGCGACGAGCACGGCAAGGTCATCGACGACGGGACGATCCACGCGCTCGACGACGGCTCGTACCGCTGGACCGCGGCCGATCCCCAGAGCCGCTGGCTCCGGATGAACTCGCGCGGCCTCGACGTCGAGGTCGAGGACCTGTCCGGGAAGGTCGCCGCCGTCGCGCTCCAGGGGCCGCTGTCACGCGCCGTCCTCGAGGCCGCGACTGACGAGACCTTCGGCCACCTCGGTTACTTCCGGCGGCGGCCAGCGCAGCTCGCCGGTGTCACGATCGACGTGTCGCGAACCGGCTACACCGGCGACCTCGGGTACGAGCTGTGGGTCCCGTCGGCACGCGCGGTCCGGATCTGGGACGCGCTGATGGCGGCGGGCAAGCCGTTCGGGATCCGGCCGGCCGGGATGCTCGCCCTCGACGTGGTGCGCCTCGAGGCCGGCCTCATCCTGCTCGAGGTCGACTACACGTCGGCTCGCCATGCGGTCAACCCGGACCAGAACTACTCGCCGTTCGAGATCGGGCTCGGTCGGCTCGTCAGCTTCGACAAGGGCGACTTCGTCGGCCGGCTCGCGCTCGAGCGCGAGCGGAAACGCGGCGGACCGGGGCGCCGGCTCGTCGGACTCGAGCTCGACTGGTACGGAATCGAGCGCCTGTACACCGAGCAGGGCCTGCCGCCCGCGATCTCCGCGACGGTCGACCGCTCGGCCGTGCCGGTGTTCTCCGAGCGGGGCGGCCAGATCGGCAAGGTCACGAGCCACGGCTGGAGCCCGATCCTCAAGCAGGCGATCGCCCTCGCATCCGTGCCTCCGTCGCACGAGCGGCCCGGCAGCCGCGTCGAGGTCGAGTGGACGGTCGAAGGGCGCCGTGGCCGCGTCCCGGGCCGCGTCGTCGAGCTGCCGTTCCTCGACCTCGAGCGCAAGCGCGCCTGACGTCCGCGGCGTCGATCAGGTGACCGAGCGCGAGGTCCGCCGCTCCAGCCCGGACCCCGGCGCGTGGGACGCGGCGTACCGGTCCGGCATCGTCCCGTGGGACGTGGGCCATCCACAGTCGGTCTTCGTCCGCCTGGCGGACGCGGGAGCGATCGCATCGCCCGTCCTCGAGGCTGGCTGCGGGACCGGCGGGCATGCCCTCTACTTCAGCTCACGCGGGATCGAGGCGGTCGGCGTCGACTTCAGCCCGGTGGCGATCGCGGCCGCTCGCGCGAAAGCCGCGGAGCGACGCCTCCCGGCGGAGTTCTTCGTCCACGACGTCCTGGATCTCGCGTCGCTCGGCCAGCAGTTCCAGACCCTCGTCGACTCCGGTACGTTCCACGTCTTCAACGTGGCCAGTGACGTCGCCCGCTACGTCGAGGGTCTCCGTACCGTGCTCGCGCCGGCCGGCGTGCTCCACTTGCTGTGCTTCTCGGATGCGCAGCCGGGGGACGTGGGCCCGAGACGCGTCAGCCAAGCGGACCTGCGGGCCGCCTTCGATCATGGCTGGTCGATCGAGTCGATCGAGCCCGCGACGTTCGACGTGAACCCGCCGATCGGCGCGGCCAAGGCGTGGCTCGCCCGGATCGTGCGGCTGGAGGATCCGCCCCGCACCTAGGCCGCGGCTGGGGGAGTACAACCCGTGCGGCCAGCGCACACCTTGCGCCCGCACGGCTTCACCGGATGCTACTGACGCACAAACTGGTACCACGGACACCCATCTGATGCATTGAGTGCCGCGGTGGGGCTCCTGCTGGTCCATGGGAGGGCAGGGGTCAGGCTCCCAGCCTCTCCCCGCACGATGCCGAGCCCAGCCACGTGTGTGGGTTGCCGGCCCAGCACCAGCCCAGCCGCGGACGGCCGCGACTGATCCACATCGCCGTCACCCGGCGGTCGCCACAGCGGGAGCCGAGCATCGAGAAGGCGTTGCGCTCCTCGAGGACCTCGGGGAACTGGGTGACCAGCGCCATCCCCTCGTCGATCGTGAGCGGCGATCGCCCGTCGCGGGTGATCGCCTCGAGGGCGTCGTCCGGTGTGACATTCAGGAACGCGCCACCCACATCGACGTCCGTGATGAGCCAGGCCGGACCACCCGGGAGCTCGACGCCGTCAATCGGGCGAAACCGGGCGAGGTCGTCGACCGGCATCTCGGTGAAGCCCTCCCGGGCACCGAGCGTGACGAGCCCGATCGCCCGGTCCCAGGGAACCACGTGACCGGGGACCACGAGGAGGAACGGGAACCTACCGCCGCCCGGACCCGGCGACAGATCCGCCAGCCGCTCCTCGAGCGGCGCGACGAGTCGAAGGAAGGCCTTCTCTTCGAGCCCGGCCAGAGCTGGATAGCCCCTCCGGACGAGGTTGCCTGCCTGGCGGTTGAATTCGACCCCGAGATCGACCCCGGGCGCAGTCTCGCGGGTCGTGTGAGTGACCTAGATCTGGCGCCTGCCGGTGAGGGCCTTGTACGCCACGACGACGACGATCGCGCCGATGACCGCGACGATGATCGAGGTAATGTCGAGGCGGTTCAGGTAGTCGCCGTTCGTGAGCTGGTTGGCGATGAAGCCGCCCACGAGCGCTCCGACGATACCGAGGAAGACGTGCCCGATCACGCCGAGACGCTCGTCACCCTTGACGAACATCCCCGCGAGATACCCGGCGATTGCACCGAGTACGAGCCAAGCGACGAGTCCCATCCATCTCTCCCAAGGCTGCCTGCGTCCCGCTGGGGGCGGGGCTGTCCCGGACAGTATGCCGTCCCGGCCAAGCCTCCGACAGGCGCTAACGCTCGCCCCGCGCGAATGCCGCGAAGGGATTCGCCTCCGTCAGCTGCCGAATCGTCGCGTCGTCGACTCCCGCGGTGCGGAGTAAGGGCAGGAATACCTCGGCCAGGTGCGTATACGGCCTGGGCGTTCCCCCACCGGGCTGGGCCGGGTCGTACATGCCGCGGTCCTGGCTGAGCAGCAGGTGACCGCCGAGGTCGGCGTCGAGGACCCGCCCGACGCGGCCGACGAAGACCGCGTCGTCGAAGTCGTCGCTGCCAATTGCGTCGTACTCGACCCACGCCCCGCGCCGGGCGACTTCGAGGTGGAGTTCGAAGTCCGGCTCGGCCTGGGTGTGGATCCAGATGAATCTGTTCGCGGTGAGCCCGATGGCCTCGATGATCTCGAGCTGATCGCGCACGACGCGGCCCTTGATGGTGTGGCTCCCGATCACCGCGCCGGTCGCCTTCGCGGCGCGCGCGGCCGCTCGCAGGATCTTCGTCTCGGTGGGGGTGAGCCCATCGTCACCGGCACTGAGCTTGATCCAGCCGGCCCGGACGCCGGTTTTCTCGATCTCGCCCTCGAGCTCACCCAACATCCATTCGTGGAGAGCGTCCTCGCTCGCCTCGTGGACCCAGCCGGGGACCCAGGGCTCGCGATACACGCCGGTCGGAACGACGAGCGGAAAGCCCGTGGCCTCCGACACGGCGCGATCGATGTCTGCCCGCCGACCGACACCGACCGTGCTGCACTCGACGATCGCCGTGACGCCGGCGGCGCGGGCTCGTTCGATCTCGGGCGCCATGAGCGCGACAACCGCGGCCGGATCCGCCTCGGCGTAGCCGGGCTGGTCCCAGGTCCGCAGGTCGACGAAGACGTGCTCGTGGGGCAGGATCGCGCCGAGCTCGGCGGCGCTCCTGGGGCCGAGGGTCGTGATCAATCGAGCCGTGGGGTCCGGCATCACCGGAGCATCCGCTCTGCGTGCGCCTCGAGGCGGGCGAGAGCCTCGGGCAGGTTCTCCCGTCCGAAGCCGATCCGGAAGTGGTTGCCCGGGTGGCCGAACTGTGAGCCCGGCAGCAGGAGCACGCCCTCCGCCTCGACGAGACCGGCGGCGAACTGGTCGATCGGTGTGTCGGCGAGCAGGCGCGGAAAGCCGATCGAGCCGGCCCGCGGCCGGACCCACGAGAACCACCCGGATCGCCGGCGGAAGAAGTCGTCGAGCAGCTCGAGGTTGTCGGCGACGATCCGGAGCGAGCGGGCAAGGACCCGGTCGCGGGCACGCAGCCCAATCAGCGCGAGGATCTCCGACGGCGCCGCCGAGCAGATCGTCGTGTAGTCCTTGAACGCCGCGCACCGGGCGAGGAGCTCGCGGTCGCGGGTCGCCAGCCAGCCGATCCGCAGACCGGCCATCGCGAACGACTTCGACATGACCCCCAGCGAGATGCCCTGCGGGTAGGCGTCGGCGCCGGGCAGCAGGGCATCGCGCTCGTCGCGCTCGAGGAATCGGTAGACCTCGTCGGACAGGAGGTGGATCGCCCGATCGGCCAGCTCGTCGGTCAGGCGCGCCCACTCGGCGTGGGTCGGCAGCATGCCTGTCGGGTTGTGGGGCGCGTTGACGATCACGAGGCGAGTCTGTGGGCGGAGTGACGCGATCAGGCGCTCCACGTCGAGTGACCAGCCGTCAGCCTCGTGGAGCTCGTGGAGCGTGACCTCGGCTCCGGCTGCCCGAGCGACCTCGTACAGCGACTGATAGCCGGGCCACGTCACGACCGCGTGGTCGCCGGGGCCCACCGCCACGTTGAGGAGGCAGAAGATCGCCTCCTCCGCGCCGGCGAAGACGAGGACGTCGTCCGGGCCGGCGTGCTCGTACAGCTCCGCGATCTCGGCCCGGAGGAGCGGATGGCCGGTCGATTCCGTGTAGCCGAGTCGGAGGCCGTCCCAGAGGCCGCGGGTCTCGTCGTCGGCCAATGCGAGCAGATCGGCCATCGGAAAGCCCTCGACGTCGGACGCGCACAGCAGGTACCGGGCGGCGAACTCCCAGCGGGCGAAGAAGCGCTCGAGGGCGAAGTCGGCGATCTGCACCGACGCATCATGGCGCCTCGGCTAGGCGCGCCGCCGTGCGAGCCAGGCGACGACCGCGACCAGCCCCAGGCCGACCACGGCTGCGACGACGAGAAGCTGGGCACTCGATCCCGTCCCCCCGGCCGGCGGTGGCGCGACGGCTCCGGGGCTCGCTGGCGGGATCGGCGGCGGGGCCGAGGCCACCGGGGTCGGCGGAACCGAGACTTCCACGGTTCCGGTCATGTTCGGGTGGAGGCTGCAGAAGTACTCGACGGTCCCCGACTCGTCGAACGTCACCGTGAACGTGTCACCGGTGAACAGCTGGCCGCTGCCCTCGAACTCCCCCGCCCCCCGGGGCGTGACGGTGTGCTGCTCAGAGTCGGACCCGACCGTCCAGGTCACCGAGCCGCCCGCGGCGATGCTGACGGCGGGCGGCTGGAAGGAGAACCCCTGAACGAGGACAGCGGCCGTCTCCGCCGGCGGGGTCGCACCGAAGGCGGTCGCTGCGAGTCCCAGGATCAGCAGGAGGGCCGCGAGGGTAGTTCCGACTCTCATGCTTCCCGATACGTCATCCGGGCCCGTGGGGATCGCGCTGAAACCGGCGGGGCCCGGGCGACGAATCAGCCCACACAGGACATTTGGTCCTGCAGGGGTGGAGGAGGCCTGTCCATGAAACGAGCTCGTTTCGCGTTTCTCGCTGCCGGACTGTTGATCCTGGCTCTTGCGTCGGTGGCCCGCGCCGCGGAAACCTTCACGGCGACCCTCGACGGTGCGAACTCGGTTCCGCCGGTCGCGGGCGATGGCAGCGGCTCGGCGACGGTCACGATCTCCGACGACGGTCAGTCCGTCAGCTGGGAAGTGAGCTACAGCGGTCTTACCGGCGCTCCGGCCGCTGGTCACATCCACATCGCGGCTGCCACCGCCAACGGCCCGGTCATGATCCCGTTCGCGACCGTGACCGCGACCGGATCCACGGGCACGTTCAACGCCGCCGACTACGCCGGCGGGGACGGTCTACCGGCCGACTGGGCCGGCGTCCTCGCAGCGATCCGCGGGGGCAACACCTACGTGAACATCCATACTGCCGCGAACCCGTCGGGCGAGATTCGTGGCCAGCTCGCGGGTGGCGCGACGACGCCGCCGACCGACACGGAGTCCCTCGCGCCGACCCGGACCGACGGCTCGGTTTCGGTGCTCTTGATCGCGCTCACCGGGCTCGGTTTCGTCGTTGCGTTGCGCCGCTTCGGCGTCTCACGCCGAGGCTGATCCCGGCTCATTCCCCAGGCCGCCGCGATGGAGGAGTCGCGGCGGCCGTCCACTTTTGATCCTCCCCTTGACGCGACCCCGGGCGACGGCCCCAGGACGGTGGAGGCGGTCGCGGCGCTGGCCGAAGCTGCGCTCGGACGAACGGGACCCGGCTAGCCCTCGACGCGGGACATGCCCGCGGCCAGGTCCCGGAACGTCGCCTCATCGATCGACCGGCCGACCAGGAGGTAGCTGACGTCGGCGCTCGGGTCGACCACGACCGCCCAGGACCCGTCAGAGCCCGCGATCAGCGTCCCGGCCAGGTCACCGAATGGGGCCGAGCCGGCATCCGATCCAGCCGGGGCGCAGCCATCGGGCGTGGCGCAGAATGCGCCTTCCTTGAGCTCGAGCAGGGCTCCCGACGGGCCCTCGTAAAAGATCTCGAGGAAGCCAGTCCCAGACGACCGCCACCGTCCGCCGGCATCGCCGATGTGCCAACCAGCGGGCAGGCCTGGGCAGTACGCGTCCCAGTCCATCTCGAGGACGACCCTCGCCCAGAAGCCCTGCTCGGAGGCGTTGTCGGAGCACTCCGTCGCCGGGATCGCGGTCCCGGGCGGCGGCGTGATCAGCGGGGGCTCGGTCGGGACGGGCTCCTCACTCGGGACGGGCTCATCGGAGGGGAATGGCTCCTCGAGCGGCGGCTCGGTCGGGAAGGGCTCGTCGGACGCGAGCGGCTCCTCGAATGGCGGCTCGGTCGGGAATGACTCCTCCGGGGTCTCGATGGGCGTGAGCGTCTCGACCGGGGTCTGGTCGGACGGCTCGGACGACGTGGCTGCCTCGCTGCACGAAGCGACCAGGAGGGTGACGACCATGAGAACGGCGAAAGTGGTGACTCGGCGCACCGCCGGAGCCTAGCAGACGACGCGAGAGAGGCTCAGCGAGCGAGCCGGTCCGGACACCCCCGCCGAGTCGAATGTCGCCATCTCGTCGCGAACGCGGCAGGCGGCGTCGAGGAGCCCGATGGCGAGGGCGGCGCCGGTGCCCTCCCCGAGCCTGAGCTCCAGGTCGAGGATGGGCGACAGCCCCAGGCGCTCGAGAATCACGTCGTGCCCCGGCTCGGGCGAGCGGTGGGCGGCGATGAGGCGAGGTCGAACGGCCGGGCAGAGCGCGGCCGCGATGAGGGCGGCGGAGCCCGTGATGAAACCGTCCAGGACAACCGGGATGCCCGCCGCTGCCGACCCGAGGATCAGGCCTACGAGTGTTCCGATCTCGAGTCCGCCCACTGCGGCGAGGACACCTATCGGGTCGGCGATGTCAGGCCGATTGACGGTGATCGCTCGCTCGATCAGGTCGACCTTCCGGGCCCGAAGACGATCGTCGACACCGGTCCCGCGCCCGGTCACGGTTCGGACGTCCCGGCCCGTCATGGCAGCCGTGATCGCGCTCGCGGACGTGGAATTGCCGATCCCCATCTCCCCCACCCCGGTCACGCCAATGCCCTCACGGGACATGTCGGCCGCAACCAACAGGCCAAGCTCAACGGAGCGCAACGCTTCCTGGCGCGTCATCGCCGGCCCGACCGAAATGTCGCCCGTCCCGGGTCTGATCGGCGCCGACACGAGGCGTGCCTTTGTCCGCCCACCTGCCCTGGTCCGCGGGAGCGTGGTCGCGACGCCGGCATCGACCACGACGACGGACGCACCCGCCCACCCGGCCAGGGCGTTGATTGCCGCGCCGCCCGCCAGGAAGTTGTCGACCATCTGGCCGGTGACCTCCGGCGGGTAGGCCGAAACGCCGCGCCGGGCGATCCCATGATCGCCCGCGACGATGACGATCCGTCGGGGCTCAAGGGCCGGCGCCGGCTCGCCCGTGATCCCGGCCAGCGTGATCGCCAGCTCCTCGAGCCGGCCGAGGCTGCCCGTGGGTTTCGTGAGCCGTTCCAGGTGCGCCCGCGCGGCAGCCATCGCCCCTTCGTCGAGTGGCCGCACCGCCGCGATCGCGGCCTCGAGATCAGTCACGGCCGGACCCCTGCGACGTGGACTCAACGGAGACGATCTGCCATCGCCGGCCGATCCCGGCCAGTTCGACCACAGCGCCGGGCCCGATCCACACGTCGGCCAGAGCGGGCCGGCCGAAGGCGACCTCGAGAAGAGCCCGGACGAATCCTCCGTGGGTCACGAGCAGGCCTGGCCGGCCGGCCCGGCGCACATCGAGCCAGACGTCGGCGGCGCGTTTGCGCACCGACGCGGCGGACTCACCCCCCGGCCAGTCGATCGGTTCTCCGGCCGCGAGTCCTGCCGCCAGGTCGGGCATGGTCTCGGCGAGCCGGTCAAATGTCAGGCCCTCGGCGCGGCCGAAGTCGACCTCGCGGAGACGGTCGTCGCACTCCACGCGGCCCTGACCGCGGAGCGAGGCCACGAGCCACTCGGCGGTCTCGCGGGCGCGTGCCGTCGGGGCGCTGACGACGAGGACGTCGTCGGGAACGATCGCCGCGAGCCGGTCGGCCAGGGCCGCCGCCTCCCTTCGCCCCTCAGTCGACAGCGGCATGTCGGTTCGCCCACAGAATCGCCGACCCGTCCAGGCCGTCGACGCGTGACGGACAAGCCACACGCGTCCGTCGGCGCCTGCCCGTTGCGCGACGGCCATCATCGATCGCGCAACGTCAGGGGCAAGCCGGCGATCAGGAAATGAACCTCGTCCGCGTCTGTGGCGAGCCGCTGATGAGCCAGGCCCTGCAGATCACGAAACGCACGCCCGACCGGAGAGAGCGGGACCATTCCGAGGCCCAGCTCGTCGCTGACCACGACGACAGGGCCCGGGCGTCGGTGGATCGCCTCCAGGGCGCGGGCGAACGGGCCGTCGAGTATGGCGTCGACGTCTGCGGGCGCTTCGCCGGCCACCGCACTCAACCACAATGTGAGGCCGTCGAGGAGCAGCGTGTCATTCAGCGCCGTTGTCCGAATCGCTGCCGCGAGGTCGTCGCCGACCTCGATGGTGGGCCACGACTCCGGTCGAGCCCGCCGGTGGCCCGCGATCCGATCGTCGAGCTCCGGGTCGCCGGCACGCGCGGTCGCGAGGTAGGTCACTGCCGTCCCGGCCGACAGCTCCCGCGCCCGGGCCAGCCCGAACCGGCTCTTGCCGCTCCGCGTTCCGCCGAGAACGAGCACCAGGCGCCCGCTCATCGACCCAGACCGCCGGCCGTGAGCGTCAGGAGCTCGAACAGGAGGATGGCGCCGAACGTGACCTCGACGATCATCCCGATGCCGTCGCCGTCGAGACCGTCGCGCCGCCGAATGAGCCATTCCGTGAGGAGCGCGCCGGCAACGAGCCCAAGCCCGAGGCCGGCGACGAGCCGCGGGTCGCCGATCGCGATCGCGCCCACGACCGCCGTTGCGATCGCCGTTCCGACGGCAATGAGGGCCGCCTTTGGACCTGTATGCGCCGCGAACCAGCCGCCGGACGGTGTGGCCCGGACGCGGCCTCGGGCCAGCGGGGCGCTCGCTGCCGCGGCCGCCCGCGAGCCGGCGAACGCAACGATGAGTGCAACTGCCGCTCGCGGTTCGCCCGCCAGATCGATGAGCGCCGCCACCAGCGACGCGCCGATGAGGAGCGAGACCGTGACCGCGACGGCGCCGGCCGCCCCGATTCTCGGATCCTTGCGCGCTTCCTCCGCGCGGCGCGGGTCGGGCGCGGCGAGCGCATCGGCCGTGTCGGCGAGACCGTCGAGATGGAGGGCACCGCTCGCCAGGGCGGCGACACCAATCGACAGCGCGCCCGCCGCAAGCGGTGCCGCGCCGCCCAGGAGCAGGACCGGAAAGGCAGCCGCACAGCCCAATGCCGCCCCGACCAGCCCAAACGCCGCCGCCCCGCTGAGGGACGCGCCCGCCGTAACCGGGAACCGCGTGAGCAGGCCGACTGCCGCACGGAGCGTCGTCACTTCATGCCCGTGCGCGCTCGGCTGGCGCCGGGCGAGCCACGCTCCACGGACCCATCGGCAGGATCGCCGGATCGACCCCGAACACCTCCTGGATCCGGCTGGCGGACAGGACCTCCGCCGGAATGCCGTCGGCGTGGATTCGGCCACCGGCGACCAGGACGATCCGCGGGAAATACCGGACGGCGAGATTCAGGTCGTGGAGGACGGCAAGCACGGTGGTGCCGTCCCGCACGTTAAGGTCGACGAGGAGGTCCATCACCTCGACCTGGTGTCGGATGTCGAGATGCACCGTCGGCTCGTCGAGGATGATGATCGGCGAGGCTTGGGCGATGGCCACGGCCACGAGGACGAGTTGGCGCTCGCCCAGTGACAGTTCCCGGGCGTCGCGGCCCATCAGCCGACCAAGACCGACGCGATCCATCGCGGCGGCCACTGCAGCGCGGTCTGCCGGACCCGGACCGCGCAGCGGGTCCTCGTGCGCGAGCCGGCCGAGCGCGACGACCTCCTCGACCCGGGCCGAGAACGGCAGGGTCGCCAGCTGCGGGACGACGGCGAGTCGCCGCGCGATCGCCTCGCGACTCAGGTCGCGGACCGCCATCCCGCTGATGCGGATCTCGCCCTGGAGCGGCGCGGCGATCCCGGCAATGCCCCTGAGCAGGGTCGACTTTCCCGCGCCGTTCGGTCCGACGATTGCGATGCGCTCCCCTTCCGCCACGACGAGGTCGGCCGCGAGCACGATCGGTCGGCCACCGTAGCCGATCGTCGCCGATCGGATCTCGATCGCGGGAACGGGGCTCACAGCTCGTAGCCCGACTGGGCCCGGCGCAGGAGCAGCAGGAAGAAGGGCGCCCCGAAGAGCGCCGTCACGACCCCGACGGGGATATCGCCGAGAAGTCGAGCCCCAAGGTCGGCGGCGATCAGCAACGCTGCGCCCACCGCGGCGGACAGCGGGACGACGGCCCGGGCGTTCGGACCCACGGTCAGCCGGACGACGTGGGGGACGACCAGCCCGACGAAGCCGATCAGGCCGCTCACCGCGACGGCCGCTGCCGTCACTAGCGACCCGAGCGCCAGGAGCAGGGCTCGCTCGCGGGGGACGTTGATACCCAGGTGCCCGGCCGCTTCCTCTCCGAGCAGCAGGCCGTTCAACGCCCGGGCTCGGAAAAGGATCGCCAGGGACCCGAGAGCGACGAGCGGGACGGCGAGGGCCAGCCGGTTCCACGACGCGGCCTCGAAGCCGCCGAGGATGAACGCGAAGATCTGGCGAAGGCTCGAGCCCGAGAGGTACATCGCCATCGACAGCCCGGCGGCGAGTAGCGCGCCTACGGCATACCCGGTCAGCACGATATTCGTCATGCCGCTCCACGGGGAGAGACGGCTGAGGCGATAGACGACCGTGACGGACGCCAGCGCGCCGACGAAGGCGAAGGCGTGAACGAGCCCGAACTCGATGAAGACGATGCGGATTGGCAGGACGAGCGCGATCGCCGCTCCGAGCCCGGCCCCTGACGCGGTCCCGAGGACATACGGATCGGCAAGGGGGTTGCGGAGGAGACCCTGGAACGTCGCTCCGGCCACCGCCAGCCCGGCGCCGACCGTCGCCGCGGTCAGGACCCGAGGCAGGCGGAGTTCCCAGACGATCGCCTCCGTTGCGGGCGTCCAGGTGACGCCCAGATCGAGGCCGACGAGCCTCCGAACGACGATCCCGATCGTCTCCCCGGGCGCAATGCCGACCGAGCCGAGTCCTACAGCGACGATGGAGACGGCTATCACGGCAGCGACCGCCGTCCCAAACACGGCCCGCGGGTGGCGCCGGACAAGCTCCCGGACGCGTTCGCGACGTCCGGGCTCCATCCTCAGTGCGACGTCGGCCGGGACGCTCGTCATGGCGCCGCGGGAACCGGAACCAGCTGCGGGTGGAGTGCGCCAAGCAGCGCCCGGAGCCCTTCTGTCAGGCGCGGGCCGGGACGGGTCACGACGATGTCGTCGATCGGGCGGATCGCCCCGGTCTTGACGGCCGTCATCACGTTCCAGCCAGGGCGCGCCGCCACCTGCTCGGCGGTAACGCCGTATGCCGCGTCACCGAGAAGGATGACCTCGGGATCGGCCTGGATCAGCCGCTCGAGCGGGATGTCGAACTTGTCCGGCGAGCCCGTGGTGATCGGATCGCCCCCGGCCAGGCTGATCATCTCGGCCAGGAAGGACTCATCGGCCGGTCCCCAGATCGCCCCGGTCGCGTCGATTTCATAGAACACGCGCGGCCTGTCTACCGAACCGGTTGCCGCGGCGACCTGGTCGAACTCCGCGCGCATCGCCGCGGCCAGGTCGGCGGCGGCCTGCTCCCGACCGACCGCGCGGCCGGTCAGCTCTATGTCCGAGAAGACTTTCACGACTGTTGGTGCGTAGACGACGAGCGTGGGGAGGCCAAGCGATCGGAGCTTCTCGATCGCCTCCGGGGGCGTGAATGAGTTGCCTCCGGCAATGATGAGATCGGGCTCGAGGGCGACGACCTTCTCCAGGTCAACCGAGCCGAACTTCGCGACGTCGGGAATCGAGCCCGCTTCAGGCGGGTACAGGGCGAGGTCCTCGACCTTCGCGACGATCCGCTCGCCCACACCCAGCTTGAACAGGATCTCGGTCGTGGCCGGGGTGAGCGACACGATCCGACGGGGCTCGGTCGGGATCGTGACCTGCGTCCCTTCGTCGTCCGTCAACGTCAAGGGGAACGGCGCGGCCGACCCCGGGCTGGGACTGGGGCTGGGTGGCGCCGCCGCGGTGCACGCTGCGAGCGCGAGGACGACGGTCAGGGTCATGACGAGGAAACGAGGAGCCCGAAAATGCGAGACCCCTCGCTTCGAAGATCGAAGGAGGGGCTTCAGCCAGAGAGGCATTGGTGCCAACCCTTTCTCTCGAAGGTGGTAAACCTCCGCGGGGTCGGCGACCGGACTTACGTCGCTCTCGTCGAGCGGCGATCACCGTAGCGGGACTGTGCCGGACTCACACCGGCTTCGCGACCACGCGGTTTTCAGTTGTGGGCGGAGCCTACCACGTCAAATGTCCCCACAGGGGACGGGAACCTGGTCGTCGCGCGTGCGAGGCTCGGATCCACGCACGGGGGGTCACCGTCGCGCGGCAATCCGATCCAAATGTCCCTGTGGAGGACGTATGAGAACGCCGCGGAGGCTTCCGTCCCATGGCAGGACATTTGAGAAGGCGCCCGCGGCGACCCCCGCTGATAAGCCACAGGTGAGCGGCGCCTGAGACCATCCGCGCCTCGCCCTCCTCCCGCCACTGTCACCGCCGGAGGAGGTACATCGTGGAGAAGCGATGGCTGCTCCGCCTCGGGCCGCCGCTCGTGGCTGTTGGCGCGCTCGGCCTGGTCGCGTCGGTGTCGGCCGGGGCGGGCGATCGCCCGTGGGACCCGCCCGACTGCCGCCCCGACGGGGGCTCCGGCACGCCCGCCGGCGCCGCCGCGGCACTCTCGCGGCCCGGCGGCCCGGAAGGCCTCGTCGGTGAGGCGTGGTTCCGGCTCGACCCGGTCCTCGACGGCGGCGGGACGCTGGCCGGCCAGCGGCTCGAGCTCGGGCTGCATGGCGGAGGAAGCCGCCACGTCGAGCTCCCGCCCGAGTCGTTCGCTGCCGGGCCGTTCGGCGGGCTCGTCCTTGTCGGCTCGGACGACGGCAACGTCTCGACCATCCGCGCGATCGACGCCTCGGCCGCCTGCGCCAGGCTCATCGCTCGGGAGTCGAGCGTCGTTCGTCGCGCGGTCATCGATCCGGCCGGGACGACCTTCTACGAGTTCCGGGTGGACCGCGCCACGCGCGCGGACCTCGGGGTGTGGCGACGCCCGCTCGCTGGCGGCGCAGCCGCACGTGTCCTCGCCCCCCTCCCGGCCGACGGTCTGTTCGGGCGGACGTTCTCGACCGAGCTCTCGTGGAGCCTCGAGGGCGATCGCCTCGTGGTCCAGCAGTGCGGCTACACGAGCTGCCGGACGCGCCTCGTCGACCCCGGAACCGGCCACGTGAACACGATCGCGCGGCCGGAACTCGGTGAGCTCGTCGGCGTCGCGGATGGCCGCGTCGTCGCGTACGCCGCCTGCCACGGTCTCCCCTGCCCGATCCTGTCGGTCGAGGCGTCGACCGGCCGGACCGCCCTCGTCGCCGAGGCCGCCGGTCTCGCGCAGCTCGTGTCGACCGACGCCGGCCCGCGGATCGTCCACGAAAACGGCCCGGACACGGATCGCCATCTCCGTTCGACGGACCTCGGGGGCGGCTCCGCCGTCACGGTCCCCGCACCGGCCGGCGATCTGCGCCTCGTTCCCGCTTCGTCCCGTGCCTCCGCCGGCACGCAACTGCCAGCCGGCTGGGTCCTGCTCGCGCCCGACGGGCGACGGGCGGGCGGCAGCAGCCGACCGGTCCTTGTCCGCCTGGCCGACGGCCTGACCGTCTCGCTTGGGGAGGTGAACCGATGAACCGCTCCTCGCGCCGTGCGTTCCTCGGCGTGATCCTTGGCGCGGCCGCCGTCGCGGCCGCCGTCCCCGCCGCCGCACACGGCCCCGATCCCGTCTTCGGTGGCGTGCTCTACGCGCAGAACCAGGAGCTGCGTTTCCGCTGGAAGGCCAACCAGGCGCCGCCGGCGGCCATGCAAGCGGCAATTCTCCAGGGCGCCACCGACGCGAACGCCACCCGCAATTCGCGCGCGGCGACGTTCCGCCACGACCCGGCCGGCACGAGTTGGATCAATTACGGCCTCGACGTCGCCTGCGGTGTGAACGGGCTCGCCTGTTTCAGCCGCCTCGGGGCACCGAACAGCTTCACGATGTCGTTCCGCGAGAACGGCCACCGGTACGACTGGGGCGTCCTTCGCTGGTGTGAGATGACCGGACGCCCGGACGGCTGTTTCGACGCCCGGAACTCTGCCCTCGACGAGTTCGGCCACGTCGAGATCCTTGCCCATCACGTGAACTTCGCCGACCAGTCGGACTACCGGGACGCGGTCGTCCAGACCATCCAGCGGGTCAAGCCGCGGGACGGCTACGACGCCCACGTCTTCGGGCGGTGCGACGTCGCGTCGCTCCAGCGCAAGTACGACATGCTGAACTGGGCCGCGAAGTATTCGACTTGCCTCGACCTGGCGACGACGCTGACGATCAGCGCGCCGGCCTGGGTGTACCTCGGGGCGAGCGTGCCCCTCAGCGCGACGCTCAAGATCGTCGACCTGGACGCATACGAGCGCCTGGGCGGCAATCCGGTTTCGAGCCGGACGATCACGGTCCAGCGCCGGTTGCCGGGCGCCGCGGCGTGGGTATCTGTCGGGACGATGGTCGCGGCGGCCGGGGCCGGGACGTATACGTTCACTGCGCCGTCGCAGACGACGACGTATGAATGGCGCGCGGTGTTCACGAAGCCGGCCGGCGACGGCCTCCGGGGAGACAGCTCCCCGATCGTCACCGTGACGGTCTTGTCCTGCCGGCAAACGTCGTGCCCCCAATCCGTCCAGCCGGCCGGCCAGTAGTGAAGCACAGCCGCCGGGCCCTGCCGCTGCTCCTCGGAGCGCTGCTCGCGATCACCGCGTGCGGCGCTCCGCCGCCGCCCGTCACCCCAGTAGCGTCCCCGCCCTCGACCGGGGACCCGATTCCCCCGCAACCCCCGGTCGCCGTCCTGAACTTCCCGGGCGGACAGCCGACAGCCGGCGACCTGGGCACCTACATCTACCGGGGCGCGGGATCCGACGCGCCATGGCTCCCCGGCGAACGAGTGGCGGTCCCTCCGGCCGGGGCGCTGGGCCAGGTCTTCCTGAGCGAAGCGATCAGGGTGGCGTCCTGGCGGGCAAGGGTGGCCCCCGCCGGCCGGGCACCGGGGATCGGCGAGGAACGCGAGATCGCAACGGGCGAGGGGCCGATCGTCTTCGAGTTACCGACCGGCGCGTGGACACTCCAGCTCTCGGTCCAGTTCGGCGACGGGATCGGCGAGGCGACGTACTACTGGCAGCTGGGCCAGGGTTGAACCCGCGACGGCTCCGGCGCGGCCGGAGCCGGATTCAGGCGCTCGGGACGGGCTGCGCCGAGAAGATCGAGACCTGCGCCTCTTCGGGCAGCATCACCCCCATGATCTTCTGGAGGGTCAGCAAATGGACACACGAACCCCAGCTCTCGAAATAGTGGCAGGTGCAGTGCCACGAACCGGCGTCGAGACTGACGTGGTGGGTATCGTTGTCGCCGCGGAACGTCAGTGCCAGGCGGTCGATCGTGATTCGATCGAGCTCGCGTGCGTAGCGATTCGCCTTCTCGACCTTGCCGATCAGTGAGCTGTGCATCGCGGTCGAACCTCCGGCCCCGAGGGGGCGTCTGGCAGGCCGCCGTCCGGTCATGCACCTCGACCGGTCGTGGCGGTCGTGGCGACAGCGTACACCCCCCGCGGCGTCGGGTCACCCCCGAATCGCCAAGGGAGGCCAATCGGAGGGCCCAGGCGGGCCGCGTTCCTACCGGTCGGCGGGCGCGTCAGCAGGCAGGAAGGCCTTCCGCATCGCCGCGGTCAGGGCCCCCGGAACGCCCTCGTAGCCGATCGTCCAGACCCCTCCCCCGAGGAGCTTCCTGGCCTTGATCCAGGCCCACTTGTGGGCCACCGCCCGGTGGTCGTCGAAGTAGAGCTGGTACCAGCGCAGGGGGCACGTCCGGCACGTTCGCTCCTGGACGCGACCCCAGGCGACCTGCTGGACCTTGTCGTAGCGCAGCCCGATCTGGCGACCGAGGGCGACCGCGCGGTTGTAGGGCATGTCGTACCCGCCGCCCAGCGTCCGGGCGCCGAGCTTGCCGTTGACCGTGGGCCATACGTGGCCGTAGTACGGGACGCCGACGATGATCTCGTGCGGCTTCACCAACTTCAGGAGGCCCTTGACCGTGTCGTCGACGCCGTAGCGGGGGCCGCCCATCGGGGCGTTCGAGCCAGCGACCTTCGAGAACGTGCCCGAGTAGTGGTAGCCCATCAGGTAGACGGCGTCGGCGGCATCCGGTCCCACCGCGGCGCCCACGTCGTACGAGCCATGGTGGCCGATGATCGCGAAGGTCAGCTGGTAGCCGGCCCGTTGGTCGTCGAGTGCCCGTCGGAGCCTGCGGATGAAATCGGTGAACTCGGCCTTGCGCCCGGTCGGAACCGGCTCGAAGTCGACGTTGACCCCGTCGACGCCCCGCCGCGCGACCTCCGCCGCGGCTTCCCGGGCCAGCCGCTCGCGTGCCACCGGCGACCCGAGCAACGCTCGAGTCAGCCTGGTCTGCCCGGGCGACCAGGAGAAGCGCTCGAGTGACATAACGACCTTCGTCCCGTTCCCGTGGGCTTTCGCGATGAGCGTGTCCATGCGCGGCGAGATCCAGGCGCGCCAGCCGTTGTCCTTCAGAATTCCGCCGTCCCTGCCGGCCTCCAGGCTGAAGAACGCGACCGTCGAGACGACGTCCCAGTCCATGTCGTCGATGACGTACTGGATCTGGCCGACCGGCATGAACACCATCATTTCGCCGGTCATGCCCTTCGCCCGGAAGCCGAACTTCGTCGTGTCGTACGGAACGTCAGCATCCGCCGTGGGGGCGGGGGTAGGAGTCGGGCTCGCCGTGGGGCTCGCCGTCGGTCGTGGCGAGGGCGATGGCGTGATGGCCGGCGAATCGGCCGGCAGAGCCACGGCTGACGGCGACGACTCGCCGGTTTCGCAAGCGCCGACGATAACGACGGTAATCGCGAGGAGGACGGCCGTGGGGCCCC
>JBBDZZ010000057.1:8656-31577 GCA_040899885.1 Chloroflexota bacterium | reverse complement strand
CGCAGGATCGCGAGCTTGTGGAGCACCGCGGGATGCTGCGAGATGTGGAGCGTCGGCGGCGCGGGCGGCGTCGGCAACGGGACCTCCGGAGGGGATTGGTGCGGGACCCGGGCCATCCTAGCATCGGCCTCGGAGCGCGAAATGGGCCATGTGGTGCCCTCGGAACTCGCTCATTGACGGAGCGCCCCCCGGGCGGTAGCGTCGGCCGCACGGCCGGATGGGATCGGTCGGATAGCGTGCCCGGGTGCCCACGGGCCGTCGTTCGTCCTCCCGTCCGGTCGTCCGCGTGCGATATCGACATTCGGGGGTATCCTCGGCGCGAGCCCAACCCGGGAGTGGAGGAGTGCCCGCCACGTGACCGCGCCCGCCGCCCAGAACCGCCGTCGAGTCACCGGTGCCTCGAGCGCCCGCAGGCCCCCGCGTGCGCGGGTCGTACCGCCGGTCCTCGTTCGGCAGGTTCGGAACGGCGTCGAGGAGAGCGTCCACCGCGGCGACATCGTCGAGGTGGAGGCCTCCGGGCGAATCGTCCGGGCGCTGGGCGACGCTGATCGCCTCGTGACGCTGCGCAGCTGCGTCAAGCCTTTCGGCCTGGTCGCCCTGATCGAGGCCGGCGGGATCGCCGAGTTCGATCTCGACCCGGCCGAGCTGGCGATCATGGCCAGCTCGCACTCCGGCGAGGACCAGCACGTCCGGACGCTCCAGGCCGTGTTCCGCCGGGCGAACGTCAGCCAGACGCTGCTCGCGTGCGGATCGGAGGGCATGCCGCTCGACCAGCTGACCGCCACACGGCTCATCCGTGACGGCGAGAAACCGGGCGCGATCCGGCACATGTGCTCCGGGCAGCATGCCGTGTCCATCCTGCTGTCGCGGCTGCGGGGCTGGGATCCCACCGACTACTGGCAGCCGGATCATCCCTCGCAGGTCGTCTACCGCACCGCGGTGGCGCGTGCCTTCGGCGTTCCGGTCGAACGGCTGAGGACTGCGATCGACGGGTGCGGCCTGCTCACGTACGCGTTTCCCTTGCGCGAGGTCGCCCGTGCATACGCGCTGCTGGCCGATCCATCAGGCGTGCCGGCGGGCGACCCGCGGGCCTCCGTTGCGAAGGCTCTGACGATCGTCAGGGACGCGATGCTCGCGAACCCGGAGATGATCGCCGGCAGTCGCGAGCGGCTCGACACGGCCCTGATGAAGGCGTTGCCTGGACGCGTGGTCAGCAAGTCGGGAATGGAGGCGCTCCGCGGCGTGGCGGTGCTCGCCGGAACCCGGGCGAGCGGCACGACCGTGGGGCCGTCCGGAATGGCGATCAAGATCGAGGACGGCGACGGCTACGACCGCGGCACGTGGGCCGCGTCGGTCGAAGCGCTACGGCAGGCCGGCGTCATCGACGCCCAGGCGCTCCGCGGGCTCGCCCGATACCACCGGCCGGTGACTCTCGATCCGCACGGCCGCGCTGCGGCGGAGGCGATCGCGGAGTTCGAGCTCGCGCCGATCGGAGAGCTGATCGGCTGACCCGCCGAGTGGCGGCCGAGCAGCACGACCCGCGCACCGATGGCCTTCGGCGGCGATCCCCACCGCGTCCTCGGACTCCCGCCGGGCGCATCGCAGGCGGAGATCAAGCGCGCGTACCGACGCCTCGCCAAGGCGTTTCACCCTGACACGGCCGGCCAGGCCGCGATTCCCCGATTCCTCGCGATCCAGGCTGCCTACGACCAGCTGATGGGGCAGCCGAGCGCCCCCGGCACGATCGGCCGGCGCCCGGGCTGGCAGGCGGATCCCTCGCGCGGGCGGGCGACCCGCGGCAGGGGCGCAGCCGACGGCGGGCCGGCGGGCGCGGCAGGCCCAGCGGGCAAGGCAGGCGCGGCTGGTACGAGACCCCGGCGCGGTAACCGGCAGCCGGGCCGTGCAACACCCGGCTCCACGACATACGACGAGGCGGACGTCGACCCGTTCGACCCGGAGTGGTCGGGCGGATCGTGGTACGGGACGACAAGCGGCACCTATTGGACGATCAATCCACGGGAGTACGCGGACCCGCGCAAGCACGGACCGGAGTACCAGGCCCGGGCCCGGCGAACGGCGAGCGAGCCACCGGGCCCCCAATCGGAGGCGGCGACGGGGGCTGCCCCGGGGCCGTCCGCGGCCGCGCCGCCGCCTCCGCGGGCCTCCGCCGCCTCAGCGGCACCACCGCCACCAGCACCGCCACCACCCGAGCCGCTCGAGCCGGCGTTACGCGCCGATCCGCTGGCCGCGCTCCCGCTCCCGGGCGGCGCCGGGCGCCGCGTCGCGGTCGCGCTTCTCGGCTGGCCGCCGCTCGGCGTCGCGATCGCCTGGCTGCTCGGCGAGGTGAGCGGCTGCGGGCGCTTCTCGGCCGGTTGCGTGGAGACGTTCGCGGTGGGCACGTGGATCGCCCAGTTCGCCGTCCTCGGAGCGCTGCTCCTCGTGCCTGCACTGGCCGCGGCGTCCGCGGTCGGCACCCTGGCGCTGCTGGCCGCGGCGATCCCCGCCTCGATCCTCCTCAGCGCCGTCGGCGGCGCTCGCGAACCCGGTGCCGCGGCGGGCGCACTGGCGATCGTGCTCGCGATTGCGTGGCTCGCCGGTGCCGCGTTCGCGGTCGGCCGGCGCTCGCGTACGATCCCACCGTGACCCGAGTCCTGGCGACCCGCCGGCACGATCCCGCGGACCTGTCGAGCGCGGCCCAGGAGTACCTGCTCGCGCTCCGCGTGAGGGCGGGCGACGGATCGCGGGTGACCGCGGCGCAGGTCGGCCGCCATCTCGGGGTGTCGACCCAGGCCGCGAGCGAGATGTTCCGCCGGTTCATCGCGGACGGGCTCGTCGAGCAGGCCGACGGGCGCGAGCTCGTGCTGACCGGGGCCGGTCGGGCGGCGGCGGACACGATCTTCCGGCGGCACGCCCTGTGCGAATGGCTGCTCAGCGCGGTCGTCGGGCTCGGCTGGGCCGAATCGGACGAGGAGGCGGCCCGGCTCCAGGGCCAGATCTCGCCCCGCGTCGAGGCCCGACTCGACGAGATGCTGGGGCATCCCGAGACGTGCCCACACGGCAACCCGATCGACGCCGAGACGGCCCGGCGCCGGCCGGCCGGCATTCCGCTCAGCTCGACCGAGGCCGGCCAGCGGGCGACGATCTATCGGATCACGGAGGAGGCGGAGGAGGACGCGGCCCTGCTCTCGTATCTCGAGGCGCGGGGGCTCGTGCCGGGCGCCCACGTGACGATCCTCGCCCGCTCGGAATCGCTCGACTCGCTGACCCTCGAAGGCCCGATCGGCCGGGCGACGCTCGGGCTCCGGCCGGCCGCCCTCGTCCGCGTCCTGCCCGGCGAGGCGGACCCGGCCCTGTTCCACCGCGTCCCCGCCAGATAGGCGGCCCGACGGGCCGCGATGCCGGCGGCCCTACAATCGGTCACATGCCCGACGAGCCCGTCCGCGTCCGTATCGCGCCCAGCCCGACGGGGCCGCTTCACATCGGGACGGCCCGCACGGCCCTGTTCAACTACCTCTATGCGCGGCGACAGGGCGGCACGTTCAT
Organism: Chloroflexota bacterium; assembly: GCA_040899885.1. GTDB lineage: Bacteria > Chloroflexota > Limnocylindria > Limnocylindrales > CSP1-4 > JACDAV01. Next base: position 28,034 of record JBBDZZ010000057.1, on the reverse strand, counting down.
CCTTCGCATCGAGGACACCGACGTCGCCCGCTCCTCGATCGCCTACGAGAAGGACATCCTCGACGGGCTACACGCGCTTGGCCTCAAGTGGGACGAGGGTCCGGAGGTTGCCGGCCAGGCGGCCCGCGGACCGCACGCCCCGTACCGCCAGATGGAGCGGCTCGACACGTACGCTGCGGCCGCCCGGCGCCTCCTCGAGGATGACAAGGCCTACTGGTGCTATTGCACGCCGGAGGAGCTCGACGCCGAGCGGAAGCGGCTCGAGGCGGCGAAGCTGCCGCCCCGCTACAGCGGCCGCTGCGCCAACCTGACTGCCGCCGAGCGGGCGGCGTTCGAGGCCGAGGGTCGCAAGCCGGCGCTCCGGTTCCGGGTCGGCGATGAGAAGGTCGCGTTCGAAGACCTCATTCGCGGCCGCGTCGAGATCGACACCTCCGCACTCGGCGGCGACTTCGTGATCGCCCGGGCCGACGGCTCGCCGCTCTATCACTTCACAGTTGTCGTCGACGACGCGGCGATGGAGATCAGCCACGTCATCCGCGGCGAGGACCACCTCTCGAACACGCCGAAGCACATCCTCCTGTTCCGGGCGCTCGGTTATCCGGAGCCCCGGTTCGCCCACCTGCCGCTGATCCTCAATGCGGACCGGACGAAGATGAGCAAGCGCAAAAGCCAGACGGCCATCTCCGATTACCTGGCCGAGGGCTTCGTCCGTGAGGCGCTCGTCAACTACCTCGCGCTGCTCGGTTGGTCGACCGGGACCGAGGAGGAAATCCTGTCACTGGACGACCTTGAACGACGGTTCGACCTCGACCATGTCCAGAAGGCCGGTGCGGTATTCGACCGCGAGCGACTCGAGTGGCTCAACGGCCAGTGGATCCGGCGGCTCACGCCGGACGACCTCGTCGATCGCCTGCGGCCATTCCTCGAGGCCGAGCGAGCGGCCGGCCGGATTGACCGGGTGCCAACCGATGACGAGATCGTCGCGCTCCTGCCGGTCGTCCAGGAGCGCCTCCCGACGCTCGGCGCGATCGGGGACCTCGTCGGGTTCCTGTTCGTCGACCGGGTCGACGTCGATCCGGCCGTCCTCGTCCCGAAGCGCTGGGACCGCGAGACCGCGATCGAGGGGTTGCGGGCCGCGCGCGAGACGATCGCCGCGATCGGGCCGATCAGCTACGAGGCCGACGAGCTCGAGCCGCCGCTGCGCGCGCTTGCCGAGGCACGCGGCTGGAAGGCGGGTGACCTGTTCATGGCGATCCGCGTCGCCGTCACCGGCCGGACCGCGACGCCTCCGCTGTTCGACACGCTCGTCGCGCTCGGCCCCGAGCGGTCGCTCGAGCGGCTCGACCGCGCGATCGAGCGTCTCGCCGCGGCCGAGGTCGCCTGACGGGCGGCCGCGGCCCTTCCCGTCGAGCGAAGCCGACACCGATGCCCCGCACGATCCTCGTGGTGGACGATGAGCCGACGCTCCGCGAGACGCTCGTCGACGCTCTCGAGGCCGACGGGTTCCGGGTCATCGCGGCGGCCGACGGACCGGCGGCGCTGGAGCGCTTCCGCGCGGACAAGCCGGACCTCGTGCTCCTCGACTTGATGCTCCCGGAGATGTCCGGCATCGAGGTCTGCCGGATCATCCGCCGAGAGTCGGGCGTGCCGATCGTCATGCTGACCGCGAAGGACTCCGAGCTCGACAAGGTCGTCGGGCTCGAGCTGGGCGCCGACGACTACGTCACGAAGCCGTTCTCGCTGCGCGAGCTGTCGGCCCGGATCCGGGCACTCTTCCGCCGGAGCGAGCAGCAGGCCGGCGAATCATTGCCGGCGATGATCGATCTCGGCCGCGTCCAGGTCGACCTGGCCGGCCATCGGCTCCTCCGCGACGGCGAGCCGGTGGCGATCAAGCCGAAGGCGTTCGAGCTGCTCGCGTTCCTCCTCGGCCGGCCGGGCCAGGCGTTTACCCGCGACCAGCTGCTCGAACATGTTTGGGGTTACGACTACGGCGGAGAGACACGGACCGTCGACGTCCACGTCCACTGGCTCCGGAGCGAGATCGAGGAGAACCCGGCGTCGCCGCGCCTGATCGAGACGGTCCGCGGCGTCGGCTACGTCTTCCGGCGTCCGGCGCTGCGTGAATTGCCCGTGAAGGGCTGAGCTTCATGCTGCGGCCATGGCGACGACCGAGCGGCGGATCGAGGCTGCGGACCGACTCGTGGCCCGGATGCTGCCTGCCCTTGGCACCGAGCTACGGGATGGCCGCGTGTCGGCAGGTCACAGCCTTGAGAGGATGGCCGGACTTGTCGGCCGATCTCGTGCGCATCTCGCGCGCATCGAGCGGGGTGAGTCGCGTGAGGTTACCGTGCGCGACCTGGCCCGCATCGCGGCGGTCGTCGGGCTGGACTTATCCGTTCGCCTTTATCCGGCCGGCCCGCCGCTCCGCGACGCCGCGCACACAGCGCTCCTGGAAACACTTCGCTCGGCGTTGAGCCCAACGCTCGGTTGGCGTCTCGAGGTGCCGCTCCCGAACGCGGGTGATCGGCGAGCGTTCGACGCGGTGATCACGGGCGTGGGGGATCCGATCGTCGTCGAGGCGGAGACGAGGATCCGGGACCTGCAGGCACTCCATCGGCGAATCAGCCTCAAGTGCCGCGACGGCGGCATGAACCGGGTCATCCTGCTCGTCAAGCGGTCGGCGACGAACCGGGAGATTCTCGGGACCGCGGACGCCTCGTTCTGGTCGGCCTACCCGATCCCGGCCGTCCGCGCGCTGCGCGCGCTTCGGGAGGGTCGCGATCCCCGTGGGTCGGCCGTCATCGTGCGCTAGGCGATACAACCTCTGACATCGCCGCACGCGATGTGCCCACGGGCAATCGGCCTGTGCGGGCCGCGCACGGAATGAGTCCCGGAAGGGGCCGGGAGATCCAGGATGGCATGGGTGGTCTCCGGAGGGAGACGGGGCAGGCCCGCTATCCTTCGCGCCATGCGCCTGAGCCGGCTCTTCTTTACCAGCCTGCGCGACGACCCCGCGGATGCGGAGATGCCGTCGCACCGATTGCTGCTCCGCGCGGGCTACATCCGCCAGCTCGGGTCCGGCATCTACTCGCTCCTGCCGCTCGGCTTGCGGGCCACGAAACGCGTCGAGCAGATCATCCGCGAGGAGATCGACCGGATCGGCGGCCAAGAGATGGAGATGCCGGTCGTCCATCCGGCGGAGCTGTGGCGGGAGAGCGGTCGGTACACGAAGATCGGCCCGGAGATGGTCCGGTTCGAGGACCGCGCCGGGCGCGACATGGTCCTCGCGATGACGCACGAGGAGGTCGTCGCCGACCTCGTCCGCGACATCGTCAAGAGCTATCGCCAGCTGCCGGTCATCGTCTATCACTTCCAGACGAAGTTCCGTGACGAGCCACGATCGCGCGGCGGGTTGATCCGCGTCCGCGAGTTCGTGATGAAGGACAGCTACTCGATCGATGTCGACGAGGCGGGCCTCGACCGCTCGTACCGCCTTCACTACGAGGCGTACGAGCGGATCTTCCGGAGGCTGGGCCTCGAGACCGTGGCGGTCGGTGCGGACGTCGGGATCATGGGCGGCTCGGAGGCCCACGAGTTCATGGTCCTCAACGAGTTCGGCGAGGACACCCTCGTGCTGTGCGACACGGGCGACTACGCCGCGAACCAGCAGATCGCGACGATGCGCAAGCCGGAGCCGTCGGCCGAGCAGGCGCTGCCGAAGGAGGAGGTCGCGACGCCGGGCACGACGACGATCGCGACGCTGGCCGCATTCCTGGGCGTCGGCGAGGACCGGACCGCGAAGGCCGCCTTCTTCGTCGCCGGGGACGGCCGGCTCGTGACGGCGATCGTGCGCGGCGACTTCGAGGTCAACGAGACGAAGCTCGCGAACGCGGCGAAGGCCGTGGGCGGGCTGCGGCCGGCCCAGGTCGAGCAGATCCGCGCCGCCCGGATGGAGCCCGGCTACGGATCCCCGGTTGGGGCGCACGACGCGTTCGTCGTCGTCGACGATCTCGCGGCGCGGTCGCCGAACCTCGTCGCGGGCGCGAACCGGACGGGCTTTCACCTGCGCAACGTCAACGTGGGACGCGACTTCAAGCCTGACGTCGTCGCCGACATCACGAACGCCCGCGAGGGCGACCCGTGCCCCGCGTGCGGCAAGCCGCTCAAGCTCCGCAAGGGCATCGAGGTCGGCAACATCTTCAAGCTCGGGACCGACTTCACGGTCGCCCTCGACGCGGCGTTCCTCGCCGAGGACGGGAAGCGTGTCCATCCGATCATGGGCAGCTACGGGATTGGCCTCGGGCGGAACCTGGCGTGCGTCGTGGAGGCCCATCACGACGACAAGGGGATCGTGTGGCCCGCCGAGGTGGCGCCCTACGCGGCCCATCTCGTATCGATCGGCGCGGCCCGCGAACCGCGCGTCGTCGAGGTCGCCGAGCGGCTCCACCGGGTCGCGCTCGACGCCGGCCGGGAGATCCTGTACGACGACCGCGACGAGTCGCCCGGCGTGAAGCTCACCGACGCCGAGCTCCTGGGGATGCCGACGATCCTGACCGTCAGCCCGCGGTCTTTGGCCGCCGGGGGCGTCGAGGTCACCGAGCGGGCCACGGGCGAGCGATCGACGCGCTCAGTCGAGGAGGTCGAGGCGATGCTCTCCGGTACCGAGCCCGTCCCCGCCTGACTTGGGCGGCCGAAGGGGCCTGGCGCGCTCTCGGCCCCCGAAGCCCCCCTCATTTCCTATGCCCGTCCGGTGCATAAGTCGGCGGGCGCGACAGCCGCTCGCGTTATGCCCTCGAACGGACATGTCGAAAGAGGGGGTTGTGTCCGACCGGTCCGGGACGTGGGCCCCACGAGCCGCTCCCGCTATGCACTCGACGGGCATGTCGAGCGGGGGGTGTGTTCGACCAGACCGCACGGGCCGCTAGCATGAGCCGGTGCCACCCGCGCCCGTCGTTCCGGCCGACGACCTGTACGCTCGCCTCGAAGTCGACGCCGAGTGCAGCTTCGAGACGATCGAGGTCGCCTGGCGGGCGCTCCTCAAGCGCCACCACCCGGACATCGCCGGCGCGGACGGGCTCGAGCTCGCGAAGAGGATCAACGTCGCCCACGACTGGCTGGCCGACCGCGACCTGCGTGCCCGGTACGACCGGGAGCGCGGGATCCGCAGCGGCAGACCGCCGAGGTGGGGCCGCCGCCCGGCCGACGGCAGTCCGACCGGGCAGGCCCGGCCTGCGCCCCGTCGGAGCGTTACGCGCGACCCGGCGGAAGAGCTCCGGCGCTTCCTCGACCGTGTCGGCCGCCTGAACCGGGACGAGCTCGACCGGCTGTCGATGGCGGACACGTCGTCGATCGCGTTCGTGGCGAGCATCCGCCGCTTCCTCGCTCCCGAGCCGCTCGCCGCACTCGACGCGGTCGAGAGCCAGGTGCGGACCCGGCTCCGATCCGCCGACTGGGCGAACGGGCCGCTGCGCGACGCGGTTCTCGCGGCGGCTCACGAGCTTGCGCTGGGGGCGTTCCTCGACGAGCACCTCGCCGAGCCATTCCGTGGCCGCGCCCGCGACCGCCTCGTGAGGGCGTGGGAGGCGGCGATCGACCAGCCGCGCTACGGCCCGAACACGAAGGCCGTCGAGCGGTTCCTCGCCCGCGCCGCGGCTCTGACCGCGGACGAGGCCCGGAAGCTTGCTCGCGCCGCCGGCCGTGGCCGGATCACGGACGACCCGTGGCCGCGGGGCCTCGGACCGGACGAGGACGAGGGCCTGCGCGTGTCGTCCGATCTCGCCGGCCGGGACGCGGCCGCGCGGGCGGCACCTGCCCTCGGCGAGCTCGACCGTCCCGTGGCCGCCCGCGCGGAGCGGTTGCTGGCCCGCACGGCGCACGCACTCGTGCTGCGCCACGGTTTCCGCGCCGAGGAGTTCGCCGCGCTCGTCGCCCCGTGGCGGGCCGCGACCGGCGACCCCGGCACCGGACGAACCGAGGATCGGCCGGCCGGTCCCACGGTCCGGCGTCGCTGACCGCCGGCCGCCTCCCGGACCGGTCGGCTGGCATACTTCGGCCGCGCGCGCCGGGCGCCGGCGCACGGACCGGCTCGTACAGGCCGGCGCGGAGGGGCATTGGACGCTCGAATCCTGCTCGTCGAGGACGACCCATCGATCCGGGAAGTCACCGGCATCGGGTTGCGCAACGCAGGATTCGAGGTCACGACAGCCGCCGACGGCCTCGAGGGCCTCGACCGCTTCCGGGCCGAACCGTTCGACCTCCTCCTGCTCGACGTGATGCTGCCCCGCCTCGACGGCCTCGAGGTCTGCCGACAGGTGCGGCGGACCTCGACCGTGCCGATCGTCATGCTCACCGCCCGGGGCGACACGCTCGACGTCGTCGTCGGCCTTGAGGCCGGTGCGGACGACTACGTGAAGAAGCCATTCGAGGTCCCGGAGCTCGTCGCCCGCGTCCGCGCCGCGCTCCGCCGGGCTGGCCGGCTCGCCGACGACGGCGATAGGCTCCATCTCGGCCCGTTGTCGATCGACGTCGGTGGCCGGACCGTCGAGCGTGACGGCGAGGACATCCCGCTCACGCGGACCGAGTTCGACCTGCTCGCCGAGCTGACGCGGCACGCCGGGCAGGTCCTCACCCGGGACGTGCTGCTCGACCGGATCTGGGGCTACGACTACCTCGGCGACTCCCGCCTCGTCGACGTCGCGATCCAGCGGCTCAGGGCGAAGGTCGAGCCGGACGCGGCCAACCCGAGCCTCGTGCTGACCGTGCGCGGCGCCGGCTACAAGGCCGCGCGGTAGCGCGATGCCCCTCCTGGGTGGCATTCGCGGGCGGCTGACGGCGACGATCGTCGCGTTGATCGTCGTGACGGCGCTCGTGCTCGGCGTCGGTGCGTACGCGTTCGTCGACGCGTCGCTCCACGGGGGGCTCGTTCGCGATGCCGAGGCCCAGGCGCGATTCGACCTGACGGTGCTCATCCCGGCCCGGCTTCCGACGCCGACCCGCGAGGCGTTCGACAACAGCGGGCTGGTGCGAGCGTTCGAAGGGCGAAGCGTTCGCCTCATCGCCGACTTCGGCGACCTTGTCGAACCATTTCGGTCGATCCGCTCTCAGGAACTGCAAGCGGCGGTGGCGAACGGACGGCTCGGCTACCAGTGGACCGCGTTCGGTGACCAGGCCGTCCTCATCATCGGCGGCCGACAGCCGGGAACGGACGCGGGCTTCTACTTCCTCCACGACGCGACGTCCCTCGAGCAAGCCCTCACCCAGCTACGCATCGGCCTCGGTGGCGGAGCGCTCCTGCTCGCGCTCGTCGGACTCGTCGCCGCCCGCTGGGTGGCGCGCGGGGTCCTGGCGCCCGTCGAAGCCGCGGCCCGAGCGGCCGAGCGGATCGAGCGCGGCGACCTGTCGGCGCGGGTGCCGGTCGCCTCGCGCGACGAGTTCGGCACCTGGGCCGACCGGTTCAACCGGATGGCCGCCGCGCTCCAGGAGACGATCGGGCGCCTCGAGGCCTCGCAGGCCCAGAACCGCCGGTTCGTCGCCGACGTCTCGCACGAGCTCCGCACGCCGCTGACCGCGCTGGTCGCGGAGGCGTCGATCCTGCGCGAGCACCTCGGTGCGCTGCCGCCGGACGCCCGCCGGACCGGCGAGCTGCTCGTCGCCGACGTCGCGCGGCTGCGGACGCTCGTCGAAGAGCTGATGGAGCTCTCGCGGTTCGACTCGGCCGCCGAGCAGGCGGCGCACGAGCCAATCGACCTCGTCCGGCTCGTCCGGGCGGTCGCCGCGGCACGCCTGCCGGACGCGGCACTCGTCCTGCCCGGCGAGGAGCCGGTCGTCGTGGTGACGGATCCGCGGCGGATCGAGCGGATCCTCGGCAATCTCCTCGACAACGCCCGCGAGCATGCCCCGAACGCCCCGGTCGAGATCGGGCTGCAGGTACACCCCGACGCGGTTGTCCTGTCGGTGGCCGACGCCGGGCCGGGCGTCCCGGAGGACCGCCTCGAACGGATCTTCGACCGCTTCTACAAGGCCGACCCGTCCCGCCAGGGCGGGAGCAGCGGGCTCGGGCTCGCGATCGCCGCGGAGAACGCAGCGCTCATCGGCGGCGCGCTCTCGGCCCGCAACCGCTCCGCCGGTGGGCTGCGGTTCGACCTCCGGCTGCCTGTGACCGAACCGTTACCCGGCGGCGATCCGGCTGCGACGAGCGAACCCGATCGTGGGGCGAGATCAACCGCACAGGAGCCCATCCGATGAAGCGCCCTCTCGCCCTCATCCCGGTTGCACTCATTGCCGTTCTGCTCGGCGCCTGCACGCCGTCTACCGGCGGCCTCGGGTCGGTCGGCTCGGCGGCACCGTCGGCGGACCCTTCCGTCGCGCCGGGCAGCCCGGACCTGACCCCTGCGCCCAGCTCGCCCGTGGGAACGCCGGACGCGAGCCCGGCGACCGGCACATCGGTTGTCCGCGCCTACTTCCACCTGGCGGGTCCGCAGGGCAGTGAGGGCCTCGTCGCCGTCCTTCGCCAGACCCCCGAAACCCAGGCGGTGGCGCGCGCGGCGATGAACGGACTGCTGGCCGGCCCACAGGGCTCGGAGCTCGAGGCCTCGCCCGCGATTACTTCGGCGGTCCCCGCCGGCACCCGGCTGCTGGGCCTCTCGATCGCGAACGGCATCGCGACCGTCGACCTGTCTCGCGAGTTCGAGGCCGGTGGCGGCAGCCGCTCGGCATTCGGCCGGCTCGCCCAGGTCGTCTTCACGCTGACCCAGTTCCCGACCGTGCGCTCGGTCGTCTTCCAGGTCGAGGGTGAGACCGTCACCGTCTTCGGGAGCGAGGGAATCGTCATCGGTGGCCCCATGGCTCGGGCCGACTTCGAGGACTTCCTGCCGGCGATTTTCGTCGACCGGCCGGCCTGGGGCGCGGCGATCGGGAACCCCGCCACGGTCACCGGCACCGCCAACGTCTTCGAGGCCCAGTTCCTCATCACGCTGTTCGATGCTTCCGGCCGGGAGCAGTTCGGGGGCCCCGTGATGGCCACCAGCGGCAGCGGGACCCGGGGCACCTTCGAGATCACGATCCCGTACACCGTCGACCAGGCCCAGTGGGGCACGCTTCGCGCCTGGAACGCGTCGGCGATGGACGGGTCCCCGGAAGACATCCGCGACTACCCGGTCTGGCTGACGCCCGCCGGCTGAACTCCCAGTCACGTCGAACGCCCCGGGTCCGCGGCCCGGGGCGTTTCGGTGTGCGATCCTCCGGGCGATGGACTGGCCCGCGCTCGGCATCATCGTGGTCCTCGCGCTCGCGCTCGCGATCGTCCTTGGCCAGGCGGTCGCGCGGGGCCGCGCGTTGCAAGCGATTCGCGCGCTGACCGGTGGGGACGAGGGCGGCGGGGATCTCGCGACCCGTGTTCGGCGGGTCCAGGAGCGGGCAAAGAGTGTCGACTGGGCGGCTGCGCAGGAGCGTCGCGACACGGCCTATCTGGCGGACCTCGTCGGGGTTGGCATCATCCACGTCGACGACGACTCCCGGGTCGACGTGGCGAACACGGCGGCCCACGTCTTCCTCGGCCGAGCCGGCGGGACGATGATCGGGCGGACCACGATCGAGGCGTTCGTCGACCGGCGGATCGAGGGCGTCATCGACGATGCCAGGGAACGAGGGGCCGCAACCGGCGAGGTTGCCGTTCGGGACGTCGACGGCCCGAGGCTTGTCGTCCGAGCCCGGCGCTCGCCGGTCCGCGGGGTGTGGGTCGTGCTCGAGGACGTTACGGAGCTTCGCCGCCTCCAGCAGATCCGGGCCGAGTTCATCGACAACCTGTCGCACGAGCTGCGGACCCCGTTGACCACGGTCAGCCTGCTGGCCGAGACGCTGGCCCGCGAGGCGGCCGAGCTGGGCAACGCCATCCCTGACCGGATGCGCGACCGAATCGGCAAGATCGAGGTGGAGACCGGGCACATCGCCCAGATGGTCAACGAGCTGCTCGACCTGAGCCGGATCGAGAGCGGCGGCGCCGTCGTCCATCTCGACGATGTCGACCTGGGCGCGATTGCCGCCGCGTCGGCGGAGCGGCTTCGGCTGTTCGCCGAGCGGCAGGGCGTGCGCCTCACCGTCGCGGCCGCGCCAGCCGTGCCGCGCGTCCGGGGCGACGAGGCGCGGCTCGGGCAGGTCCTCATCAACCTGCTTCACAACGCCGTGAAGTTCAGCCCCACCGGTGGCGACGTCACGGTCCGGGTCGAGGCGCGCGACGGCGAGGTCGTGACCTCCGTGGAGGATCGGGGCGTCGGAATCCCCACGGCGCTCCAAGGCCGCGTCTTCGAGCGCTTCTACAAGGTCGACCGTGCCCGCGTCCGCGGGGGCGGAACCGGCCTTGGGCTGTCGATCGCGCGGCACGTGGTCGAACAGCACGGCGGCCGGATCTGGGTCGAATCGGAGGAGGGGAGGGGCTCGACGTTCTCGTTCGCCCTCCCGATCGCAGAGGAGCGCCCGGGATGACGGATAGCCTGCACGTCGCCACGCTGAACATCCGGAACATCGCGGACCGCTGGGAGGAGCGCCTTCCGCTGCTCCTCGCCGACATGCGCGCGCTCCAGCCCGACGTCATCGGCCTCCAGGAGGTCGTTTACCCGATGCAGCAGGACCGGCTGCTCGCCGCGGCGGGCGAGGCGCGCTACCGGGCGAGCCGGGCGTGGGCGGGGCGCCCCGAATACGGCAACAGCCTGCTCGTGCGGGAGCCGCTGGAGGCGACGGCGGAGGAGCGACTCGATCTCGGCCGCAATCGCTCCGCGATCCGGGTCCTCCTCCGCTTGCCCGGGGGCGCGGGGTTGCTCTTCACCGCGACGCACCTCCACCACGTGCCGGCGGACGAGTCGGTCCGCGACGAGCAGGCAGCCCTGCTCGTGGACTGGCTCGCGGCGGCGCCGGCGGCGGATGCTCAGGTGCTCGTCGGCGACTTCAACGCCGAGCCGGATGAGCCCGCTCCCGCGCGCCTCCGATCGCACGGCTTCCGTTCCGCGTATCTCGAGGCGAACGGGGCGGAACCCGAGGTCACCTGGCCATCCGGTATCCAGGCGCCGGGGATGGACACCGACGGCGATCCGGGCTGCCTCGACTACATCTGGCTGCGCGGCGAGGTCCGGGCCACGAACGCCCGACTCGCCTTTGACCGGCCCGCGGTCGGCGATGCGACCCTCTACCCGAGCGACCACATCGGGCTCGCCGCGCACATCGTCGTGGGCGAGTGACCCGTCGCACGCTTCGCCTCGCCCACCGGGGCGACTGGCGACGGGCGCCGGAGAACACGCTCCCGGCGCTCCTCGGGGGGCTCGAGATTTCCGCCTGCGACGGACTGGAGTTCGATGTGCGGGCCTCCGCGGACGGAGTTCCGGTGCTCTCGCACGACGAGACCCTCGAGCGCGTCCACGGCCGCCCGGACCGGGTGGCGGCCCTGTCCGCGGTGGAGCTCGCGGCCTTCGGCGTCCCGACGCTGGCCGATGTTCTCGCCGCGGTCCCGGCCCCGGCGTTTCTGGACATCGAGCTGAAGGACGACCCGGGGGTCCCGGCGGTCGTCGCCGTCCTCGAGGCCGCCGGGCGGGAGCCCAGGACCTTCGCGATCTCGTCGTTCGCGCCGGCGACGCTCGATGCGCTCGGCCGCCTGCGACCCAGATGGCATCGCTGGCTGAATGTCGTTGAGCTGTCGCTTGGGGCAGCGGCCTCCGCGGCGACCCTTGGTTGCCGGGCGATCGCGGCCGAGTGGCATTCGATCGACGTGCCCGCGGTCGCCCGCGCCCGCCGGTCGGGCCTCGATGTCGTCGCCTGGACGGTGACCCGGCCCGCGACGTTCGAACGGCTCAGCCGCATCGGCGTGACCGCGGTGTGCGTCGAGGGGGCCGCCCTCGACGGCTGAGTCGTATCCTCGACGGCGGAAGGGGAGCGCGAGCATGACCGAGCGGGCCAATCTCGTTGTCGTCGGGGCGGGCACGATCGGCGGCTGGGCCGGGTGGTTCGCGAAGACCGACGGCGCCGGGCGGGTCATCGTCCTCGAGCAGGGGCTCGCCGGCCAGGGGGCCTCGAGCCGCGCCGCAGGGGTCGTTCGCGCCCAGGGAGGCACGCCCGCCACCGTCGCCCTCGGGCGCTGGTCGATCGACTTCTACCGGCGGCAGCGGGAGCTGATCGGCACCGATTCCGGCTTCCGCGAGCTGGGCTACCTTATTCTCGCTGTGACCGAGGACGACGAGCGCGCCGGCCGTGAGCGGGTCGCGATGCAACAGGCACAGGGGTTGGAGGTCCGCTGGGTCGACGCGGCCGGGGCCGCCGCGCTCGTGCCGTCGCTCGCAGCCCGCGGGCACCGTGGCGGGAGCTTCCTCGAGACCGACGGCCACATCGACCCGCCGCGCAACGTTCTCGCGTATTCACTCGCGATGCGGACAGCCGGCGTCGAACTCCGCGAGCGGACGGCCTTCACGGGCCTCCGGACCGAGCCGGGGCCGAACGGCCCGCGAGTCGTTGGCGTCGAGACGGCCGCGGGTCCGATCGAGACGTCCAGCGTCCTGTTGACCGGCGGCCCGACACTCCGCGCCGTGGGGCGGCTCGCCGGCATCCGAATCCCGGCCGGCGCCGCCCGCCATACCGTCTGCGTCCTCGAGCCGGCGGAGGCGTTCCGTGACCCGCAGCCGATGGTCTTCGATATCGGCGAGGGCCTCTACTGGCGACTCGAGGAGGATGGCCTCCTGTTCGGCTGGAGCAACCCGGACGAGGCCCCCGGACCGGCCCGGGCGATCGACTGGCCGTTCCACGACCGGATGCGGGCCCGGCTCGAGGCGCTCGTGCCGCCGACGCGCGGGCTCGGGATCAGGAAGATCTGGGCGGCGACGATCGACTACACCCCGGATCACCTGCCGATCGTCGGCCCCGGCCTGCTGCCGGACGGGACGCCGATCGAGGGGCTGACCGTCGCGTCGGCCGGTGGCCACGGGATGATGTGGGGCCCCGGGGTCTCGCGCGTCGCCGCCGACCTCGCGCTCCGCGGCCGGACGGACGTCGTCGACGTCGCCGACCTCGGCCTCGACCGGTTCGACGCCGACGGCCGGAGCCGGCTCGCGTCAGACCCGATCGCGCTGCCGTTCCCGGCGTCTGCCGATGACGACGCCGTCGTTGTGCCGCGCGAGGCGAGGCGCTAGCAGCAGCCCTCGCCGCCGCAGCAGCTCGAGGCGACGACCGGCAGGTCGAGGCGGGCGACCGGAAGCGGGATCGATGGGGCCCGAACGGCGCCGGGCGTCCAGTCGACGGGCTTCGTGGCCCGGACGGTCGCCCCGAACAGCCCGTCGCCAACTGAATGGGTCGGCTCGATCGAGATGTCGCGCAGCCCGACCGCCTCGAGGCCGGCGCGGTACTCGCCGAACGACAGAGCGCCGGCGATGCACCCGGCGAAGCTTCCTCGCTCGGCGCGCTCGGTGACGCTGAGCTCGTCGGCCGCGACGACGTCGCTGACCCCGACCCGGCCACCCGGGCGGAGGACGCGCGCGATCTCGCCGAAGACCGCGCCCTTGTCCGCGGCGAGGTTGATCACGCAGTTGCTGATGACCACGTCCACGCTGTCCGCCGCGAGCGGCATCGACTCGATCGTGCCCTTGACGAACTCGACATTCGACGCTCCCGCCTCGGCGGCATTGCGTCGGGCGAGGTCGAGCATCTCGTCGGTCATGTCCAGGCCGATCGCCCGCCCCGACGGCCCGACCCGCCGGGCCGAGAGGAGGACGTCGATCCCGCCGCCCGAGCCGAGGTCGAGAACGGTCTCGCCTTCACGCAATTCCGCGACGGCCGTGGGATTCCCGCAGCCGAGGCTGGCGAGAACGGCGGAGTCCGGAAGCGAGGCGCGGTCGTCGGCTTTGTAGAGGAGCTCGCCGAAGGCGACTTCGCCGGTGGGGGAGCAGCAGGAAGCCTGCGGGGCCGAGTCGCGGCTCTTCGCGGTCGCCGCGCGGGCGGCCTCGGCGTAGCGCTCCCGGACTTCGTCGTGGACGCGGGCGGTGTCGGTCACGGGGTCGTTGTGGTCCATTTGTCCGTGCCTCCTTCGCCTTGTCACATATCGATGCTCGTCAATCTACCTACTTGATCGATACTTGTCAATATCGAAATTCCTCGATACTATGCGCGACATGAAGAAGACCACCGACCCCGAGGTCCGCCTCCTCCAGGCGCTGGCCGACCCCACCCGCCTCGCGATCGTCCGCGAGCTGGCGAGCAACGCGGAGGTCTGCGCCTGCGACTTCACGACGTGCTGCGATGTGGGCCAGCCCACGGTGTCCCACCACCTCAAGGTGCTCCGTGAGGCCGGCGTGGTCGCCTCCGAGCGGCGGGGCAGCTGGATCTTCTACCGGCTCGCGCCGGACGTCGCCCAGCGGCTCGACGGCATCGCCCGCGGCCTGGTGACGGGCGGCCTCATCCCGGTGGGGGAGCTGACCCGCCGCCGGCCGGCCCAGACGGCAAAGCCCGCGTCCGCCTGAGCGAACCCGGCCTTGCCTCGCCGGGCGCTCCTCGCGCTGGTCCTCGCGGCCGCATCCTGGGGCACCGCGACGGCCGTCAGCAAGCGCGCCGTCGCGGAGATCCCGCCGCTGACGCTGCTCGCGATCCAGCTCGCCGCCAGCCTCGTCGTGCTGGCGCTCCTGATGCGCTGGCGTCATGAGCCGTTCCGCGACCCGACGGCGTCGCCGATCCTCGGACGGCTCGGGGTCCTGAACCCCGGGGTCGCGTACGCGCTGGGGCTGCTCGGGCTCGTCCACATCAGCGCGAGCCTGTCGGTGCTGCTCTGGGCCGCCGAGCCGCTCATGATCCTGCTGCTCGCCGGCTGGTTCCTGCACGAGCGGGTGACTCCCGGGGTCGTCGTCCTGTCGCTCATCGCCGCGGCCGGCATGGCCCTCGTTGTCTATGCGCCCGGCCCATCCGGTCAGCTCCTCGGGGTAGCCCTGACGCTTGCTGGTGTCGCCTGCTGCGCGATCTACACAATCGTGGCCCGGCGCTGGCTCGGCACCGCGGAGGGCACGGCCGCGGTCGTGGCGACGCAGCAGCTCTACGCCCTCGCGTTTGCGCTCGTGGTGGTCGCCGCCGTCTGGCTTGCAGGCGGGGCGGTGCGGCCCGAGAACGTTTCACCCGCCGGCTGGCTCAGCGCCCTGGTGTCCGGCGTCCTCTACTACGGCGTCGCGTACTGGCTCTACCTCTCGGGGCTTCGGGAGGTGCCCGCCTCGTTCGCCGCAGTGTCGTTCTATCTCATCCCGATCTTCGGCCTGGCCGCCGCGTTCCTCCTGCTCGGCGAGCGGCTGAACCCCCAGCAGTGGCTGGGGGCAGGCGTCGTGATCGTCGTTGTCCTCGCGATCTTCCGTGCTGGGCAGAAGGCAAAGCCCGCGCTACCTGTAGTAGCGGATCTCGCATGAGCGGGCGTGCCAGTCGAAGGGAATTGCATCCTGGCGGCTCGACCACGCACGATCGAGGCCGTTTTCGCTACTGTCAGTAGCAAACTCGCCTCGAGGCGAGTAGCTGAGCGACCCTAGCGGGGCAGGAGGTCCGGCGGCAGGAGCCAGCGCAGCGCACCCTCGCCCGGCCGGACCCCGCCGGCCAGGTCGACGCGGGCGATTGCTCCCTTCTTCATCGTCAGGTTCGGCGCGCCGGTCAGCTCGGCCAGGAGCTCGCTGAAGTCGGGATCGTGACCGACGATCACCGGCTTGTGCGGCCCGCCCGCATCACGCAGGAGCGCCGCGATGCCCGCCGGGTCGAGCGAGCCCGCGAGCCGATCGTCGACCGCCGCCGAGACGCCCAGCGCCCGCCCTACGATCTCCGCCGTCTGGAGGGCCCGGACCTTCGGGGAGCTGAGGATCGCGTCCGGCTCGAACCCGACGGTGGCGAGGTGCTTGCCGAGGCGCTCCGCCTGGCGCACGCCCTTCTCCGACAGCGGCCGCGCCGAGTCGTCGCCCTGCCACTTCTCCGGGTCGCCCGCATCCGCGTGCCGGAGTAGGTGCAGGCTGACCGGTCCGTCGCCCGTCAAGCGCCCACCCCGTTCCTCGCGCGAATGGCGGCCGGTTCGAATGTCCTGAGCCGGGCCGAGATCTCTCGCAGGACCCGCTCGAACACCGCGAGCCGCTCGGCGTCGCTCCCGGTCGCCTCCGCCGGATCGTCGAAACCCCAGTGAAGTGATTCCGCCCGGCCGGGGAAGACCGGGCAGGTCTCCCGGGCGCGGTCGCACACTGTGACGACGTAGTCGAACGACTGGCCGAGGAACTCGGTCACCGACTTGGAACGGGCGGCGGACGCGTCGATCCCGGCGTTCGCCAGCGCGCGCACGGTGAGCGGGTTGACGCCTCGGGGGTCGGTGCCGGCACTGAACGTCTCGAAGGCCCCGTGGCCGATCTGGCGAAGGATCGCCTCGGCCATCTGGCTGCGCGCGGAATTCCCCGTGCACACGAAGAGCACCCGAATGGGCGACGCGATGTGCTCGTTCACGGATTCAGGTCCTCGATGTCGCCTGTGGCCAGGAAGACGACGTCCTCGGCGATGTTCGTGACCCGATCGCCGATCCGCTCGAGGTAGTGGGCCGCGAAGAGGATCCGCGTGCCACGTTCGACGTTGGCCGGATCGGCCCGCATGAGATCGAGCACCTCGTCGAAGATCCGGTGGTAGAGCTCGTCGACCTCGTCGTCCTGGGCGGCGACTTCGCGGGCCATCTCCTCGTCCACGTCGACGAGCGCCCGCAGGATGCCGTGGACGATCTGGGCAGCGAGCTCGCCCATCTTCGGCAGGTCGACGTAGCCCTTGAGCGGGGGCTCTGCCGCGAGCTTGCGTACCTGCTTCGCCACGCTCGAGGCATGGTCGCCCATCCGCTCGAGCTCGTAACCCACGTGGTCGAGGGTGAGCAGGAACCGGAGGTCGCGAGCGACCGGCGCCTGGGTCGCGATCGTTGCGGTGATCATCGAGCTGACCTTGCGCTGGACCTCGTTGATGCCGGAGTCGCCGATGATCACGGCAGACGCCAGGTCCGCATCGTGCCGGACGAGGGCGTCGATCGCCTGGCGAATCGATTCCTCGACGAGCGAGCCCATCCGCAGGACGCTGTCCTTGATGTCCTGCAGCTCGCGGTCGAAGCTCTGGCGGTGGCGGTGGATCGGCTGGCCCGCGCCGGCCGGCCGCTCCAGTCCCAGTCCCGAGTCGATGTCGTCGAGGACGCCGGCGTACGCATCGGGGAGGCGCGGCGCCGGGGTGCGCTGCTCGTCCGTCATGAAGTTCCTCCCGCCGTGCTCAGCCGAACCGCCCCGAGACGTAGTCCTCGGTCAGCTGGTTCTTCGGGTTGGTGAAGATCTCGATGGTCCTGTCGCGCTCGACGATGTAGCCTGCCCGGTCGTCGCCCATGTTCAGGAACACCGTGTAATCGGACGCCCGCGCCGCCTGCTGCATGTTGTGGGTGACGATGATGATCGTATAGCGGGCCCGGAGCTCCGCCATGAGTTCCTCGATCTGGAGTGTCGACCGCGGGTCGAGGGCCGACGCAGGCTCGTCCATGAGGATGATCTCCGGCTCGACGGCAATCGCCCGGGCGATGCACAGCCGCTGCTGCTGGCCACCGGACAGCGCCAGGCCCGACTGCTTGAGCTTGTCCTTCACCTCGTCCCACAGGACCGCCCGACGGAGGCTCTGCTCGACGAGCTCGTCGAGGTTGCCCTTGAAGCCGTTGATCCGCGGGCCGAACGCGACGTTGTCATAGATCGACTTGGGGAACGGATTCGCCTTCTGGAAGACCATCCCGATCCGGCGGCGGACCTCGACCGGGTCGACGTCCGGGGCATAGAGGTTCTGGCCATGGTAGAGGACCTCGCCCTCGAATCGCGTCCCGGGGATGAGGTCGTTCATCCGGTTGATCGCCCGCAGGAGCGTCGACTTGCCGCTGCCGGACGGGCCGATCAGCGCGGTGATGTGGTTCGCCGGCGCATCGAACGTGACGTTCTTCACGGCGCGGAAGGAGCCGTAGTAGACGGAGACGTCGCGCAGGTCGACCGCCGGCTCGCGGCCCGCTGCCTCGTCGGTAGCGGGTGCGCTCGCCCGCTCGACGCGGATGGCCACGCCGCGGGACGGGTGCGGCTCCCCCTCCGGCGCCGCGGTGGCGGTGGCGTCTGGATCGGGAGGGGCAGTGATCGCCGACGGCATCGAGTCTCCCTTTGGCGGCTCGGCGGTTGTCACGACGAACGCTCGTAGCGGTTGCGTAACAGGATCGCAATCGCGTTGGCCAGGAGCGTGACGATCAGCAGGACGATGATCGCCGCAGCGGTCAGCTCCCGGAAGTCCGCCTGCGGGCGGCGCGCCCAGTCGAAGATCGTGACCGGGAGCGTGGTGTAGCGGCCGAAGAGCTGCTCGACGAAGTCCTTGCCGCCGGAGGAGAAGCCCCCGAGCACTGCCCCGGCCAGGATCAGCGGCGCGGTCTCGCCCAGCGCGCGTGACAGCGACAGCACCGTGCCGGTCAGGATCCCAGGCAGCGCGCTCGGCAGAACGAGCAACCGGGTGACCTCCCAACGCGACGCCCCGACGCCGTACCCGGCCTCGCGCAGGGAGCGCGGCACGGCCCGGATCGCCTCGGCCGAGGTGATGATGACGATCGGGAGCACGAGAACGGCGAGGGTGACGCCGCCCGCGATCAGCGACCGGCCGCCGGTCAGGTCTTTCAACGCGATCACGAAAATCGACAGGCCGAGCAGTCCGTAGACGACCGACGGGACCCCGGCGAGGTTCCGGATGTTCACGTTGATGAACCGGGTCAGGCGGTTGTCCGCGGCGTATTCCTCGAGGTAGATCGCGGTCATGATGCCGACCGGGAACGCGATGATCGCGACGAAGACCGCCATCATGAGTGTCCCGAAGATCCCCTGGGCGACGCCCGCCCGCGCAGGCCGGCTCGAAGTCGGCTCCGTCAGGAAATCCGTCCCGCGCTCGGCGAGAATCGGCAGCCCGCGGCCCGCGACGTCGGCGATCAGCGTGAACAGGATGAGCAGCGACACGAGCAGCGAGGCGAGCAGCACGCCGTGGAAGGCGAGGCCGGCCCAGTCCGTGCCGGTGCGCCGGAGGGACGTGTCGCCGATCGGCCTCGCGATCGCGGTCATCGCCGTCCTCAGTACTGCTGCCGCGTCCGGCGCACGAACACGTCGCCGAGCTGGTTCAGCGTGAACGTCATCACGAAGAGCAGCAACCCCAGGAAGAACAGGCTCTGGTACGCGACGTTGCTTCCCACCACCTGGTCGGTGCCCGCTGCGAGCGACGCCATCGCGGCGGTGATCGTCTGGCCCTGCTCGAAAGGATCGACGGTGAACTGCGAACCGCCGGAGCCGCCGGCCGCGACCGCGACGACCATCGTCTCGCCGATCGC
>JBBDZZ010000057.1:0-8556 GCA_040899885.1 Chloroflexota bacterium | reverse complement strand
AGCGCGAAGAAGCCGAGTACGACGCTCGGGATCCCGGCCAGGATCTCGAGCACCGGCTTGACGATCCGCCGCGTGCGGGTCCCGGCGTACTCGGCGAGGAAGATCGCGGACATGAGCCCGATTGGCACGGCGAGAAGGAGGGCGATGCCAGTGACGAGGAGCGAGCCGGCGAGCAGCGTGAGCAGGCCGAACTCGTCGCGGCGGGGGTACCAGCCGTCCTCGAGCAGCTGGGCCGGGGCGATCTTCGAGACGAAGTCTGCGGCGCCGCCGATCAGGCTGACGAC
Organism: Chloroflexota bacterium; assembly: GCA_040899885.1. Taxonomy (GTDB): domain Bacteria; phylum Chloroflexota; class Limnocylindria; order Limnocylindrales; family CSP1-4; genus JACDAV01. The sequence continues at coordinate 8,272 of JBBDZZ010000057.1, read as the reverse complement.
GATGAGGGCGCTGATGACGACCGAGACGAGCGCCGCGGAGAGGAAGAGGAGCCTGACCAAGCGCTCACGGCGGCGCCGCGCCGCGCTGCCCATGAGAACAACGCCCAACGGCCGGTCGGCGGGAGGCGCGGGGATCGTCATCGATCGATTGTGAACCTCCGCGGAAGTGACGACAGGCCGGGCAGCGTAATCCCGCCCGGCCTGTCGCGAGTGGAGGAGGAGCCGTTGGTCAGCGCGCGTCCCACGCGGCGCGGCTCGCCGCGAGCACGTCAGGGGCGAGGTCGATGTAGCCGACCTCGGCGTTGGCAGCCGCGATCGTGCCATCGGCGAGATAGAAGTCGACGTACGCCGCGAGCGCCTCGTTCTCGGCGGCCTTTGCCTTGTCGACGTAGATGAACAGGTCGCGCGCCAGCGGGTACTCGTTGCTGGCGATCGTGGCGGCCGTCGGCTCGACGCACTTGCCGTCGCCCTTGTCCACGGAGAAGTGCTTGACCTTGTCGGTGTTCTCCTGGGCGAAGGCGTAGCCGACCCAGCCGAGCGACGTGTCGGTGCCTGCGATGCCCTCGATGATCACGTTGTCGTTCGGGTTCGAGTTGTAGTCCTTGCGCGTGCCCGCTCCGGAATCCTGGCCGCGCGCCTCCGTGAACGGCGTGACGACCCTCTCGACGAAGTAGTCGTACGTGCCGGACTCCTCGCCCGGGCCGCTGATCTCGAGCGGTGCGTTCGGGAGCGTCGTCGTCGACCCGAGCGCGGTCGCGATTGCCTGACCGTCGCTCCAGTTGTCGAAGCCCTCGGACTCCGGGCCCACGAGCGCGTACAGGTCCGCGAACGAGAGGCACGTGACGCCGGTGGTGTCGTTGATCGACGTCAGGATCGACATTCCGTCGATCGCCACCTTGAGCTCGACGAACTCAATGCCGGCATCGGCGCAGAGCTTGGCCTCTTCGTCCTTGATGGCGCGCGACGCGTCGCTGATGTCCACGTCGCCGGCGCAGAAGAGCTTGAAGCCGTCACCCGTACCGGGACCGTCGACGGTGATCGCGACGTCCGGATGCTGCTCGTTGAACATCTCGGCGACCGTCTGCGAGATGGGCTGGACGGTCGAGGACCCGGAGATCGCGATGTCGCCGCTCAGCGGGGCGGTCGACGGTCCGCCGGGCGAGGCGGTGGCGCCGCCGACCGACGTGGACGGGGTGGCGCCGGAGCCGCTGCAGGCGCCGACGGCGAACATGGCCACGAGGGCGAGCGCGGCCAGGCGCCTCGGAGTGGGGGTCGTCACGCGATGCATCCTCCTCGTCGCGACCGGACCGGACAGCGGGAGCCCGCGTTGATACCCGGGGTCGCACGGTCAAGGTGGCCCGAGCAGGTCAACGTGCCTTTTGCGGCCTGTTAAGCCTCCGTTAACGCCGGAGGCACCCCAGCCCCTCGGGCGGCCAGGCCGGGGCCACGAAACTCGGCTGTCGGCCGGTTGATATGGAAGGTCGGGAGCCCATTCCGAATCTGACCGGACGCGGCGGCGACAATCGGGCTCGGCCAATCAGAGACCCGACCCGGTCGTCCGCGACTGGGTCCCCCAAGGGGTGCGCAGTTATGTCGAACATCACCAAGTCGATCGAGGTCGACGCCCCGGTCACCACCGCCTACAACCAGTGGACCCAGTTCGAGGACTTCCCACGGTTCATGGAAGGCGTCAAGGGCGTCCGCCAGCTCGACGACAAGACGCTCGAATGGAAGGCCCAGATTGCCGGCGTCGAGCGCTCGTGGCGGGCCGAGATTCTCGACCAGATCCCGGATCGCCGGATCTCGTGGCGCTCCACGTCCGGCACGCGGCACAACGGCATCGTCACGTTCGAGCAGCTCGGTGACAACCGGACCCGGGTCACCCTGGAGATGGACGTCGACCCGGAAGGCTTCGTCGAGAACGTCGGAGACGCGCTCGGCATCCTCGACCGCCGGATCGAGGGCGACCTCGAGCGGTTCAAGGAGTTCATCGAGGCCCGCGGTCAGGAGACCGGAGCCTGGCGGGGTGAGGTCGGACAGGGCACGCGAACTCGGTGACCCGGTCCCAGCCCAAGGCGGCCCGCAGATGACCCGCGTCTACCTCGAGCCGGGGGTGATCCTCGCGCGACATGGCAACGACACGATCGACGAGTCGTCGGTCGCGTCCGACGCCGGCGAATCGCTTCGGACGCTGGCCGACACGGGTCACGACCTCGTGCTCGTGGCCAGCCGACCCGTCCCGCTCCCGCCCGGCTTTCCGGAGATGAACGCCATGCTCGCCCCGGATGCCGAGCGCGACGCGTGGTTTCTCACCACGGACCCGGAGCATTGCGGCAACCGCCGGGCTGGGGTCCGGTCGATCCTGGTGGGCCCGGGCCCGGCAACGCGCCGGGCCGCGATCCATCGCTGCGACATCCAGACTCGCGACCTGCGATCCGCGGTCCTCGAAATCCTGTCCCGCGAGGCAATGACGCCGGTCGGCTGACCGGCGTCCAACCCGGGGCACGGCCCGTAGACTTGTCCCGTGGAAATGCCCGCGGTCAGCAAGCCGCCGGGGACGGCCTACGACATCGTCTCCGACGTTCACGGCTGTCTTCCAGAGCTCGAGGAGCTGCTCACCCGGCTCGGATATGTGTCGCCGGTGCATCCCGCCTCTCTCGCGTGGAGCCCGCCGCCCGGCCGCCACCTGGTGATCGCCGGTGATCTCGTCGACCGCGGGCCGGCGATCCTCGACACGGTGGACCTGATGATGGCGATGATCGCGGCCGGCGACGCGTCCGCGGTTGTAGGCAACCACGACGACAAGCTTCTTCGCTGGTTGCGCGGCCATTCGGTGAAGGTCAGCCAGGGGCTCGAGGCGTCGATCCGCGAGGTCGAGGGTCGGCCGGAGGCATACCGCGTTCAACTGGAGGTATTCCTCACCTCGCTTCCGAGCCACCTGGTCCTCGACGAGGGCCGCCTGGTCGTCGCTCACGCCGGGCTGCCAGAGCGACTTCACGGCATCGAAAACGCGAAGGCGCGCGACTTCGCGATGTACGGCGCGGTCCGCGACGGTCGCGACGAGTGGGGATTCCCGATCCGGCTCGACTGGGCTTCGGATTACGGCGGCGCGGCCCGAATCGTCTACGGCCACACACCGGTCATCACGCCGGTATGGTCGAATCGGACGATCGACATCGACACAGGGTGCGTCTTCGGAAACTCGCTGACGGCGCTCCGCTATCCGGAGCTCGACGTCGTCTCGGTGCCGGCCAGGCAGGTGTACCAGGAGAAGGGCGGGCCGTTCCGCGAGCGGGGACCCGGCGGCGCCCCAGTTGAGTGGCAACCTGCCGCGCGAGCCGGCTGACGGGAAGGCGAGAGAAAAAGGTGGGCCGGCCTCCGGGGCACTTGCCACGGGGCACGAGGCCAGCCCCCTTTCATGGAGCGTCGCAGCAGTCGCGTTTCGTCGTGATCATCCGTCGTCCGGAGTGACCTTGCGGGGACATAGCAAGATCAGCGTCATCGCGGCCGCGGCAGACGTCGGGTCGACCTCGGTGCACCTCCTTGTCGCCTCAGTCGACGACTGGCGGCTCGACACGCTTGCCGACGAATCGGCGTTTCTCGGGCTCGGCGAGGCAATCGACGCACAGTCGCATTTCGGGCCCACGGTAATTGAGAAACTCGCGGGCACGATCGCCGCGTATGCGGAGCGCGCCGTCGCGCTCGGGGCGACTCGAGTGGCGTTCGTCGGGACCGATCCGCTCCGCCGGGCGGCCGATGCGGCGACAGCAGTCCACGCGGCTGCCCAGCGTTCGGGGGCCGCGGTTCACGTGCTGACGCAGCACGAGGAGGCGTTGTTGACGCTGCTCGGCGTGACGGCCGGACGCCGGGTCAAACGACCGATGCTCGTCGTCGACATCGGCGGGGGCAGCACCGAGTTCGTCATTGCGACACCTGACGCCCCGCTGTCCATCGGAGGCTTCCCGCTGGGCGCCACCAGACTGACCGGGCAGATCGTCCGCCACGATCCACCCACACGCGCCGAGATCGACGACCTCAAGCAGGCGGCGCGCGACGTCCTGGCTGGCGCGCCGGACGAGGAGCCTGGCGACCTCGTCCTCGTCGGCGGGACCGCCACGAACCTGCTCCGCCTGATGCCGCCGTCGTCGCCCGCCGGACAGCTGACCCTGCGTCGCCTCGCGGGCGCGCTCGACCTCCTCGCCCGCACGACCGCCGCGGATGTCGCCGCCGAGCGCGCGATCCGGCCGGAGCGCGCCCGCCTGCTGCCCGCGGGAGCTGCGATCGTGGCCGCGCTCCTCGAGCGCTACGGAGCCACGGGCGCCCGGGTCTCCGAGGCCGGCGTGCGGGAGGGGACGGTCCTCGCGCTCGCTCGGGCCGGGGTGGGCTGGCGGGATGCGCTGCCGGGTCTCGCCGGCGGGTGGCGTTGAACGCCTACAATCCGGCGAGGGCCCGCCCGAGCCGCCGCCGGAACGTCACTCCGGCGATGCCCCGCCACGGAATCCCGACCGTCTTGCGGAGTCGCGCCACCTCTCGCTCGCGCGAGTCCAGATACCGGTCGACGACCGCCGCGGAGGCCGCGCTCAAGTCCCCGCCGTGCTCGACGAGGAACGTCCTGGCCATCGACGCCGCGACATCCGCGTCGTGCATCAGCCCCAGGTGGTCCTGCAGGGCGACGACCCTGGGCACGAGCAGCTCGACGTCAGGCTCGAGGGTTTCCCGGACGAACTCGAGCGTGTAGCGCAGCCACTTCGCGGCGATCCGCAGCTCGTGGAGCGTCTCGACGTCCGCCCAGCGGAGCACGGGCTCATAGGCGCGCACGTGCTCGTATGCGGCCCAGGCTCTCGATGGCGCGGTGTCGCGGACGCGGTGGGGCGCCGTCGCCTCGAACGGCCGGGCTCCGGCGCCCTCGGTCTGCACGAAGACGCGGAAGGACTCGATGAACTCGGCATGGGCGTCCGAGTCCAGGTGGTGGATCAGCAGCACGCGGGCGTCGTCGCGGTAGCCGCGCCACGCGGCGAGGAGCGGGTCGAGCCCGCCCGATTCCGCGTTCGGCAGCTCGGCCTGCCATTCCTCCGCCCCGGCGATCAGGACGTCGAGGTCGCGCACCGCGCCGAGGCGTGCCGCGGTCTCGCGCAGGCGGGCTCGGTGGCTCTTCGTCCGGGCGGGCCGGAAGCCGTCGCCGAACACCCGCCACGCGGCGCGCATCCGGCGGGTGGCCACGCGCATCGCGTGGAGGTCCCCCGGATCACGCCCGTCGCGGGTGCCGGCCTCCCGGGCCAACATTCGGGCGAAGTGGAAGCGGAGGACCTTGCGACCCGCTTCGGCGACCGGGTCCGTCGCGAGCACACCCGGCGACTTTCCCACGACGAGGGGCGCAGGGCCCTGCGGCTTCGTCGCGTGCTCGCGGACGGCCGACAGCGCGGCCTCCAGCTTCGATTCTCGAGACGACTTCAGTGCCGGATCCGCGTCGAGGACCCGGCCCACGCTCGCAAGGCCGGCCTCATCTCCGCGAACGAGCTCAACCTCGAGCTCGACGAACCGGTCGATCACCTCCGACCGCAGGACGATCTCGACCTCGTCGAGGCTGACCTCGAGGACGCTGTCGGGAGCGCGCAGCTCGCGCTTGCGGCGGACCTGGCGAACTGTCACCAGCTCCTCGAGCGGCGCGTCGCCGCCCAGTTCGAGGATGAGCGAACGGGCGGCGGACGCCGGCCAGTCACGCGGCGCGGAGGTCCGGTCGGCGGGCCCCTCGAGCTCCTCGCGCCGGAATGGCCCCCGCCCCGTCGAGCGCCGGTTCGTGGCCTTCACAGAGATCACGGTTGACGACGCTGTGACCCGCAGGCGGGCGGCGTACCCGGCGCGGGCGAGCGCGCCGTCGGCCGTATCGACGTAGCGGTCATCGAGGTGCTGGGTACGCGTACGCGCTCGGGCCGCGGCCAGGCCCCCGATCTCGTCCAGGGCGAGATATCGCTCACCCGCCGCCACCGACTCGGGCCGGTACTTCAGCTCGATCTCGACCGGTGATGCCGGCCGCGCGGGCCGCGCCGGCCGTCCCGGCCTGGTGGTTCGGGTCGCCTGGCCGGTCACGCGCGTGGATCGAGCGAGCCCGTCGCCGCGGCGGGTGCTCGTGGAGTCGCCGCGACGTGGCCGGAGAGCAGTGCCCGTTCCTTGAGGACCTGTTGGGTGTCGGTCACGCCCGGCCGTCCGAGGATCTCCTCGGTCCTCCGCCAGACGGCGTCCGCGCCCAGCTGCCACGAACGGCGATCGTCGGCCAACATGACCTCGACGACTTCCGCGATCCGCGCGCAGGCCTCCGGATCGTCGACCGGGACGACGGCCTCGACCCGCCGGTCCAGGTTGCGGTCCATGAGGTCCGCCGAGCCGATGTACCACTCCTGCTCCCCGCCGTTCGCGAACCCGAAGATCCGCGAATGCTCGAGGAACTCGCCGACGATCGAGCGGACCCGGATCCGATCGGACACCCCGGGCAGACCCGGCCGGAGCGAGCAGGCGGCGCGAATGATCAGGTCGACCTCCACGCCCGCCTGCGACGCCCGGTAGAGCGCGTTGATGCAGGCGACGTCGACGATCGCATTGAGCTTGAGGACGATCCGCGCCTCCCGTCCGGCCGCGGCGTGCCCGATCTCCCGGTCGACGAGGTCGAGGAACCGGCTGCGAAGGCTGTGCGGCGCGACGAGCAGCCGGCGGAAGGTCCGCTGGCGGGAGAGGCCGGTCAGGACGTTGAACATGTCGGTGACGTCCGCGCCGAGGTCCGTCCGGCACGAGAGCAGCCCGAGGTCGACGTACAGCCGCGCCGTCCGGGGGTTGTAGTTGCCGGTCCCGATATGGACATAGCGGCGCAGGCCCGACCCCTCGCGTCGGACGACGAGCAGGGTCTTCGAGTGCGTCTTGAGGCCCACGAGGCCGTACACGACGTGGGCGCCCGCCTGCTCCAGCTTGCGGGCCCAGACGATGTTCGCCTCCTCGTCGAAGCGGGCCTTGATCTCGACCAGCACGACGACCTGCTTGCCGCGCTCGGCTGCTCGGATGAGGTCGCGGACGATGGGTGAGTCGCCGGATGTCCGGTAGAGCGTCTGCTTGATCGTCAGCACGTCCGGGTCGTCGGCGGCCTGGGCGATGAACCGCTCCACCGACGCCGCGAAGCTCTCGTACGGGTGATGGACGAGGATGTCCCCGGCCCGGATCGCGGCGAACACGTCGGCCGGTTCGTCTTCGGCGGCCGGCACGAGACGGGCCGGCGTGACTGGTGTCCACGGGGCCGCCTTGAGGTCCGGCCGGTCGAGCTCGGCGATCTCGCGGAGCGACGTCAGGTCGAGCATGCCGCGGATCTCGAAGCAGTCCTCCTCGCGCAGGCCGATGCCGCGCTGGAGGATCTGGCGGGTCGCCTCCGGCATCGACCGTTCGACCTCGAGCCGGACCGCCGCGCCGAACCGTCGGCGGCGAAGCTCCTCCTCGATCGCCATCAGCAGGTCGTCCGCCTCGTCCTCCTCGATCGCCAGGTCGGCGTTGCGGGTCACCCGGAAGAGGTGGTGCTCGAGGACTTCCATGCCGGAGAACAGCAGGTCGAGGTTCGCGGCGATGACCTGGTCGATGAGCACGAACCGGTGGTGGTCGATCTCAATGAGGCGCGGCAGGATCGACGGGATCTTCACCCGGGCGAAATGACGCTCGCCGGTCTCCGGGTCGCGCAGCCCGACCGCGATCGAGAGGCTGAGTGTCGAGATGTACGGGAACGGGTGCCCCGGGTCGACCGCCAGCGGTGTCAGGACCGGGAAGATCTCCTCGATGAACCGCTGGCGCAGGGCCGCGTGATGCCCCGGCACCCGCGAGTATTTGACGATCTCGATCCCGCTCGCGGCAAGCTCCTTGCGGACGACCGCATAGATCGACGACAGCTCGCCGACGAGCTCGAGGACGCGGTGGCGGGCCGCCCCGAGCTGTTCCGCCGCGGTCCGCCCGTCCGGCGAGGCCACATGAGCGTCCGCCTGGAGCTGCTGCCTGAGCCCGGAGATCCGGACCTGGAAGAACTCGTCGAGGTTCGAGGCGAAGATCGTGAGGAACTTCACCCGCTCGAGCAGCGGATTGCGCTCGTCACGCGCCTCGTGGAGGACGCGACTGTTGAACTCGAGCCACGACAGCTCGCGGTTGAGGTAGGGCAGCGGTCCGTTCCGCCGCCCGCGGGACTTGCGGCGGGCAGGCGTGGGCCCCGCACCGTTCGTCGGTGGCGGGGCCTTGGTGCTGCGCGAGGAGC
>JBBDZZ010000056.1:0-5044 GCA_040899885.1 Chloroflexota bacterium | reverse complement strand
TTCGCCGCCTTGCAGCCGACGATGTGCTGGATCGCCCCGCTGATGCCGCAGGCGATGTAGAGGTCCGGGGCAATCCGGAGGCCGGTCTGGCCGATCTGGTCCGAGTGCGGTCGCCAGCCGGCGCTCGTCACGACTCGCGAGCCTCCGACTGCGGCGCCGAGGAGCGACGCCAGATCCTCCAGCTCCGAGAAGGCCTCGCCGCTCCCGACCCCGCGACCACCGCCTACAACCACGCGGGCATCCGACAGCGAGATCCCGCTGGCCGCCGCGGCCTCGACCGGGCGAGCGCGGACGCGGAAGTCGCGGTCGGTCAGCGACGGCTCGAACGGCGCGACAGCGGGCGATGTCGCCTTCGGGGCGGGCTCGGCCGCGACCGCATGCGGCGCCACCGTCATGAGTTTCGGCGAGCCGTCGAGCCAGGCATCCTCGAGGAGGCTCCCCGCCCAGCGCTGGCGGGTGATTTTCAGGCGGCCGCCCCCATCCGGCTCTACCGCGATCACGTTTGCGGCCATCGGCTGGCCGAGCCGCGCCGCGACGTGGGCGAGCAGCTCGTTACCGCGTTCGCTCCCTGCCGCGACGACCGCCGACGGTGAGACTCGTTCGATGAGCTGGACGATCGCGGCCGCGCGGGCCTCGGGGACCGGGCCGGCCAGCCGTTTGTCGTCCGACGCGTGCGCTGTGCTGACGCCGAACGCACCGAGCTTCTCTCCACCGGGCCCGAACAGCACGGCCTCAACGGGCGCCTTGAGGCCTCGCGCGAACGTCAGCGCCTCGAGCGAGAGGCGGTCGGGCTCGCCGCCGGGGGCGTCAACGATGACCAGGGTCGCGCCGCTCACTTGGGCACCACGCCGATCTTGACGAGCAGGTCGACGATAGCCCCGGCCGCCTCTGCCCCCTGGCCGATGACCTCCGCCCGGGTCCGCTCCTCTTGCGGCAACCGCAGCCCGATCTTTTCGAGGCCGCCGGCCCGCCATTCCGGCGACACCTTCGCGACCTCCTTGCGCTTCGCCCGAAGCCGCCCCGGCACCGATGGGTAGCGCGGCAGGTTGATCCCCTCCTTCACCGCGACAATCGCCGGCAGGTCGAGCTCGAACGACTCCCACGCGCCGCCGCCGGCGTCCCGCCGCGCGACGACTGAGCCCTCCCCCACCTCGAGGCCCTTGATCCCGGTAACGATCGGGCGGTCGAGCGCGACCGCGACCCGGACACCTACCTGGAAGCCGCCCGTGTCGGCCGATTCGTTGCCGAACATGATCAGGTCGAACGGCCCGTTTGCGGCCTCCTCGGACTTGATCGTCGCTGTGATCGCATCGGACGTGGCGACCGGGTCCCACTCACGGCCGTCGGTCTCGAGGAGGATCGCCCGCTCGATCCCGATCGCCATCGCGTCGCGGAGCTGATCCTCCGCCGCGGCCGGTCCGAGGGTCAGGACCATCGTCGTCCCGCCGCCCTTCTCGACGATCCGGACCGCCTCCTCGACCGCGCACTCCTCGTGTGGGCTCACCGTGAAGCCGAGGTACCGCGCGTCGATCTCCTGGCCGTCCGGGGTGAGCACGATCCGGCCGCCGGTCTGGGGCACGCGCTTGACGCAGACGAGGATGTTCATCAGGACGGCTTGCGGCTGTCTGAAGAGCCCGGCTTCCGTGGCGCACGGCTCATTGAGTATGCGAAACCGGCGGATATCCCGATGAACAGCGCTACGGACATCGTGATCGCCGCTGCCCAGCGAAAGGGCCCGGGCGCCGTCAGATTGAAGATCCAGGCGAACGAAGCCCAGACCAACCCGAGGAGCACAGCCGTCTTCCGAACAGACGTTTGACCTCTTCGATGCCAGCGCCGGACGAATCCCACCGAGAAGAGAACCAGCAGCACCAAATACCCAATGGCTATCGGTGATGGCGTCATCGAAATCCGCCTCAGCCGCGAATGCGCGCGTTCTCGGGGTCGAACAGCGGCGTGCTCCCGGCCACCGCGACCGTCACCGGGTAGCGCTCGCCGAAGTACTCGACCGCGAGCTTCGCCCCGACCTTCGCCTGCTCCGGCGGCAGGTAGCTCATCAGCAGGTGCTTCCCGACCGATGGGCCCGAGCCTGCGCTCGTCACGTACGACCGGCGGCCCTTCGCGTCGACGAGCGGCTTCCCGTTGGGGAGCGTGATCGGCTCGCGGCCCAACATGTAGCGCGCGACCCCGCTGGACGATTTCGGGTCATCAACAGTGAGCGTGCACAGCACGGCCGCCGGTGGCTTCGAGCGCTGCTCGAGATACGCCTTGCGGCCCACGAACTCGGCGTCTTTCACCTTCGGGCGCGTCATTCCGGCCTCGACGAGATCGAACTCGAGCTCGAGCTCGTTGCCGTGGGCCCGGTAGCCCTTCTCGATCCGGCCGGTCGTCGCGTACACGCCGATCCCCGCCGCGACGACGCCGTGACGCTCGCCGGCCTCCCAGAGCGTGTCCCACAGCCGGAGGCCCTCCTCCATCGGGGCGTAGATCTCCCAGCCGAGCTCCCCGACGTACGAGATCCGCGACATCAGCGTCCGGACCGCACCGAGGTCGACAGCGCGCGCGGTCCCGAACGGGAACGCCTCGTTCGAGAGTTCATCGCGGGCGACCGACTGGACGAGATCGCGCGCCCGAGATCCCCACACGCCAACCGTGTAGAGCGCCGACGTGAGGTCGACCAGCTGGGCCGAGCCGTCGTCCGGCAGGTGGTCCGTGAACCACTTCTTGTCGCGCATCCCCATCCCGCCGCCGGTCACGACCCGGTAGCGGTCGCGCGCGAGTCGGATGATCGTGAGGTCCGCGACGATCCCACCGCGCTCGTTGAGGAGCGGCGTGTAGATCACCCGGCCCACCGGCACGTCCACCTGGCTGACAACCAGGCCCTGGAGGTACGAGCACGCGCCCTGGCCGCTGACGTCGAAGATCGCGAATGCCGCCAGGTCGACCATCGCCACGCGGTCGCGCATCGCGAGGTGCTCGGCGTTGATGATCGGCGACCACCAGCGGGCTTCCCACTCGGCCTTGCGGGGCATCACTTTGTCGCCGTACTCGGACAGCAGCTTCTCGTTCGCGCCGTACCAGAAGGGACGCTCCCAGCCGGCCGCCTCGAAGAACTCGGCCTTGAGCTCCTTCTGCCGGGGATTCGCGGGCGACAGCCGGACGTCCCGGTTCGAGGCCCACTGCTCCATCGGGTGGACGATCCCGTAGGTCTTGTTGAACCCCTCCGCGGACCGGGCCTGGATGTGGACGCGCGTCCTGTGATGGTCGTAAAAGCGCGCGATGTCGGACGAATGCACGTCGATCTCCGGCGTCCCGTCGGTCATCCACTCGGCGATGGCCTTCGCGATTCCGGGGGCCTCCTTGATCCAGATCGCCGCCGCCGACCAGAGCCCCTTGACCTCCGGCGTCTCGCCGAGGATCGGCATGCCGTCCGGGGTCAGCGACAGCAGCCCGTTGATCGCGAGCTGGACCCCGATCTTCTCGTCGCCGACGATCTCGGGAAACAGCTCCAGCGCCTGCTCGAGCTGGGGGTCGAAGTCCTCCTTCGTGAACGGCAGCTGGGTCGGCGAGAGCGCCGAGGCGGCAATCGAGGGGATCTCGTCGGGGTCCATGAGGATCGGCCGGTGGGCGTAGGAGCCGATCTCGAAGCCGCCGCCGTTCTGGCGCTCGTACATGTTCGTGTCCACGTCCCGGACGATCGGGAAGGTGATCTCGCCGGCGGTCTTCTCGAACATCGGCACGGGTCCGATGTCGATCATCTGGTGGATGGCCGGGGTCAGCGGGATCGACGCGCCGGCCATCGCCGCGACGCGCGGGCTCCAGACGCCGCAGGCGACGACGACGACGTCCGTCTCGATGTCCCCGCCGTCCGTCCGAACCCGGCGGACTCGGCCGTCCTCGACGTCGATGCCGGTGACCTCCGTGCCGGCGGCGACCGTCAGCGCGCCAAGCGACTGCGCTTTCTCGCGCATCAGCGTGCCGGCCCGCAGCGAGTCGACGACCCCGACACCCGGCGTGTAGAAGCCGCCGAGGATGACCGACTCGTCGATGAACGGGACCATCTCCTTGACCTGGGCCGGCGTCACGAGCTCCGACTCGATCCCCCAGCTCTTCGAGGACGCCATCCGCCGCTTCAGCTCCTCCATCCGCTCCGGCATCCGGGCGACCTCGAGCCCGCCGCTCCGGGTGAAGACGCCGAGCTCCTTGTACTGCTCGACGCTGTCGAGCGTGAACGCCGTCATCTCCTTGTTGTGGTCGGTCAGGAAGATGAAGTTCGAGGCATGGCCGGTCGAGCCGCCCGGGTTCGGGAACGTCCCCTTCTCGATCTGGACGATGTCCCGCCAGCCGAGGCGCGCGAGGTGATGGACGAGGCTGTTGCCCACGATCCCGCCGCCGATGACGACGACCTTCGCCCGTGCCGGAAGCGCGCCCATCGAACGATCACCCTCCTCCCGAACCGCGCAGCCGCCGGGCCCGTCGTCCCGCCGCCGTCAAGCCAGGTTGACGACGACCGTCTTGTGCTCCGTGAACCGCTCCATCGTGAAGCGGCCTCCCACGCGGCCGACGCCGCTCTGCGAGCCGGCACGTCCGCCGAACGGCAGGTGCGACTCCCAGTAGTTCGTTCCCTCGTTGATGTTGACCCATCCGGCCCGAACGGACTCGGCGAAGCGGATTCCGGTTCGGAGGTCCGCGGTGAAGATCGCGGCCAGGAGGCCGTACTGCGAGGCGTTCACGATCCGGATGGCCTCGTCGACATCGCCGATCGTCGTGATCGGCACGACCGGGCCGAATGTCTCGTCGCGGGCAATGGCCATCTCCTCGGTGACGGCGTCGAGGACGGTCGCCTCGTAGAACAGGCCGTTGCCCTTGCGCCCATCGCGCCTGCCGCCGGTCACGAGGGACGCGCCGCGATCGACCGCGTCGCCGACGTGCCGCTCGGTCTTTTCGCGAGCTGCCTGGTTGTTGAGCGGGCCCATCGTCGTGTCCGGGTCGAACGGGTCGCCGAGCCGGATCTCCCGGCCGATGGCGTCGCGGAGTCGCTCGA
>JBBDZZ010000055.1:0-5069 GCA_040899885.1 Chloroflexota bacterium | reverse complement strand
GCGAGCGCGACTGCCAAGGCGCTCACTGCCAGCACGGCGGCAAGGACGAACGCGCCCCCACTGTGGGACTTCACTGCATCCTCCAACGCTGTGGTGTCTGCGCCCCTTGAGTGCGCCGTGCCAGGCACCCGGGGAGAGGCACGCCACGACACTAGGACGGGGTACTACCCTCCGTCTAGTCCGAAAGGACCAGCAAAAAGGGCCCTCAGCGTTACAACGTCGCACCACACGCCACGCACAAGGGGGAGGCCTGGTGACAGAACGCACCACCAGGTCCCAGGACGATAGTCCTGGTCGCGCCGACGCTCAGCTCTCGTCCGGCGGCTCGCCCGGCAGGTAGACGCTGAAACCCGCGCCTCGCCCCGGCACCGATGCCTCGAGCACGAGGTCCCCGCCCATCGCCCGGCACAGCTCGCGCGAGACGTACAGCCCCAGGCCGCTGCCCTCGCCGGTACCCGGCTGGGTGCCCCGCTCGAAGCGGCCGAACAACCGCCCCCGGTCCGCCTCGTTGACCCCGGGACCACCGTCCCTGATCGTGAGCCGAACTCGACCGCCCGAACCGAGCCCGACCTCGCACTCGACCGGGGTCCCGCCGCCGTACTGGAGGGCGTTGTCGAGGAGCGCCCAGAGCACCTGGTCGAGCTGGTCGGCGTCGGCGATTGCCAGCCAGCCGTTCGACTGATCGTCGAGTCGGAACGGAACGGCGCCGGCCCCGAGCGCCTCCCACGCCCGCTTGACGCGCGGCGCGACGGCGAGGACCTCACCGCGCGGCTTGATCGCGCCCGACTCGAGCCGGGTGACGGTGAGGAGCTGGCGGACGATCCGGGACAGCCGGTCGGCCTGCTCGCCGATGATCCCGAGCCGGCGGTCCGGCCGGTCACGCCCGAGCTGTTCCGCGTAGGCGCGAATGCTCGTCAGCGGCGTCTGGAGGTTGTGGCTGACGCCGCGGAGGAAGTCGTCCTTCACCGCGTCCAGCTCGAGGAGCTGGGCGTTCTGGGCCTCGACCACGGCGAACAGCTGGGCGTTCCGGATCGCGACCGCGATCTCGCTCGCGAACAGCTCGAGGAGGTCCTGGTCGCCGCGCTCCCAGGCGCGGGTGGCGGGCAGGTGGCCAACGAGCACTCCGAGCTCCTCGCCGCCGATCCGGAGCTCGGCGCGGATGGGCCGCGGATCCCCCGGGACATCCTCCTCGACCGGCACCGTTCGCGGGTCGACGAGCTGGATCCTCGTATCGATCATCTGGAACGCGGCCTTGGCGTGGGCGGCGGCCCGCCCGACAAGCCAGTCGACGCCATCCCGAGGCGAGGCGGTCTCGATGGCCGCGAGGATCTGGCCGAGCTCCCGGTTCCTTCGCTCGAGGTCGCCGGCCAGGCGGTTGTGGCTCTCGGCGAGCCGGGCCACCTCGTCGTCGCCGGACACGAAGATCTTCGCGGACAGGTCGCCGGCCGAGACGCGGTCGACGGCCGCCGCGATGGCCCGGAGCGGACCCGTCAGGTCCGCGGCCAGCAGGTACGCGATGAGGATGCCGACGAGCGCGGCGACGATGATCGCGAACAGCAGGAGCCGTCCGGTCGTGGGATCCGCGGCCGGGCCCATCACCGCGCCGGCAACGAGCAGGACGATCCCGAAGCCGCCGAGCGGCAGGATGGCGGCGGCGACGAGGCCGAGCGTCAGGCGCGTCCGGAACGAGATCGGCGGCCCGACCCGCACCGGCTCCGGCGGGGCATCGACCGATTCGCCAAGCGTGTCGTCGCCAATGTCCACCTTCGGCTCGATCGTCCGGTCGCTCACTGGGGGATCACCCGTCGACGGCCGTGGCGTCAGGGTCGGTGGCCGTGGGCGCAGCCGGGCCGGGAGGCGGAATGGTCGCGACCAGGCGATAGCCCACCCCCCGAGTTGTCAGGAGGTGGACCGGGTGGTTCGGGTCGCTCTCCACCTTCTGGCGGAGCCGCCGCATCGTCACCCAGACATAGGACGGGTCGGCATCCTCTGTCTCCGCCCAGCCCCGGGCGAGGAGCGTCTCGGTCGTCACCGTCTGGCCGAGATTCGCGGCCAGCGCATAGAGGAGTCGGGACTCGGTCGGCGAGAGCTGGACCGCCTGGCCGCCGACGGTCGCCTCGCGCCGATGGAGGTCGAGGGTCAGGGTGGGCCCGAGGCGGAGGCTCTTGCGGGGGACCTTGTCGCCGAGCCTTCGGAGGACCCGGTTGATCCGGGCTCGCAACTCCGGGTAGTGGTAGGGCTTGGTGACGTAGTCCTCGGCAACCTCCTCGAGGAGGTCCGCCTTCGAGTCGCCGGCGTCGATCGCCGACAGGACGATGATCGGCAGGTCCGCCTGGCCCTTGATCTCGCGGGCGAGGGTGAGCCCGTCCATCCGCGGCATCATCATGTCGATGATCAGCAGGTCCGGCCAGCCGCTTCGGAGGCGGCGCAGCGCCTCGTCGCCGTCCCGTGCGGTGGCGGTCTCGAAGCCGTCGGCACGGAGCTGATCGGCGAGGAGGACCAGCAGATTCGGGTCGTCGTCGACGATGAGGATGCGGGCGGCGCCGCCGAACGCACCCGCCGGTCCGCCGCTCAGCATGGGTCGAGGATAGCAGCGGGCGGAGCCGGTTCGAAGCCCGCTGGAGGTCAGGGCGCCTTCGGGTCGACGAACCGGCAGCGAGCCGCCACGGGGCAGATCTCGTGCTCCGGATTGCGGGCGTGGCAGATCTTGCGGCCGTGCTGGATGAGGTTGACGTGGGCCTCGTACACAGTGTCCGGCTGGAGCATCGCGAGGAACAGCTCGTGGGCGTCGTCTGCCGTGGCCTTGGGCGGGATGAGCCCAATCCTCTTCACGACCCGCTCGACGTGCCGGTCCACCGGCATGAGCGGCATGCCGAAGCAGAAGAGCAGCACGATCGACGCGGTCTTCTTGCCGATCCCGTCGATCCGCGTGAGCCAGTCGCGAGCCTCGATCGCCGGGAGGTCGCCGAGGAAATCGAGCGAGTAGTCGCCCCGCGCCTCGTGGATGGTCCGGAGCGCGGCCTGGAGGCGCGGCGCCTTCTGGTTCGCGAGGCCGCCGGGCCGAATGACGTCCGTCAGCTCCGGGATCGGCGCCGTCTCCACGGCCGCCCAAGCGGGGGCCGCACCGGGGGACAGCCCGAGCCCGCCCCAGCCGGCGCCCAGCCTGTGCTCCTCGACCGTGCCCGTTCCCGGATAGGCGCGCCGGAGGGCCTCGAACGCCTTCTCCGCGTTCGTGTCGGCGCTGTTCTGGGTGAGGATCGTGAGGATCAGCTCGCTCGTCGGGTCGAGCCGGCGTTCCCAGACTGGCCGGCCGTACGTCGCCGCGAGGCCGTCGAGGACATCGGGGACGAGGTTCGGGCGGGTCCGATCGAGGCGGCGGACCCAGGCCCTGACGGGGTCGGGCTTGCGGCGGCGCGGTCGTTTCGGGCGCTTTGCCGCCGAGCGGCGGGTGGCGGCGGCCGGGCCGAGCGCGGTCACCTCCCGACTCCGATCGACACGAGCCCGCCGAGCCGCTCGCCGCACCGCTCAACCGGTGCGCCGCCCGCGGCCATCGCCTCCTCGACGGTCTGCGGCCGCTCCACGACCGGCACGGCGACCGCCAGGCCCTTGAGCGCCTCGCTGCCTTCCGGGGTCACGCCGCCACCCACGGCGATGCACGGGACCCCGCGCGCGTGTGCGCGGCGCGCAACACCGAGGGCTGTCTTGCCGAACGCCGTCTGGGCGTCGATCCGGCCCTCGCCGGTGATCACGAGATCCGCCCGGGCGAGCTTGTCGTCGAAGCCGGTGGCGTCCATCACGAGGTCGATCCCTGGGCGCAGGGCGAATGAACGGAATCGATCCTGGAGGGCGAGGAGACCGAACCCGACCCCACCCGCGGCGCCGGCCCCCGGCGTGTCCCGCTCGCGCCGTCCGGTGGCCGCTTCCAAACCGTCCGCCCAGGCGCCGAGGAGCCGGTCGAGCTCGCCGACCTGCTCCGGGGTCGCCCCCTTCTGCGGCCCGTAGGTCGCGGCGGCGCCGCGCTCGCCAAGGAGCGGATTCGTCACGTCGCAGGCGACGGCCAGGTCGACCTCCGCGAGGCGCGGATCGAGGCGGTCGAGCGAGACCGCGGGGTCCAGGGAGAGGCCGAGCGCGCTGAGCAGCCCGCAGCCCCCGTCGCTCGTCGCCGATCCGCCGATCCCGAGGGTGATCCGTCGAACGCCGGAATCGAGCACCGCGCCGAGCAGCTCGCCGGTGCCATACGTATGAGCGCCGACCGGCTCTCGGTCGGCGGGGGCGACGCGGGACAGCCCGGATGCCTCGGCCAGCTCGACGACGGCCCGGTCCCGCGTGGAGGACAAGAGCCAGCGGGCAGCCCTCCGTCGGCCCAGCGGGTCCTGAACGGTCGACGTCTGCCACGCCCACCCGCCGGCCGCCTCGATCGCGGCGAGCGTTCCCTCACCGCCGTCGGCCAAGGGGGCGAGGAGGAGTTCGTCGGCCGGCCGGGCGCGAGCCCAGCCTGCAGCGAGTGCGCGGGCGACCTCGATCGAGGTAAGCGAACCCTTGAACGAATCGGGGGCGAACAGGACGGTCAGCCGCCGCCCGCCGGGCGGCTCGATCATCGGAGGATCGGTTCGAGGCCGTGGACGGTCGCTCCAGCCGCTCGCCGGCGTTCGAGGTACTCGGGGATCCGGATCATCGGCGGGCGCTCCTGGTCGGCCAGCTCGATGACCTCGAGCGACAGCCGCCCCCGGCCCGAGCGCGGCAGCTTCATCGTCGATCCGAGCTCCGCGAAGAGGCGTGCCTTGCGCCGCTCCTCGAGCCGTTTCATCACCGCCTGGAGGATGACGAACGACATTCGCGAGAGGCCCTCGAGCTCCTGGTTGCGGTGGATCCTTCGCTCGAGATCGACCTGCCCGAGCCCCTCGATGCCGACCCGCTCTGCCACGTCGATGAGGTGCCCCATCTCGACCGCGTAGCCGGTGAAAAAGGGGATCGCCTCGAGCAGCGAGCGCCGACCCGCGTACTCACCCGACAGCGGCTGGATCAGCCCCGACAGCTCCGGATAGAACAGGTTGATGAGGGGCCGCGCG
>JBBDZZ010000054.1:1561-5076 GCA_040899885.1 Chloroflexota bacterium | reverse complement strand
GCGTTCCGGATGAACCTGTTCTCGGCGCTCTGCGTGGCGGGCGCAGCGGCCGTCACGGTCGTGCTCGTCCGGCGCCTCACCGGCTGGACGGTCCTCGGGATCGCGGCCGGGCTCGGCCTCGCCACGACGCCGCTCGCCTGGCGTCTCGCCACTCACGCCGAAGGCCACACGCTCCATCTCTTCTTCCTGGCCGTGCTGTTCCTGTTGCTCGTGACGTGGCAGCGCCAGCGGGCGGCCGGAGGGAGCGACCGGTTGTTGCTCGTGGCGTCGGTCGTCTTCGGGATCTCCGTCGCGAACCACTCGCTGACGCTGCTGCTCGCTCTCCCGATCGCCGCGTACGTCCTGACGGTCGATCCGGCGATGCTCCGCCGGTATCGCTTCGTGGCCGCCTGCCTGCTCACGGTCGTCGCGACGACCGCCCTCGTCTACCTCGAGCTGCCGCTCCGGGCCGGCCCGTTCCGGGCTCCGCTGGTCTATGGCACCCCGAATACCTGGGACGGCTTCTGGTACGTGACGCTGGCGGAGCAGTTCCGGGGCGCGATCGTCGATCCCTTCGCGGACCTCGGCGGGAAGTTCGCCGTGCTCGTGCAGCGGACCGTGACGGAGTTTGGCTGGCTGTCGGCGCTCATTCCATTCGGCTTCTTCGCGACCGTGATCCGGGAGCGTCCCTACGCGGTGCTGAGCGGCCTGGCTCTGTTGGGCACCGCCTTCTTTGCGGCCTCATACATCAACGCGGACATTACCCGCTACTACCTGGGGCCGGCGTTCATCGCCTGGACCTGGCTGGCGATCCTCGGAGCGGCCGCGATCGATGGCGGAGGAGCACTGGCGCGGCGCTGGACCGGCGGCCGGGCGAGGGGCGGCGGCCTGACGGGTCGGGTGAGCCTGCCGGCAATCGGGGCGGTGCTCCTCGCGGCGGTGCTCCTCCTGCCGACGGCGATCGAGCTGCCGACACGGGCCCGGCAGGTCGACGAGAGCAAGAACGTCGCTGCCCAGCGCTGGCTGGCCACGACACTCGGCGCGATGGAACCGAACGCCGTCGTCGTGAGCTGGTGGAGCTACTCGACGTCGCTATGGTATGCGCAGCGTGTGGAGGGTCGGCGGCCGGACATCCGGATCGTCGACGATCGGACGCGCCTCGACGAGCATCTCGGAGACGTGACCGACGTGGTGAAGACCGCCCTCGGCGAGGGCCGGCCGGCATACGTGATTCGCGCCGACAGCAGGGAGATCGCAGCGCTGGCTGAGCTCTACGATCTGGAACGGGTCGGGCCGACGGACGGCTCGCTGATCCGCGTCCTGCCGCGAGCTTTCGCTCCGACGGGTGCGCGCCCATGACCGACCCATCCCGCGTCGCGGCCCTTTCGTACTTCTTTCCGGCCCACAACGAGGAGGCGAACCTCCGGCCGCTGGTCGAGGAGGCGATTGAGGTACTCGCCGGCATCGCCGCAACGTGGGAAGTGATCATCGTCGACGACGGGTCGCGCGACGCGACTCCATCCATCGCCGACGCCCTCGCAGAGGCCCACCCGGGCATCGTGCGGGCCGTCCATCACCCCACCAATCTCGGCTACGGTGCCGCGCTGCGGTCCGGCCTCCGCGCCGCGCGCCACGAGCTCGTGGCATTCACCGACGGCGACCGCCAGTTCCGGGTCGCCGACCTCGCGCGACTGACGACTCGGCTAAGCGAGCCGGACCGACCGGACGTCGTCGTCGGGTACCGGATCCGGCGGGCGGATCCGCTCGTCCGGACTGTCTACGCCCGCCTCTACCGGCTGGCCAACCGGATCTTCTTCGGGCTCCGCGTCCGCGACATCGACTGCGCGTGCAAGCTCTTCCGGCGCGACGCGCTCGCCGGCCTCCGGGTCGCGTCCGGCGGAGCATTCTTCTCCGCCGAGCTGCTGATCAAGCTGCGCGAGTCCGGGCGGACCGTCGTCGAGGTGGGAGTGCCCCACTACCCGCGCACGGCGGGATCGGCGAGCGGGGCCCGCCCGTCGGTCGTGCTGCGGGCAGTCCGGGACTTCTGGACGCTTCGGCTCCGTCTCTGGGCGGCCCGGCGCAGGGCGCTCACGCGGGGGGAGCCGATTCTCGAGCGCGACTGACGCGGGCCACTCCCCGCCGTCTTCGACCGGTCAGGTCTGGCCGCGCGGACCCTCGCGCCGCTCGCCCCCGCCGCCCCCACCGAGGTCGACGTCGAGCGAGTTGACGAAGTCGCGGAAGACGTCGAGTCGCGGGTCGACGATCTTTTCGCCGGTCGATTCGAGCGCCGCGCCTGCGCCCTCCTCGCCTTCCTCGCCTTCCTCGATGCCGCTGTCGGCACCAAGGCCCGCCTGGTCGAGGACTGCCTCCGCGGCGAAGATCCTGACGCCAGACCGGACCGCGAGAGCGAGCGCGTCCGACGGCCGCGAGTCGACCTCCACGGTCTTCCCGCCCTGCTCGAGGAAGAGTCGCGCGTGGTACGTCTCCTCGGCCAGCGTGGAGATCACGACCCGATCGATCCGGATCCCGAGCTCCTCGAGCGTCATTGCGAACAGGTCGTGGGTGAGCGGCCGCTCCGGTGTGAGGCCCTGGAGCTTCATCGCAATGGCGCTCGCCTCCCATGGGCCGATCCAGATCGGCAGGTAGCGCTCGCGGTCCGTCTCCTTGAGGATGACGACGTGGCGGCTCGACAGCATGTGTACGCGCACGCTCTCCACCACCATCTCGACGAGGCCGTCCGCCGCCATGGCCGGATTATCCCACGGTCGCCGGGCGCAGCGGCCCGGTCCCTCGGGCCCGGATTGCGAGGGCGATGAGCAGGCCGACGACGAAGCCACCGATGTGAGCGAAGAAGGCGACGCTACTCTCGGCCGCGCTCGACAGCCCGAGCGACGCGATCCCGTCGATCACCTGGAGAACGAACCAGAAGCCGAGCACCAGCAGCGCCGGCACCTCGATCAGCTGGTAGAAGAAGCCGAGGAACACGAGCGACAGGATCCTGGCCCGCGGGTACAGGACGACGTATGCGCCGAGCGTCGCGGCGATCGCGCCAGATGCTCCGATGACCGGCACGGTCGAGGTCGGATCGATTGCCACCTGGGTCAGGGCCGCGGCGGTTCCGCCGAGGAGATAGAAGGCGAGGAACGCGGGCCGGCCAAGGCGGTCCTCGACGTTGTTGCCGAAGATCCACAGGAACAGCATGTTCCCCAGGAGGTGGAGCCAGCCGCCGTGGAGAAACAGGCTTGTCAGGACGCCGAGGGATGCGTCGGAAGCGATCTGGCGGCTCTCCAGCGCCCGGCTGACGTCGGCGGGCACGGCGCCGTGCTCCGTGAGGAAACGGTTGAGCCCGGCATCGCCGGCGCTCGCGAGGACGCCCAGCTCCCACGCGAAAGCGATGAAGCAGGCGGCGATCAGGACCAGCGTGACGAGCGGCGCGCGGCGAGTGGGGTTGGCGTCCCGGAGCGGGATCACGGAGCGCCGGCCGGCGGCGCGGCGCCGGCGGACTCGGCCGGGACGCCCGATCCGTCGGGGGACGG
>JBBDZZ010000054.1:0-1551 GCA_040899885.1 Chloroflexota bacterium | reverse complement strand
GCCCCGGACGGCTCACCCGACCCTGCGGGCCCGGAGGCCCCGGGCGCCGGCGACGCGGCGGGGTCCGGGAGCGGGGCGAGCACCGATCGGTGGAGGACGTCGCTTGAGATCCAGAACAGCATCGGGGGGACGTTTTCGGCGCCGTCGACGACGTACATCGCCCGCAGATCCTCCCAGCCGGCATTGCCGGCCGGGAGCCGATACTGCTCACGAAACGAGCCGTCCGCCTTGTCGACAGCGACGATGCGCGCGTTCGCCCGGTCGTAGCCGTAGAGCAGACCCTGGCGCCGGTCGGAGCCGGACGCGAGGTTCGTGTATCCCGGGGTCTCGCGGAGCAGCGTGTCGCCGGGATCGACCGCCGCCCAGCCCTCGCTGTTCCCGGAGACGAAGCGGACCATCTTTCCGTCCTCGGTCACGAAGATGTCGCCGTCGATGTACAGGCTGGTCATCAGGTCGACGGGCCGGGCCGTTGCGAGGCGACCGGAGGGTCGGCCCGGAAACCCGCTTCCGTCGAGGGCCGGCGAGTAACCGAGGATCTGCTTCTCCGACGGGTCGATCACGTAGAAGTTGTAGAGGCCGGCCTCGGGCAGGCGGATGTACGTCCCGATCGCGATCACGTCGTCGCCCCACTCGGCGTACTTGATTCGCACCCGTGTGAGCGTCCCCGTGCCGGCATCGGCCGCCGGCCGATAGCTCCAGAGCGTGTTTACTGCGTCGAGAATGAGCACTTCGGGCCCGCCTGTCGCCAGGTGCGTGGGCGCAGCCGCGACCGCGCCGGCCGCCTCGGTCCCCGCCTGGATGACGAGGTTCGCCTGCGCGTCCTGAAGGTTGAGTCGAAAGACCGCGCTCGTTGTCCGGTCGAGGACATAGGGGGCGCCGTCCGGGCCCAGGGTGAGAGCCGCAAGGTCGATCGGCGGGTTGGCCGCGGGGTCGAAGGCGAACAGGACCTCGTCGTTGACGTCGACGACCTTGTAGTAGCGATCGAGCTGCTCGACCACACCGTCGCGGACGGGCCTGACGACGGACGCCGGCATGTTCGCCTGCTCGGCCTTGTCCAGCTCCGACCACGCCTCGTTGAGGAGCTGCAGCGCGAGCGGAGCGTTGTCCTGCACGAGGTCCACGCCGGGTCCCACGACCCGGCTGAGGTTCGCCCGCGCCGCCTGGAGCGACCGCTGCCCGGCGGCGACGGAGGACAACGGATCGCGCGAGGTCGGTCCGCCGCCCGTCAGGTAGACGGCCATCCCGAGCCCCACCGCGACGACGATGAAGGCAAGGATCGCGACGGCCGCCCGGCGCTGGGTCTCGCGCCGAGCGCTGGCCGGCGTCACCCGCCGGTAGGGCGTCCCCCGGCGCGGGAGAAAGTCCTGCAGCCGGACCACGAGCTGCTCGAACGCGTTGCCGGCGGCTGCCCGCGCCTGGCGGGCGCCGGCCTGAACGGCCGCAACGCCGTCGACGACCGGGTCCGCGAGCGGGATCGGCGAGCGATCGGGGGCGCCGGCCAGGGGCTCCGCCGCCCTGACCGGCACGAGCGCACGGCGGCGCTGGGTCGCC
>JBBDZZ010000053.1:0-5087 GCA_040899885.1 Chloroflexota bacterium | reverse complement strand
GACCGGCCCGTTCGGTTGACGCTCGCGGGGGTGTCGCCGTACACTCCGCATTCGCGCCTCGGCCCGCCGAGCGCTTTTCCATGTCCGCTCAGCGGTCGCCCAGTGCGGCCGCGGCCCGAACCCCCTGAGGATCCATGTACGCAGTTATCGAGAGCGGCGGCAAGCAGTATCGCGTCGAGGTCGGAACCGAGCTCCAGGTGGAGCTGCTCGACGTCGAGCCTGGCCAGGCGCTGACGCTCGATCGCGTGCTCCTCATCGGCGACGAGGACGAGACGGCGATCGGCCGCCCGCTCGTGGCGAACGCCTCGGTCGAGGCGGAAGTCCTGCGCCGGGATCGGGGCCCCAAGCTCATCGTGTTCAAGTACCGCCCGAAGGCACGCCGCCGGGTGAAGAAGGGCCACCGCCAGGAGCACACGATCCTTCGGATCACGGACGTCCGCCTGGGCTCGAAGAGCGCGGCCGCATCTGTCCGCAAGGCGGAGCAGGTCGCGAAGTCGGAGCGGCAGCGACTCGAGGAGGCCGCCGCCCGGCAGGCCGCCGCGGACGCCGCCCTCGCGGCGACGCTCGCGAAGTCGAAGCCGGCCGAGACAAGCAAGACGGCTCGACCCAGCGCGAAGTTGGCGCCGAAGAGCCCGTCGAAGACAACTACCAAGGACACCGCGGCGAGCCCCGCGAAGGCGACCAAGTCGACGAAGTCAACGAAGACCACGACGAAGACCACGACGAAGCCGACGACCAAGACCACCTCGAAGCCGAAGGCGACGACGGCGAAGGCCAAGCCGACGAGCAAGGCTCCTGCCACCAAACCCGCACGCAAGACAAAGGCCGCGCCGAAGCGCGGCCGCACGAAGTAAGGACGAGTAAGACGACATGGCCCACAAGAAGGCCGGCTCCAGCTCGAAGAACGGACGCGACAGCGTCGGTCAGCGCCTCGGCGTCAAGGTCGGCGACGGGCAGATCGTGCCCGCCGGCTCGATCATCGTCCGCCAGCGCGGGATGACGTTCATCGCGGGCACGGGCACGGGTCTCGGAAAGGACTACACCGTCTTCGCCACGGTTAGCGGCACGGTCCACTTCGAACACGAGGCGAAGGACAAGAAGCGGGTCCGGGTCGAGCCGTCCGACGTCCCCGCGGTGGCGGAGGCCTGACCGTGAAGCCGAACATTCATCCGAAGTATTACGAGGCGAAGGTCCATTGCGGCTCCTGCGGGACCGAGTGGACGGTCGGCTCGACGCGGACCGAGCTGCGCGTTGACGTGTGCGCCAACTGCCACCCGTTCTTCACCGGCAAGCAGACGATCATCGACACCGCCGGCCAGGTCGAGCGGTTCCAGAAGCGGCTCGAGCGCCAGGCCCGCACCTAAAGGCCCACCCTCGGCGTTGAGGTGACGTTCGCCCACCGAGGTCGGAGGCGGAGCTCCGCGACGCCGTCCGGCCGAGGTTAGAATTCGGCAGATGCCTCGGTTCAATTACGGCGGCCAGGCGCTCATCGAAGGCGTCCTCATGCGCGGCCGCGACGCGATCGCCGTCGCCCTGCGCCATCCCGACGGCCGAATCGTCTACGCCACCGAAAGCCTTGGGTCGGGGTTCCACGGCTCGCGCTGGGCGAAGCTCCCGTTCGTTCGCGGGCTGATCGTCCTGTACGAGACGCTGATCGTCGGGACCCGCTGGCTCGTCCGCAGCGCGAGCCTCCAGGCCCAGGAAGACGACGTCGAGATCGGCAAGGGCGCGGTTGCCCTGATGCTCGGGTTCACCCTTCTCATGGGCGTCGGGGTCTTCTTCCTGTTGCCGCTGTTCCTCTCGAGCGTTCTCACCGGGGGCAGCACGAACCGGCTCGCCCAGCCCGCAGTCGAGGGCCTGATCCAGGTCGCGATCTTCCTCGGCTACCTGACGATCATCTCGCGGATGCCGGACATCTACCGGGTCTTCCAGTACCACGGCGCCGAGCACAAGACGATCCACGCCCTGGAGGCCGGCGTCCGGCTCGATCCGGAGTCGATCGGCAAGTTCCCGACGGCCCATCCCCGCTGCGGCACCGAGTTCCTCGTCGTGCTCATCATGTTGTCGATCTTCACGTTCTCGCTTGTCGGCAGGCAGGAGCCGCTCGTGATGATCGGCAGCCGGTTCGTGCTCATTCCAGTCCTCGCGGCGGTCGGCTACGAGATCCTGCGCCTCGGCGCCCGGTACCGGTCCAACCCGATCGTCAAGGCGATCATGTGGCCCGGCATCCTCGTCCAGATGATCACGACCAAGCAGCCGACTCCGGACATGATCGAGGTCGCGATCGTGTCGATGGAGGAGGCGCTCAAGGCGGACGGCCAGGCCCTCCCCGCCGGTGCCGGCACGCTGCCCCGCGACGTGCTGGAGCTGCCCAAACCGGGCCAGGTCGGCACCAAGCGGCGGACCGCGATCGGCGAGGCCGAAGCCGCGGCCCCCGTCTCGATCGATCCACCGCTCCCCGGGGTATGAGCGGCCTCGACACGAAGCTGACCGAGGTCGCCCGCCAGTACGACGACCTGCAGTCGGAGCTCGCCCGCCCGGAAACGTCGACCGATCCCGGCGCGCTCCGCCGGCTGGGCAAGGAGATGGCCCGCCTCGAGCCGGTCGTCGCGGCATTCCGCCGACTGGAGGCGACCCGGTCGGAGCTGGCCGGCGCGCGCGAGTTGCGCGACGCCGACGCCGACGAGGACCTGCGGGCGATGGCCCAGGACGAGGTCGAGCGGCTCTCGACGGACGAGGTCCGGCTGCTGGAGGAGCTCCGGGTCCTGTTGCTCCCGCGCGATCCCAACGACGAGCGCGACGTGATCATGGAGATCCGGGCCGGGACCGGCGGCGAGGAGGCTGCGCTGTTCGCGGCCGAGCTCCTCCGGATGTACCTGCGCTACGCCGAGCGCCACCGGCTCAAGCCGGAGGTGATCAGCCTCAACGAGACCGGCATCGGCGGCCTGAAGGAGGGGATCGCCCAGATCCACGGCGACGGCGCCTACAGCCTGCTGAAGTTCGAGGGTGGCGTCCACCGGGTCCAGCGCGTCCCGGCGACCGAGTCGTCCGGGCGCATCCACACTTCGACGGTCACGGTCGTCGTGATGCCAGAGGCCGACGCGGTCGAAGTCCAGATCGACGAGGCGAGGGACCTGAGGATCGACGTCAAGCGCTCGTCCGGGCCGGGCGGACAATCAGTGAACACCACTGACTCAGCAGTGAGGATCACCCACCTTCCGACGGGTCTCGTGGTCGAGATCCAGGACGAGAAGAGCCAGCACAAGAACAAGGCCAAGGCGCTGTCCGTCCTGCGCTCCCGCCTGTACGACCTGGAGCTCGCCCGGCAGCGCGATGCGGACTCGGCCGCCCGCCGCTCGATGGTCGGCGCGGGCGACAGGTCGGACAAGGTCCGGACGTACAACTTTGCGCAGGACCGGGTGACCGATCACCGGATTGGCCTGACCGTCCATAACCTGCCGGGCATTCTCGGCGGCGATCTCGACGAGCTGATCAGCGCGCTCGTCATGGCAGACCAGGCGGATCGTCTGTCGTCGATCACGGAGCCCACGAATGGTCCGGGCGACTGAGCGCGCGGCGGCGCCGGCCGCCGGGCAGGTCCACTACATCGAGCCCGGTCCGGTGGCGATCCAGAAGGCCACCGACCTGGGCAATGTCCAGGTCCTCAAGCACGAGAACGTCTACCTGCTGACCGACCAGTTCGGCGACATCCATCCAGACTCCCGCGGCCTCGGCCTGTATCTGAGCGACACCCGGCTGCTGTCGTGCTCCGTCCTGCGAATCGCCGGCGTCCGGCCGGTCCTCCTCCAGGGTTCGATGGGCGGCAACTTCCGCGGGACGATCCACCTCACGAATCCAAGCATCGATCGGAACATTGCCGCGAAGACCGGCGGTGCGGACCCGCTGGCCGGGCGGAAGCTGGGGATCACCCGCGAGCGGCTCCTTGGCAGCGGCGCCCTCCAGGAGCGACTCGTCGTCGAGAACCACGCCGAGCACGAAGAGACGTTCGACCTCGAGCTCGACATGGCCGCGGACGCGGCCGATATCTTCGAGGTCCGGGGCTACCCGCGCGGCAGCCGGGGGACGTGCCTGCCGGTCGCGTTGATCGATCGCCGGCTCACGTTCCGCTACGACGGCCTCGACGGCCGCCGCCGCGCGACGCACGTGGCGCTGTCCGACCAGCCCGTCTCCATCCTGCCGGCAACCGACGACGAGGGCCGCTCGAAGCTGGGCGGCTGGGTCCGCCTGCGCTGGACGACCACGCTCCTTCCGGGCGCTCGCCGAGAGTTGAGCTGGGTGGTCTGGGCGAGCGACGCCCCGGCATCCGACCGGGCCGAGGAGCTGTTCCCCGATCCGCCCCGGATCTCCGCCGATGACGCGGTGGGCGCGTACCACGCCTGGGGGCGCGGCTCGACGGCCGTCCAGACGGACCATGAGCTGTTCAACCTGACGATCGTCCGCGGGTTGAACGATCTCCGGTTGCTGATCAACGACGGACCCGGCGAGGGCGAGCGCTACGTGGCGGCCGGCGTCCCGTGGTTCTCGACGCTGTTCGGGCGCGACTCGATCATCACCGCCCTCCAGGTCCTCGGCTTCCGGCCGCAGCTCGCCATCGAGACCCTGGCCGTCCTCGCCGCCCGCCAGGCGACCGAGCGGGACGACGACCTCGACGCTGAGCCGGGCAAGATCCTCCACGAGCTGCGGACCGGCGAGATGGCCGCGACCGGCGAGCTCCCGTTCCGGCCGTACTACGGGAGCGTCGACGCCACGCCGCTCTGGCTGATCCTCCTCGGCGCGACCCACGACTGGACCGGCGATCGGGAGCTCGTCGACCGCTTCTGGCCGAACGCCCTCGCCGCGCTCGACTGGATCGACTCGTACGGCGATCGGGACGGCGACGGCTTCGTCGAGTACGGCCGGCGGGCCGAAAACGGCCTGCTCAACCAGGGCTGGAAGGATTCGTCCGACGCGATTCGCGACCGAACCGGCCGCCAGGCGGTGCCGCCGATCGCACTCGCCGAGGTCCAGGGCTACGTGTACGACGCGAAGATCCGGATGGCCCGCCTCGCCCGGCTCCGGGGCGATGC
>JBBDZZ010000052.1:1455-5119 GCA_040899885.1 Chloroflexota bacterium | reverse complement strand
CCAGCCGGGCTGCGCCGTCGAGCGATTGAAGAGCGACAGGACCCAGCCGTCGATCGCGGCCCTGGCGTCGGCAAGGTCGTCCCTGAGCCGAGCGCTCTGCGCGACGGCCCGTGCGCGGTCGAGGGCGTCGGCGTGAGTTTGCTCGTCGAGTGGCCGTGCGGCCAGCGCGAGCATGTCCTCGACCCGAAGGCGCTCGAGTCGCTCCCAGAACCGGTCGAGCGGCGCGGACGCCTTCACGCGCCCGCGGCGTCGAGGCTTTCGCCGAGGATTGCGATCGCTTGGTCGACCTCGTCGGCCGTCGTCACGAGCGGCGGGATGATCCGCACGACGTTCACGTACGTGCCGGCGGTCAGCACGATCAGGTGGCGTTCGAGGGCCGCGGCGAGGACGCGCTTTGCCATGTCCGGGTTCGGGACGCGGCCGTCGCCCTCGCCGGGCCGGATGAACTCGAGGCCCACCATGCAGCCGAGCCCGCGTACGTCGCCGATCGCGGGGTGGCGAGGCGCGAGCGCCCGAATGCCGGCGATCAATTGGTTCCCGCGCTCGCGCGCGTTCGCCACGAGACCCTCGTCCTCGATGACGTCGAGCGTTGCGTTTGCCGCGGCGCATGCCACGACGTTGCCGCCATACGTTCCGCCGTGCGTTCCCGGCTGGAGCTTGTCGAGCAGCGCGCGCTTCGCGAGGATCCCGGACAACGGGAGGCCGGACGCGATGCCCTTGGCCATGACGAGGATGTCCGGCTCCACGTCCCAATGGCGGACAGCGAACATCTCGCCGGTCCGCCCGAACCCGGTCTGGACCTCGTCGGCGACGAGGAGGATCCCGTGCTGGCGGGTGATCTCGCGGAGGCGTGGCAGGAACGTCGGCGGCGGGACAACGTAGCCGCCCTCGCCGAGGATCGGCTCGACGACGATTGCCGCTACGCGATCCGGGTAGATGATCTGGTGGAACAGGAGGTCGAGCTGCGCCTCCCAGTCGCACGTGCAATTGGCGTCGGGTGCGTGGGGCCCGCCGGCAGCCCGATAGCAATACGGGAACGGCGTGTGGTAGACGGAGCCCGGCAGCGGCTCGAACGCGGCCCGGTACACGTCCTTCGCGCTCGTCAGGGCCATTGTCTGGGCCGTCCGGCCGTGGAAGCCGCCCCGGAAGGCGAGGATCACCGGGCGGCCGGTCGCCACGCGGGCCAGCTTCACCGCGGCCTCGATCGCCTCCGCCCCGGAGTTCGACAGGAAGGCGCCCCAGCCGTCGCCGGGCAGCAGCCGCGTCAGCCGGTCGTACAGGCGGAGTCCCGGCTCGTGGTAGACGATGTTCTGCTGGCCGTGGAGGAGCTTCGCCGCCTGGGCCTGGATTGCCGTCACGACCCGTGGGTGGGCGTGGCCGGTGTTGACGACGCCGATCCCGGCGCTGTAGTCGAGGTACCTCTCGCCGTCGGTCGTGATCAGCCACGACCCTTCACCGTGATCGGCGACGAGGTTCGTGATCCGGCCCCAGACCGGCGGCACGACGTTCCGGTCGGGGAGGGGAGCGGACGTGGCGTCGGCGGGAGCCGGCTGCGGTGCAGTGTCGACCATCGGGGGCTCCTTCGGGCTCATGCTCGCGTCGTGGCCGGGCGGGGCGCTGCCCGGAGCGCCGCTCGGTCCGCGCGCCGTTGCCAGACGGTTGACAGCACGACCAGCGCCACGGCAGTTACGAAGATGATTGTGCCGATCACGTGGAGCTGCGGCGGGAAGCGGTTGCGAATGCTGCTCCAGACGAAGAGCGGGTAGGTGATGTCGTTCCCGGCCGTGAACTGGGTGATGATGAAGTCGTCGATCGACAGCGAAAAGGCCAGCAGCGCCGCGGCCATGATCCCGGGGAAGATCAGCGGGAACGTCACCCGCCAGAAGGTCGACCACTCGTTCGCCCCAAGGTCCATCGCCGCCTCCTCGAGGCGCCGGTCGAAGCCCTGCATTCGTGCGCGGACTGTCACGACGACGTAACTGATATTGAACATCACGTGGGCCACGAGGATCGTGTTGAACCCGAGCGGGAAGAAGAGCCCGCCGGTGAGCGTGTCGAACGGGGGCTGGGCGGTCGCGACGAACAGCGTCAGGAGGCTGGCACCGAGGATGACCTCCGGTGTCGCGAGCGGAATGAAGATGAACAGGTTCGTCGCGCCGCGACCCCGGAACTGGTAGCGGGTCAACGCCAGGGCGATCATGGTTCCGAGGGCCGAGGCGATGATCGTCGACACCACGCCGATGGCCAGGCTCAGCTTGACGGCGTCGTCGAGGTTCGGCGCCCCGAGCGGGTTCTGCCAGGCCGCCAGCGACGGCTCGCCCCAGATGAAGTTGAAGCGTCCGGGCGGGTCGTTGAACGAGAACAGGACCATGACCGCGATCGGCAGCAAGAGATAGGCCAGGACGAGCACGGTCCAGACCGGAACCCCGAAGCGCCGGAACAGATGACTCACGCCGCGCCCCCCGAGAGCTCCTCGGTCCCGAGGAGGCGGGCGTAGATGAAGATCGCGACGAGGATAAGGACGAGCAGGATGAACGAGAGGGCGGCCGCGACCGGGTAGTCGTTCTGGTCGATGAACCGGCTCTGGATGACGTTGCCGATCATCTGCGACCGCGGATTGCCGAGCAGCTCGGCGTTGACGTAGTCGCCGATTGCGGGGATGAACGTGAGGATCGATCCGGCGAAGACCCCCGGCAAGCTCAGCGGGAAGATCACCCGGACGAACGATTCGGAGATGAGGAACGCGCCGATCAGCCCGCCGACGATGGCGGACGCAATCGATATGGGAAGGACGCCCGCGAGCCCGGCCGGGTCGAAGCTCAGGTAGCCGAGGATCGCGAGGATTGCCGGCGGGATCAGCGCGCCGGAGATCCCACCGACGATCGCTCCGCCCCGCCGCCACGGTCCGGCGAACAGATCTTTCGCGGCCTCGACCAGCCGGAGATCGACCTTCTCGAGCGCCACGTAGACCGGCAGGACCATGAATGGCAGGAACTGGTAGGTCAGTCCCGAGACGACCGCGAGCGGCGTGTTGACCACGGTGAAGTTGGTCGGGACCACCTCGAGCGCGCGAAGCGTGCCGATGATCGGCCCGTTCTCGCCCAGGATGATTCGCCACGAGATCGTCCGGATCAGGAAGTTCGTGAAGAACGGCGCGATGACGAGGAACAGCAGGATCGTCTTGTAGCGGCCGCCGCGAAACGCGATCCCGTAGGCCAGCGGGTACCCGATGAGGAACGTCAGGAACGTCGCCAGCCCTCCATAGAGCAGGGAGTTCCGGTAGTTCAGGTAGAAGTCATCCTTGGCGACGAGGTCGATGTAGTTGCCGACGTTCCCGGTGAATCGGAAGCCCTGTTCGAGGGATCCCTCGGACAGGGACATCACGATCATCTGCAAGTTGGGCAGCACGAAGAAGACGGTCAGCCACAAGAGGCCAGGTGCCATCAGGAGCCACGGCAGCAGCCAGCGCCGGTGGCCCACGGTCCCTCCTTCCCGGTCGCGTCAGTCGGGTGGCAGGCTCAGGTCCCCGCGAGGTCGGCGTAGAGCTCGTCGATCGTCGTCTCGGTCGCCTCGTCCCAGTTCGGCTGGGGATGCTGCTTGTCCGTGACCGCCTGCGGCGGGAACAGCAGCTCGTTGCCCTCGAGCTCCGGATCGAGCTTGAGAA
>JBBDZZ010000052.1:0-1355 GCA_040899885.1 Chloroflexota bacterium | reverse complement strand
GAACGGGAAGAGGTCGCGGGTGTCGCTGAGGAGCGTGACCTTGCCGGCAAACGCAGGGTCGAAGAGATCGGCGATCTTCGTGAGGTCGCGGCCCGTCGACTTGCGGTTGTATCCGACACCGGTGGCCCCGGACTGCCACGGGTAGTGGTAGTCCTGGTTCGGGTCCCACGGGAGGCCCCTCAGCGCGTCCCGGAGATTGGCCTGTGCATCGGGCACATTCGCCTGGTCGATCTTCTCGGCCCAGCCGGCCTCGACGATCTTCGCGGCCATCCAGTCGGTGAGGACGATGATGTCCCAGCCGGTGTCGACGCCGCTCTGGAGCTGGGGCCGAATCGTCGCGACGAACGTCGCGTTGTCCTCGATCCGGGCGTTCGCGTACTCGACCTTGACCCCGTACTCCTGTTCGAAGTCGACGAGCGTCGGCGAGGTCACCTCGTCGTCCTCGACGTCGATGTAGGCGTCCCAGTTGGCGAACCTGAGCGGGCCCGTCGGGGTTTGGGATGCGGGGGGCACGCTGGTGCCCGGTGTCGCCGATGCCGCGGCCGCCGACTGACTGGGCGACGCCGAGCCGCCGGACCCGCTGCCCGTGCAGGCGGCGAGGAACGCCGAGAACCCGGCGACCGCCGAGCCCTGGATGAATCGGCGCCTCGTCAGCGCGGACTGGACGATGTGCTTCCGCAGGTCGTTCATTTGCTCTCCTCTGCTGCGCCCGCTGCGGTCAGCCCGCGGCGAGCGCCTCCTCCGTAGGGCCCGGCTCGGTCCGGACCGCGAACGTGTGGTCCGGTGACCAGCTCAGCCGGACCTCTTCTCCGGGACGGTGGAGCGAGCCATGGACGGTTCGCTCCACGTTCTGCTCGTATACGGTGACCAGCTTGCCGTCACGGGTCTCGACGATGTATTGCGTCGAGACGCCGAGGTACGACGCGTCACGGACTCTCCCAGCAAGCTGGTTTGACGCAGCGGGGATCTGCGAGTCGACCGAGTGCATTCGGATCTTCTCGGGACGGACGCCGATCTCGATTGTCGCGTGGCCGTTCGTCTGGCCGCGCGGGACCCGCACCGCCGTGTCGTCCGCGAGTCGCAGGACGGCGTACCGGTCGTCCGAGCCGGCCGTGCCCTCGATCGTCCCGGGAAGGAGGTTGCTGATCCCGAGGAAGCCGGCGACGAAGCGCGTCGTCGGCCGCTCGTAGAGGCTCTCCGGATCGCCCAGCTGCTCGTACCGGCCGCGGTTCATCACCGCGATCCGGTCCGACATCGTCATCGCCTCTTCCTGGTCGTGGGTCACGTAGATGAACGTGAACCCGACCTCCTGCTGGATCCGCTTCAGCTCGACCTGCATCTGCTTGCGAAGCTTC
>JBBDZZ010000051.1:0-5145 GCA_040899885.1 Chloroflexota bacterium | reverse complement strand
CAGGACGCGCTCCTGGCCGAGTTGCGGGCCTTCGGCCGCCCGCCGCCGCCGGTCCTCATCCACTCGTTCTCGGGGCCGGTCGACTACGCCGACGCGATGCTCGCCCTCGGGGCGGCGATCAGCTTCTCCGGTCTCGTGTTCCGGCGCGGCGAGGAGGCGTCGGCGGACGTCGCGCGGCTCGTGCCGGCGGACCGCCTGCTCGTCGAGACCGATTCGCCGTTCCTCTCGCCGCCGGGAGCCCCCCGGGCGCGGAACGAGCCGGAGTGGGTAGCGGTCACGGCCCGCTGGGTCGCCGATCAGCGCGGCGTCCCAGCCGAGGTCTTCGGCGAGGGGCTCGTCGAGACATACGACGCGGTTTTCCCGAGCGATCGGCGCTCGGCTGCGCTGGCTGTTGCCCGGCACCAAAATCCTGGCTGACCGCGCTTGACAGCCGTCGACCGGCCACGCTACTGTTGTTAGCACTCTCACATCGAGAGTGCCAAGCGACGCGGGAACGCTGATCCGGAGGGGGCCCGAGCGGCCCAGAGGAACGGATCGCGACCGCCGCGACGCGCTCGATCAAGTTGGCACGGGTATGGGCGGCTCCGGGCTGCCAGAGGCCCGAAATCAGACGAGTTGGACGGCACCAGGCCGTCACAGGAGGTACGCACCTTGGCCACCGCCACCGCAGCCAGGACCACCGCCACCGCTTCCAAGACCAAGCTCCGGCCATTGATGGACCGGGTCGTCGTCAAGCCGACGCCCCGCGAGGAGATGACGAAGTCCGGCATCGTGTTGCCCGACACCGCCAAGGAGAAGCCGCAGGAGGGGACCATCCTCGCGATCGGCCCGGGCGGGTTCGACACCGAGGGCAAGCGGATCCCAATGGACGTCAAGGCCGGCCAGAAGGTCCTCTACGCGAAGTACGCCGGGACCGAATTCAAGATCGACGAGGAGGAGCTCCTCATCGTCAGCCAGAAGGACATCCTCGCGGTCGTCGAGGACTGACGCGGAGTCGAGTCTCCCAACCCTCAGATACTTCGGAGGAACAGACACATTGGCTAAGCAGTTGATCTTCGACGAGGTCGCTCGTCGATCGCTCAAGCGTGGAATGGACCGGCTCGCCGACGCGGTCAAGGTGACGATCGGCCCGAAGGGCCGCAACGTCGTCCTCGACAAGAAGTTCGGTGCGCCGACGATCACCAACGACGGTGTCACGATCGCCCGCGAGATCGAGCTCGATGACCCGTTCGAGAACATGGGCGCCCAGCTCCTCAAGGAAGTCGCGACCAAGACGGACGACGTCGCCGGTGACGGCACGACGACCGCCGTCGTGCTCGCCCAGGCCCAGGTGGCCGAGGGCCTCCGCGTCGTGACCGCCGGGGCAAACCCGATGGTCGTCAAGCGCGGCATCGAGAAGGCCGTCGCGGCCGTCGTCGAAGAGATCAAGAAGCAGTCCCGCCCGGTCGACAACCGCGAGCAGATTGCGGCCGTCGCGGCGATCAGTGCCGCAGACCCGGAGGTCGGCGAGATCATCGCCGACGTCATGGACAAGGTCGGCAAGGACGGCGTCATCACCGTCGAGGAGGGCCAGTCGCTCGGCCTCGAGGTCGAGTACGTCGAGGGGATGCAGTTCGACCGCGGCTACATCTCGCCGTACTTCGTGACCAACCCCGATCGGATGGAGGCGGTCCTCGAGAACCCGCTCATCCTCATCACGGACAAGAAGATCTCGAGCGTCCAGGACCTGCTCCCGGCACTCGAGAAGGGCGTCCAGCAGGGCAAGCCGATGCTGATCATCGCCGAGGACGTCGACGGTGAGGCGCTGGCGACGCTCGTCGTCAACAAGCTCCGCGGCACCGTCCAGGTCCTCGCCGTCAAGGCGCCCGGCTTCGGCGACCGCCGCAAGGAGATGCTCCGCGATGGCGCGGTCCTGACCGGCGGCACGGTCATCAGCGAGGAGATCGGGCGGAAGCTCGACTCGGTGACGGTCGAAGACCTCGGGTCCGCCCGCCGCGTCGTCGCCACGAAGGACGACACGACGATCATCGACGGCGCCGGCAAGCCGGACCAGATCAAGGCCCGGATGAGCCAGATCAAGGCCCAGATCGAGGACACGACCTCGGACTATGACAAGGAGAAGCTCCAGGAGCGCCTTGCCAAGCTGTCCGGCGGCGTCGCCGTGATCAAGGTGGGCGCGGCCACGGAGGTCGAGCTCAAGGAGAAGAAGCACCGGATCGAAGACGCGCTCTCGACGACCCGCGCGGCCGTCGAGGAGGGTCTCGTCGCCGGTGGCGGCACGACGCTCGTGCAGGCCGCTCCCGCGCTCGACAAGCTCAAGCTCGAAGGCGACGAGAAGGTCGGCCTCGAGATCATCCGGCGCGCCCTCGAGGCACCCGCCCGGCAGA
Organism: Chloroflexota bacterium; assembly: GCA_040899885.1. Classification (GTDB taxonomy): domain Bacteria; phylum Chloroflexota; class Limnocylindria; order Limnocylindrales; family CSP1-4; genus JACDAV01. The sequence goes on along the minus strand of JBBDZZ010000051.1, from coordinate 2,758 downwards.
TCGCCGACAACGCCGGCCAGCCCGGCGAGGTCGTGGTCGAGAAGATCAAGACCCTGCCGAAGGGCGAGGGCTTCGACGCCCTGAAGGGCGAGTACGGCAACATGTTCGACAAGGGCATCGTCGACGCGGCGAAGGTCACCCGATCCGCTCTCCAGAACGCCGCCTCGATCGCGGCGCTCGTCCTGACGACGGAGACGCTCGTCACGGACATCCCGGAGAAGGAGAAGGCCGGCGCCGGTTCCCACGGCCACGGTGGTGGCGGCGGGGAGATGGACTTCTAATCCGTCCCAACGCAATCGAGAAACGAGCCCGGGTCGCAGAGGCCCGGGCTCCTCGATTCCCGGCCGCTGGTAGCCGTTGCCAAGAGGCGACGCTCCAGGCCGCGCAGTCGCTCGATCCGGCAGCCCCACCCGGAACGCGAGACAATGCACCGGTTGACACCCGGCCACCGCCCGGCGACTCTGTTGTGCCGTCATTCAACCTAGCTGGAGTCACCATGCCCCGCCGTCTGCTCATCTTCCTCGCGCTGACCGCCTCACTGGCGGTGATCGCCTGCAGCAGCACGCCCCAGGCCCCCGCGCTGACCGACCCCAAGGACATCCTCGTCAAGTCGGTCACGTCGCTCGCGACCGTCAAGACCGCCACCGTCAAGGGCACCTTCAACGGCTCGGTCAACGCGACCGGCACCGGCGCCATCGACCTGTCCTCGGTGAAGGTCGACGCGGCCGTCGACATTCCGGCGAAGAAAACCCGCGTCACGGTCGATGCCCCGACGATCATGGGGACGAAGGTTGACCTGATCGTTGCCGACGGCAACCTCTACCTCCAGGTCGTGGGTCCGCTCGCCGCTTTCGTCGGGGGCGACGCGACCGGCAAGTACACGAAGACCTCGGCCGAGACGGGTACCGTGCCGAGTGAAGCGTCCGATCCGGCCAAGGCGATCGAGGAGCTCGGGAAGGCCATCGACGGGCTGCCGAACGCACCCGAGAAGCTCGCCGACGAGCGGTGCGGCGACCAGGACTGCTACCACGTGAAGCTCGCCATGACCGCGGACCAGCTGGGCGAGCTTGCCGAAGGCGCGACCATGGGCAGCCTCTCGGTTGACATCTTCTCCCGGAAGAACGATCTCCGTCCGGCGAAGATCACGTTCGCAATGGACATGGGCGCCCAGGGCAACCTGGCCGGCACGTTCGAGTTCACCTACGACCAGGGGGTGAACATCAGCGCCCCGCCCGCCGACCAGATCGCTCCCTGAGCCCACGACGCCGGCCTCCGGCCGGCCCGCCCCGACGAATGGCCCGCCCACGAACGGCGGGCCATTCCCGTTCCGGAGACTCGCGGAGCGGACTCCGTCGCGAGTCGCCGGAGAGCCACCCCGCCTACAATTCGCACGTGAGTCCCACCTCCCGACGCCGGTCGCCTACCCGCGCCGTGGACGCCGCGGCGGAAGCCCCCGGGACGGTCTTCGCCGAGCTGGATACCGGCACTCCCGGCGCGCCCGCGGAGCCGGAGTGGTTGCGCGACGTCCCGTCCGGCGAGGAGCCCCGCCCGCCGGATCCCGCGGCCGCAGCCGCCGCCGACGTCGCTCGCGCCGCAGCCGCCGCCGAGCGAGCCGCCGCGATCGTCGGGGCCCTCAACCCGGAGCAGGCCCGGGCGGTCACGACGACCGAGGGGCCACTTCTCATCCTCGCCGGCGCCGGCAGTGGCAAGACCCGCGTGCTCGCCCACCGAATCGCCTACCTCATCGGGGTCAAAGGCGTCCGGCCGTGGCAGATCCTCGCGGTCACGTTCACGAATCGCGCCGCGGGCGAGCTCCGCGACCGGATCATCGCCCTCGTCGGGGAGGCCGGCCGGGACGTCCAGGCCGGCACGTTCCACGCGATCTGTGCTCGCGTCCTCCGGCGGGACGGGGAGGCGATCGGGATCAGCCGTCGGTTCGTCATCTACGACACGGACGACCAGGGCGCGCTGATGAAGCAGATCCTGCGCGAGGAGGACCTGCCGCTGACCGGCGAGTTCCGGCCCTCGGCCGTGCTCGGCGCGATCAGCCGGGCGAAGAACGAGATGCTCGACCCGACGTTCCTCGAAGAAAACGCCGTCAACCGCCACGAGCGGATCGTCGCCCGGCTCGCGGTGAAGTACCAGGAGCGGCTACGGAAGGTCGGCGCGCTCGACTTCGACGATCTTCTTCTCGAGGCTGTCCGGCTGTTCCAGGAAGCCCCCGCGGTCCTCGGCCGCTACCAGGATCGATGGCTTTATCTCCATGTCGACGAGTACCAGGACACGAACCGCCCGCAGTACCTGTGGGTTCGAGCGCTGGCCGCGAAGCACGGCAACCTCGCCGTCGTCGGCGACGACGACCAGTCGATCTACCGCTGGCGCGGGGCGGACCTCCGGAACATCCTCGACTTCGAGCGCGACTGGCCGGCCGCGGCCGTCGTCAAGCTCGAACGGAACTACCGCTCCACCCAGCTCATCCTCGATGCCGCGCACGCGGTCGTCTCGCGCAATACCGAACGGACCGACAAGAAGCTCTGGACCGACCAGGCGGGCGGCAAGCCGATCCAGCGCTTTGAGGCGTACAACGAGGAGGAGGAGGCCGAGTGGATCGCCCGCCAGGTCGAGGGGCTCGCCGGCGGACGTGGTTCTGCGCTGACCCGCCGGGCGGACGACGAGGACGGCGTCTTCCGCTACCAGGACGTCGCGGTGATGTACCGGATGAACGCCCAGTCCCGGGCGATCGAGGAGGCGTTCCTCC
>JBBDZZ010000050.1:0-5152 GCA_040899885.1 Chloroflexota bacterium | reverse complement strand
GATCGTTTCCATCGCGATGCTGGTTTGTGGGACGAACATCGCGACCATGGTCGCAAAGAGACCGAAACCCCGGATGACGAGCGGGAAGAAAATCCACGCCTCCGGGTTCGGCCAGCCGCTGTCGCGGGCGATCGTGAACACGCCGACGCCGAGGATCATCGCGCCGATGTTCTCGGCCGCCGTCGACTCGAACAGGTCCGCACCACGGCCCGCGCAGTCGCCGACGTTGTCGCCGACGAGATCGGCCACGACGGCCGCGTTGCGCGGATCGTCCTCCGGGATGCCCTTCTCGACCTTGCCGACGAGATCCGAGCCGACGTCCGCGGCCTTCGTGTAGATCCCGCCGCCGAGCTGGGCGAAGAGGGCGACGAACGACGCGCCGAATCCGAACCCGACGATGAGGAAGGGTGCGTCGTGGAGCGACTCGGCGCTGCCGAGCCCGCCGTATGCCGCGAAGATCCCCCACACGCCGAGGAGCGACAGCGCGACGACGAGGAAGCCGGACACCGCCCCGCCGCGCATCGCCACCTGGACGGCCTCGACAATGCTCCGGCGTGCCGCCGCCGCGGTCCGCACGTTCGACCGAACGCTGATGTACATGCCGATGATCCCGGATGCCATCGAGCAAGCCGCGCCGACGAGGAACGCGACGGCCGTCCGCCATCCGAGATCGAACCCGAACACGTTCGTGTCCGCGACGTCCCGCGTCTCGAACACCGTGATCACCGCCCCGATGACGACGGCCCCAACGAGGGCGAGCAGCCCGATCGTCGAGTACTGGCGGCGGATGAACGCGACGGCCCCCTCGAAGATCGTCCCGGCGACGTCCTGCATCTCCTTCGTGCCCTGGTCGCGCGAAAGCACGTCACGGGCGAGGTAGATCGCGAACAGGACCGCCGCGAGGCCGGCCAGGGGGATGATCAACTGGAGCTGGTCGGCGTCCATCAGGGTCTGAGGGTCCTCCGTGCGGGAATCTCGGGCTGTGGGCGGGCCTCCGGGCGCCGCGGCGCATGCGGGCCACGGGCGGGCTCCGGGGAGATCGATCGAACCGGGCAGGGAGTCCCGCGATCACATTTCGGGACTGGAACCTTTCAGGCGGGCGGAGTGTAACAAGCGCTCGGATCGCGGGTCAAACGCATCCGGACCCGCAGTTATGCATTCCACGCCCGTGTGGAATCGCGGGTCACGGAAGCCAGCGCGGATAGCCTCCGTCCGTCGTGAGTGGCGACCGCCGGCTCGTTGCCGGGTCGATCACCCAGATCCCCGCGGAGACGACGGTCTCGTCGCCGCGCACGCGGGCAAACAGGATCGACCGGCCATCCGGGGCGAAGGCAGGCGATCGATCCGATAACAGGTCACCCGCGGGAGTGAGAACCCGCGGCTGAGCGTCGGTCGATCGGGCGATGGCGAGGCGGGCCGCACCCGACGAGTCCGAAACGAGGAACGCCAGAAGACCGTCCGGCGCGACGGCCACGGAACCGCCACCTGGCACGAGCCGGACCGCGGTCCCGTCCACGCCGACCGCGTAGATCCCATCCGTGGACTGGCCGCCCTGCCGGCCAGCGACGATGAACCGGCCTTCCGCCGGCGACCAGGCTGGACCGGCGGCGGCCACGATGCCGGTGTCGACGACCGCCAGCTCCGGTACGTCCGGGTCCAGGTCGACAAGCTGCACATTGCCCGGAGCGGTCGTGATGAGCAGCCGCCGGCCGGCCGGCTCGAAGGCGGCCTGGGCGGCCCACGGAAGGGCCCGCTCGGTCGCGTTGACCGCGTCTCCCTCAAGCAGCGTCGACCCGAGCGGTGGGGCTCCGCCGGCGAGAAGCTGCCGCTCGCCTCCGGCCGTCGCGTCGAGCGGGACGAGCCAGTAGCCGAGGTCCACTCCTGCGCCGTCGCGTCGTCCCACGAGGAGCGAGCGCTGGTCCGGGCTGAACCTCGGCGCGTACTCGAACGCGTTCGCTTCGGTCAGTGTCTGGACGTCGCCGCCGTCCATCCGCATCGTGCGGATCGTGCCGCCGGCCGACCAGGCGACCCTATCCCCGTCCCCGGACACGTCGAAGCCGGCTACGGGCACGAGCTCCGTGGTGAGCTGCCGGGGATTCGAGCCGTCGGGGTTCATGAGCCAGACGTTGCGACTGCCACTCCGCGCCGACAGGAACGCGATCTGGTTCTGGCCGGAGAGGGCCGGCTGGCCGGTCGTGAACGTCCATGTCCGCCCGGCCGCGACCTCACCCGGGGCGTCCAGCCGCGTGACGACCGGCGCGAGCGAAACGCTGTAGGTGGTGTGGGACGCGAGCGCGTCGGAGGGCCGGAAGACGAGGACAGTGGCGGGCCGCCGGGGCGCGTCCGGCGCGGGCCTCGGATCGGCGTCGGAGGGCAACGCGATCGCCTCGATGGTGCCGGGGACGGGCGGCGTGATCTGGAGCGCCTCCCCGATCGTCGCGGGGTCGAGCGGGCCGTCGAAGACGACCGCGATCGGGGTCTGAACGCCGATCCCCGCCACTCCGTCCGCGGGCACGGTTCGCTCGACGCCGAGGCCAGCGGAGACGGTCGCAAAGCGGGTCTCGAACCGGGTCAAGAGACGGCTGCCGGCGGTGTCGGCGGCACCCGTCGCGATCGTGACCGTATACGTCGTCGCGAACTGGAGTGGATTCACAAACGTGAGTGCCAGCGTCTGCCCGCTCCAGGCCGGGCGGAGCTCGACTGCGGGCTCGACCCGAATGGCCGACTCGACAGCCTGCGTATCCATCAGCCGGTCGAACGTGATCGTGACGGTGGCGTCGACCGGGACGTCCGCGGCCCCGTCGAGCGGGTCGGTCGACACGACCGCCGGGGGACCGACCGTGCTGAACTGCCATTCGACGCCCGCCGTCGCCGCGTTGCCGGCGAGGTCCTCGAAGCCCGCGGCGATCCGGACCGTGAAAGCCGTTGCCTGGGGCAGCTTCTGGGAGGGGGTGAAGATCGCGATCGAGCCATTCCACGAGATGGCGCCGGGCACGTACGGGACGATCCCGAGGCGCCGCTCTACCGATCCCGTCTTGACCGGCTCGCTGAACTCGATGTCGATCGACGTGACCGTGTGGGCGAGTCGCCCGCTGCCGTCGGCGGCGGCGCTCAGGGAGATCCCGGTCACGCTCGGAGCGCGCCGGTCCACGAGGGTCGCGTTGACCAGCACGAAGCCGAGGGCGACGACCGCGAGGAGAAGGCTGCCGAGGGAGATGACGCGGCGGCGCACCCTCAGCGCCCGGGCCTTTTGGTCACGGGGCGGCACGTTATCACAGCCCCTATACTCCCCTACTTGTGAGCAAACGCCCTGCGCTCGGGTGTCTCTTCGAGGTGGTCGAGACACTTGTCTTGACCCTGATCATCTTCCTCGTCATCCAGACCTTCATCGCCCAGCCGTACCGGGTCGAGCAACAGTCGATGGAGCGCACACTCGAGCCGGACCAGTACGTCCTCGTCGACAAGCTGACCCCCCGCTTCGACACGTACAAGCACGGCGACATCGTGGTGTTCAACCCGCCGGCCGACTGGATCCAGCCGGACGGGACCCCGTTCATCAAGCGGGTCATCGGGATCGGCGGCGACACGGTCGAGATCAAGGACGATGGGTTCGTCTACATCAACGACGTCCAGCTCAACGAACCGTACGTGTACGCCGAGGACGGCGCGCCGCAGCCGACCGACACAGCCACGGACCCACCGCGCTGGGAGATCCCCGGCGGCGAGCTGTTCGTCATGGGCGACCATCGGGCGAAGTCCTCCGACTCGCGGACGTTCGGGCCGATCCAGAACGGCGACGTCATCGGCCGGGCCTGGCTCCGCTACTGGCCGTTCGACGCGTTCGGCATCCTCCCGACGCCCACCCACCCGGAGCTGCAGACCTCGGCGCCGTGAACCTGCTGCTCGCGGCCGCCGCGATCGTGGTCGTGGCAGGCGGCGTCGTCGCGGTCTCGTCGCGGGAGTCGCGGCCCGCGATCGTGGGGCTGACGCTCGCCGCCGTCGCGGCCCCGCTCGTGGCCGATCCGCTGCCGGACATCCTGCCGCTGGCCGCGAGGCTCGTCGGCGCGATCCTCGGCGGGTTCCTCCTGTGGGTGGCGGTCCGCGGCCAGCCGGCCACCCGCGGGTCGCGTCTGGGCTGGCCGGTCGAGGCGCTCCTCGCGACGGCAGCCGCCGTCGCGGGCTTCGGAGCGATCGGCATCGTCGCGCCCGGGCCGGCGGCCGAGGTGCTCGTCGGAGCGGAGCGCGCGGTCATCGCCCCGCGCGAGGCACTCGCCGCCGGGTTTGCGACGGGCGCCCTCGCGATCGGGCCGATCTTCGCCGGGCGTGACGTCCTCAGGCTCGGGACGGGGCTCGTGCTCGCGGTCCTCGCCGCGCAGCTCGTCCGGGTGGGCCTCGCCGGCTCCCCTTCGGGGCTCGAGCAGATCGTGACCGCCGGCCTGACGGTGGTGGTGGCGGGCGCGGCGGCGACCCTGGCGGCGAACGCCGTGCGGAGCGGGAGCGGCCTCGAGCCGTCTACGGCCGTCCGGCCCGCGGCCGGGCCGCGGCCAGGACCAGACTCGTCGACGGGCGATGCCGGCGACCCGGGCGCCGACGAGGCCGTCCCCCGGTTCGGCCCGCGGAGCGCCGGCCGTCGCTCGCTGCCGGGTCGCTGGGGCCGCCGACCGAACCGGTGAGCCTGCTGCCGTTCCTGCTGGTGACGTTCATCGTCGGCGGGCTCTCGTTGCTGACCCGTCCGTACCCGCGGTGGTCCGCAGGCTTCGGTTTCGCCGGCCTCGCCCTGGCGATCGCCACGGCGGCGACGATCGGCCCGGACAGCTCGTTCGTCGTGGCCGGCGGGGCGATCTCCGGCACCGAGTTCGCCCGGCTGTTTCTCATGATCGGCTCGATCGCGGGCCTCCTCCTGTGCCTCGTGGCGCTGATGCCGAACCTGCCGGCGGCGTTTCCCGGAGCGACGCTCGTTGGCCTGGGCGGGGCAGGCCTCGCGCTGGGGGTCGTCGACACGGGCACGGCCGTCGCCGCGGCCACGGCCGGGGCGGTCGTCGGGATCCTGCTGACGCTGATCCGACCGGTGTCCCAGCACGGCCTGATCGTCGCTGCCCGGGAGCTCCGGGCGCTCGTCGTCGCGGGCGCGCTCGGGCTGGCCGCGCCGGCC
>JBBDZZ010000049.1:0-5256 GCA_040899885.1 Chloroflexota bacterium | reverse complement strand
TGGAGGATGAGGACGGCCGCCGTGATCTGGCCCGCGAAGTTGTTGGGCGACCGCTGCCGGTAGATCTCGGTGGCCTCGGGGAGCGGTCCGAGGAGCCGGTCGAGATAGCGCGACTCGAACTTGTGGGTCTCCTTGGCGAACGCCAGGAGATCGCCGATCCCGAAGTAGCTGACCCCGGCGGCGAAGGCGTCCCGAAACGCGAGCGCGGAGAGGGTCGTGTACCCGCTCGCGCTGCCGCCACGGATCGACAGCCGCTCGCCGTCGACGTCGCCGCGCTCCGCGAGCCAGCGCGCGCCGTTGACGCAGTCGTCGACGTCGACGACGCCCCACTCCCCCTCCAGCCGCTTGCGGTACTCCTTCCCGTACCCGGTGCTCCCGCCGTAGTCGACGTCGAGCACCGCGAAGCCACGGCTCGTGAACATCTGGGTCTCGATATACAGCGCGCCGAACGCCTGGGCGGTCGGGCCGCCGTGGCTCGTGACGATGAGCGGCGGCCGCTCGCCGGCGGGACCCTCGAAGGCAGAGTTCGTCGGACGGTAGAACAGGCCGTGGGCGGTCAGCCCGCCGGTCGTGGGGAACTCGATCGGCTCCGGAACGGCGATCTCGTCCGGCTCGACGTCGGCCGTCGAGGACAGACGGATGGTCGCGGGGCTGCCCTTGGCGAGGTCGAGCAGCATGATCGCATTGAAGCTGCGCGGGCCGGCGCCACCGAACACCACTCGTTCGCCCGCGACATCCACGTCGAGGATCTCCGTGAACGGCAGGTCGAGCGGGACCGCCGAACCGTTCGGCGGGATGCGGTACAGGCGGTCGGCGCCATCGCTCCGACCGATCGCGAGGATCGTGCCGTCCGGCGCGAAGGCGTAGTTCCGAAGCCCGAATACCCAGTCCGGGAAGGCGAACTCCGCCTCGAGACGGGTCACCGGCTCGAGCCCGCGCTCGCTGAGGCGGTAGAGGTTCATCCAGCCGTTGGGCTCGGCGACGAAATGGAGGACACCCGAGGGCGACCACACGGGCTGGGCGATCCAGTCGGCCGCGGAGCCCGCAACGCGCTCCGGCCGGCCGAGCGATCCGTCGGCGGCGACTGGCGCGACGAACAGCTCTGTCCCGTCCCACGGCAGGTTCGGGTGATCCCACGCGAGGAACGCGAGCTTGCCTCCGTCGGGCGACTGCCGCGGCGAGGAATAGAACGTGCGCCCCCCCGTGAGGACCTTCACGCCACCCGAGCCATCGAGCGGGATCGACACGAGCGTGTTGACCGCCTCGCCGGACCCGGAATGGTCCTCGCGGACTGCGATGACCCGTCCTCGCGGCTCGTCGAGCTCGTAGTCGGCGTAGCGGAACGCGCCCTCGGGCGTGATCGGCTCGCTCGTCCGGTCCGCTACCACGCGATGGAGGCGGCCGGTGGCGAAGTCGGAAACCAGGACGAGGTCGCCGGCGACGAGGTACGAGGCGCCCCCGTACTCGTGGACGCGGTCGCGGACGTTCATCCCGGCCGGGCTGATGTCGCGGGCCGTCCCGCCGCCCTTCGCATCGGGCGTCCAGCGGACGAGCACCTGGCGGCCGTCCTCCTCGGGCCGGCTCTCGAGCCAAACCAGGGACTTCCCATCCGTGTCGAAGCGCGACTCGCGGAGGCCGACCCGCCCGGCGACGAGCAGCTCGATCGGAAACGGCGAGCGCCAGCTCCCGTACGGAATCCTCGGGCGGATGGCGTCACGGAGCTCCGCCTCCGACCTCGGAGAGCGAGCATCCGCAGATCGTGGAGCTTGCCCCCTCACGTGCCGTGCTGCCAGGACGTGACGTAGGCCTTCTGCTCAGGCGTCATCGCGTCGAGCTCGATGCCCATCGCCGCGAGCTTCAGCCGGGCCACCTCCGCGTCGATCGCCTCCGGCACGACGTAGACCTTGTTCTCGAGCTCGCCGTGGTGGAGCGCGACGTACTCCGCGGACAACGCCTGGTTGGCGAAGCTCATGTCCATCACCGCCGCCGGGTGGCCCTCGGCTGCGCCGAGGTTGACGAGGCGTCCCTCGGCGATGAGGTGGACCCGCTTGCCGCCCAGATCGAACTCCTGGACGTTCTCGCGGACCTCGCGGACGTGACCCTCGGCCATCTCGCGCAGCGCCTTGAGGTCGAGCTCCGCGTCGAAGTGCCCGGAATTGGCCATGACCGCGCCGTCCTTCATCGCGGCGAAGTGTTCCCGGCGGAACACGTTGACGTTGCCGGTCGCCGTGATGAACAGGTCCGCCCACGGGGCGGCCTGGGCCGCGGTCATGACCGCGAACCCGTCCATCAACGCCTCGAGCGCACGGACCGGATCGACCTCGATGATCGCGACGTGGGCGCCGTGGCCGTCCATCCGCGACGCGATGCCCTTGCCGACCCAGCCGTAGCCGGCGATGACGACGTTCCGGCCGGCGATCAGCAGGTTCGTCGCCCGGATGATCCCGTCGAGCGTCGACTGGCCGGTTCCGTAGCGGTTGTCGAACAGGTGCTTCGTCTGCGCCTCGTTGACCGCGACGACCGGGAATCGGAGCGCGCCGTCGGCGGCCATCGCCTTGAGCCGGATGACCCCGGTGGTCGTCTCCTCGGTCCCGGCGAGGACGTCGCCGACCTGGTCGGGGCGCTCGCTGTGAAGGAGCGAGACGAGGTCACAGCCGTCGTCCATCGTGATCTGCGGCCGGGTGTCGGCGACAGCGTTGAGGTGGGCATAGTACGTGTCGCGGTCCTCGCCGCGCCGGGCGAACGTCGAGATCCCGTACTCGGTGACGAGCGCGGCCGCGACGTCGTCCTTCGTCGACAGCGGGTTCGAGGCCGCGAGCACGACCTGCGCGCCCCCGGCCTTGAGCGTCCGCATGAGGTTCGCCGTCTCCGTGGTGACGTGGAGGCAGGCGCCGATTCGTAGCCCGTCGAGCGGCCGCTCACGCTCGAACCGCTCGCGGATCAGTCGCAGGACCGGCATTTCGCGCTCGGCCCATTCGATCCTCCGGACGCCCTCGGACGCGAGGCCCATATCGGTCACGTCGTGAGCGGGCAGCCCGGCCCGAGCCGGGGCCGTCCGAGCACCGGCGGCAGGTGTGGTCATCGAATTCGGTTCTCCTTGCGGGACGTGAGCAGCCGGCGGAGCGGGGCCGCGATCTGCGACCACGGCGTGCCGAGCCGGTGGACGAGGCGCTCCTCGAACCGGACGAGCTCGGCATAGCCTAGTCTCCGGTACGCTTGGAGAGCCGGCGGGTTGTCGGCGCGGACGTTGAGGACGACCTCGTCGCAGGTGCGCAGCAGCTCCGCGGTCACGGCGCCCGTGACGGCGGTCGCGTACCCACGCCCGCGATGGTCAATGTGGGTGAAGACGTTCCCGACGACGCCGAGTCGCGCGGCCGGGGAGATGACGTGGGTGCCGGCCGCCGCGATCAGCCGGCCACCGACCCGGATGCCGTAGTAGACGCCCTCGCCGATCGCCGACGCCGGCAGCCACGAGGCGAACCCGAGCTGGTAGAGGCGGTTCACCTCGCCGCTTTCGACGGGCACGAGGCGAGACGCGTTCGCCGCGAACGGCCGGAACGTCGCCCGATCGACCGACATCCGGACCATCTGGGGCCCCGGATCGACCCGGTAATGCGCCTCGACGGCGGGCATCGCTTCCACCCGCGCCGCCACGTACGCGGCCCGGGGCCGAAGGACGTCGCGCAGGACCGCGTCGATCCCGTCGGTCCGGCCGAGGACGAACAGCGGCTGCGGCGTGAGCCCCGAATACTCCATCCCGATCGCCACGACCTCGCCACCCGCGTACGCCACTCCCCAGCGGGTTCTCGCGAACTCCCGGTCCTCGAGATCGCAGATCGCGTACGCCGCAAAGAGGCGGTCCCGCTCGAGGAAGTCACGGAGGAGCGACCGGTCCGTCGTCGTGCGCGCCTCGACTGCCCGTTCCCGGCGCGGGATCGCGACCGCCGCCATCAGGCGCCGATCCTTGCTTGCTCGTCGGCCGCCCACTTCGCCTCGGCGTTCGCGCGCGCGATTGCCGCCCGCCGCATCCGGGAACGCTCGAGCGCCGATTCGATCGCCGGGCCGAACGGCCGCCGCAGCACGCCCTCCTCGGTGACGATCGCGGTGATCAGCTCCGCCGGCGTGACGTCGAATGCCGGGTTGAATGCCCCGGTCCCGGGAGGGGCGATCGCCTGGCCCCGGACGTACAGGATCTCCTCCGCCTTGCGCTCCTCGATCGGGATGGCCGCGCCGTCCGGCGCCTCGGGATCGACGGAGCTGAGCGGTGCGCAGACGAGGAACGGGACTCCGTGACGGGCCGCGACGACGGCCAGGGGGTACGTCCCGATCTTGTTGGCCGTATCGCCGTTGGCCGCGATCCTGTCCGCTCCCACGAGAATCGCGTCGACCTGGCCGGTGGCGATGAGATGGCCGGCCGCGACGTCGGCGATGAGCGTGTGGGGGACCCCGGCCTGGGCCAGCTCCCAGGCGGTGAGTCGCGCACCCTGGAGGTATGGTCGGGTCTCGTCGACCCATACGTGGACCAGGCGCTCCGCGTTATGGGCCGCCTGGACGATGCCGAGTGCGGTGCCGAACTGGCCGCAGGCGAGGGGCCCGGTGTTGCAGTGGGTCAGCAGCCGGACCGGGCGATCTTCCGGAATCGGAAGTTCGGCGAGGCCGAAATCCGCGAGGCGGCCGTGGTCCGTGGTCGCCTCCTCGGCGATCTGGTCCGCTTCGTCGCGAAGGGCGGCGGCAATCGCGTCCCCATCAGGGGAGAGCTCGCCCCAGGCTTCGTAGCGGGCGAGCAGCCGGTCGATCGCCCAGCGCAGGTTGACGGCCGTGGGGCGGGAGTTCTTCAGGGCCCTTGCCGCGCCGAGGAGCGTCGCCCGACGAGCGTACGGCTTCATGTCGCGGGCGAGCCCGGCCGTGAGAGCGAGCCCGAATGCCGCTACCTGGCCGATCGCCGGCGCACCGCGGACGACCATCTGGCGAATTGCCCAGGTCGCGTCCGGGGCGGACCGGATCTCGATCTCGACAAGCTCCTCGGGCAGCCGGCGCTGGTCGACGACCAGCAGAAGGTCGTCGGACGCGAAGCGGAACGGCGTGCGGAAGCCGGTCGGGGCGCGGATGCCGGCGTCTGGGCCGCCGGCGGTCATCATGCCGGCCGCGCCGTCGGGCCCGAGAAGTGCGCTGGCGGCCTCGGCCGACGACCGCTGAAGGGCCGCCGCCGCGCCGACGACGGTGGCGGCCGTCTGGACGATCTCGCCCGCGAAGCGG
>JBBDZZ010000048.1:18006-34067 GCA_040899885.1 Chloroflexota bacterium | reverse complement strand
GTGCGGTGCCCGAAGCTTGCTCGGGTCGCGTCAGGCGGTGCGAAACACCGGCCCGATGGGCGGGTGGCCGGTCGAGCCGCGGACAATGAGCCGCGTTTCGAGCCGTCGATGCTCCGGTTTCGTGACGTCGTGTGTGTCGATGATCGAAAGGAGCAACCGGACCGCCTCCTCGCCCTTCCGCCGGATCGGCTGATGGACGGTGGTCAGGGGCGGGTCGGTGTGAGTAGCGAGGTCGATGTCGTCGAAACCGACGACGCTGACGTCCGCGGGCACGGCGAGCCGCAGTTCGCGGATGGCCCGCATCGCGCCGATCGCCATCGCATCGCTCATCGCCAGGACAGCCGTCGGCCGCAGGCCGTCGTCCCACGCCCGGTGGAGCGCCGCTACCCCGCCCTCGACGCTGGCCGGGCCGACGACCACCCGGTCGTCGCCCAGCTCGATCCCGGCTGCCGCCAACGCGGCCCGGTATCCGCGCAGACGACGGCCCGTGACCCCTTCCGGATCGACCTGCGTCGCCGACTGCGGCGGCTCGACGCCAATCACGAGAAAGTCCCGATGGCCCAGCCCGAGCAGGTGGTCCGCCGCGGCGCGTGCGCCGCCCTCGTCGTCGATCTCGACCGAGGGATGGTCCGGCAGCGCGGTCGAGTCGACCAGCACGATCGGCACCCCGGCCCGCCGGATCTGGTCGACCTCCGGATGGCCTTCGGACAGCCCGACGGCGATGACACCGTCCACCGTCGCCCGGCCGATCGCCCGGGCGAGCGAGCCGTGCAGCGGCGAGATGAAGTGGAGGCCGTAGCCGAACTCCTCGGCGGCCAGCGCAACCCCTTCGTTGAACGCTCCGAAGAACGGGTTCGAGAAGATGACCGCCAGGGCCTGGGGCGTGAGCACGCCGATCGTCAACGTCTGCCGCTGGGTCAACATCCGGGCGACCGGGTGCGGTCGGTAGCCGAGCGAGTCCGCTACTACCCGGATTCGGGTCGCGGTCTCCGCGCTCAGCCGCTCCGGGCTATTGAATGCGAACGACACCGCAGTCTTCGACACGCCCGCCTCTCGGGCAACGTCGGCGATGCGCGGCCGCCGGGCGATCTGGTCCACTCCGCTCCTCGCGTCCTCCGGCGGCTCGCGCCACCCCGCTCGGATCGATCGCGCGGCACCCCGCCGGGGAGCCGCGATGGATCTGGCAAACCGGTTTAGCAAACCGGTTTAGGGACTGTAGGCGGGGCGTTGCCCGGAAGTCAATACCCAATCGGGAATTCGCTCTGCCCGCAGCGGAGGTCACGACGTCCGTGGCGCTACAATCGGCGGCCCATGTTCGCCCGCCTTCGGGCGATGCCGCTCGGCATCCGCCTCTTCCTCCTCTACGGGCTACTCATCCTGGCCGTCATCGGGGCCGCCCTGCCGGCGGTCGTCGACCTCGCGATCGGCGCGCCGATCACGTTCACCGGCGTCGTCGTGATGACGCTTCTCGCGTACACGATCTTCACGTTGACCCTCGTCCTCCAGCGCAAGCAGGCGGGCCGCGGCTTCGCCCTCGGACTCGCCAGCCTGACCGTGCCCGTCGTCCCAGTGCTGCTGCTCGGCGGGCTCGTGATGCAGGCGGCCGTCGTGGCCGGCGTCGCGGCCGTGCTGCTTTACGGGCTGCTCCGGCCCGACGTCCGCGGCTACCTGACCGAGCCCTGATTCGTGCGCGCCGCGGCGCGCGCAGGTACCCTCTCCCACCAATGACCCGAAAGGTATTCAGTTGAGCAAACCTTCACGCCGCGCGGCGCGCGCCGCGGGCGGGCCGGCGGTCCCGGCCGGGGGCCAGAGTGGCACGTCTGTCACCGGCCGCACCCCATCGACCCGAGCCGGACGCCGCGAGCGGGCCCGAACGGGCTACGGCCGGAGGTCGTTCTTCGAGCGCCATCGTGGCCCGATCGTGGGCCTCGCAGCAGTCGCCGCCGTCGGTCTGGTATTCGCCTTTCTCGTGCTTGGCGCGACAGCCAAGACCTATTCGTGCGGCCGAATCTGGGTGCCCGAGCCCACACCGGAGCCGGCGCCCGGTCAGTCGCCCAGGCTCGGCTACGTCCAGCGCGACATGGGCATCGGACACGACCCGGGCAACCCCGCGCGGTACACGCTCTGCCCGCCGGCCAGCGGGGCCCACCTCCAGGCACCGGGCGGTCCCATCCCCTCGCGGGTCTACGGCCCGGACGATTACGCGCCGCCGCAGGGCTGGGTCCACAACCTGGAGCACGGCGCGATCGTCGTGCTCTACCGCGGCGGCGATGGCTCCGAGGCGGTCACCGATGCGGGGCAGGACGCGCTCCGCGAGCTCTATCGCAACTTTCCGGACAGTCCCATCTGCAACATCCCGCCGGGCGGCCAGACGCCGGTCATCGCCCGGTTCGACGACATGGCCTGGCCGTACGCTGCCATCGTCTGGGATCGAGTGCTGCCGCTCCAGACGCTCGACGCGGACCTGATCTACGAGTTCTGGCGGACGGAGGGCGAGCGAACGAACGGGGAGCCGCAATGCGCGGCACCCACGCCGACGCCGGGCCCCAGCGGGTCCGCCACGCCGAGCGGGTCCGCCGCGCCCAGTACCAGCGCGGCTCCCTCGCCGTCGGCGAGCTAGCGAAGGGGTACGGCGTGCAGCTGCCCCGCAAGATCGTCTGCGTCGGGCTGAACTACAAGGAGCACGTCGCCGAGGGCGGCCGCGCCGGTCCCGACCGTCCGCTCCTCTTTGCGAAGTTCGCCAACGCCGTGATTGCCTCCGGCGAGCCGATTGTCCGGCCGGAAGGCACCCATGCCCTCGACCTGGAGGTCGAGCTCGGCGTCGTCATCGGCAAGACAGCCCGCCGCGTCAAGGTAATGAACGCCATGGACCACGTCGCCGGCTACGTCGTCGTCAACGACGTCAGCGCCCGCGACTGGCAGGGCATCCCGGCCGCGCTCCACGAGGGTGAAAAGGGCGACGGCCAGTGGATCCGGGCGAAGGGCAGCGACACATTCCTGCCGATTGGCCCCGACTTCGTGACTGCCGACAAGCTCGATCCGGCCGCCGGCCTCCGCCTCCGGAGCTGGCGGATCACGCCCGACGGCGAGGAGCAGCTCATGCAGGACGGCACGACCGCCGACATGATCTGGTCCATCCCGGAGCTGATCGCTTACATCAGCAACGCGATCACCCTCGATCCCGGCGACCTCATCGCGACCGGAACTCCCTCCGGCGTTGGGGTCTTCCGCAATCCGCCGGTCTTCCTCGAGCCGGGGGATCGCGTCCGGTGCGAGATCGAGGGGATCGGTTCGCTGGACAATCCGGTCGTCGACTGGATGGAGGATCCGCGCGACGCCTGACACGAAGACGATGCAGGCCCTCGTGAAGACCAAGGCGGGGCCGGGGCTCGAGCTCCGAGAGGTCCCGCGCCCGTCGATCGGGATCAACGACGTCCTCGTCCGCGTCCGCAAGACCGGGATCTGCGGGACGGACCTCCACATCGAATCGTGGGACCCCTGGGCGGCCAAGGCGATCAAGCCGCCGCTCATCTTGGGTCACGAGTTCGTCGGCGACATCGTCGGGGTCGGCTCGAACGTGGCCGACTTCCATCCCGGGGAGATCGTGAGCGGCGAGGGTCACGTCACCTGCGGCCGGTGCCGTCACTGCCTGGCCGGCCGGCGCCACCTGTGCGCGAACACGATCGGCCTGGGCGTCGGCCGCGACGGCGCATTTGCCGAGTACGTCGTGCTGCCGATGACGAACATCTGGCATCACTGGCCCGGCATCGATGACGAAGTCGCCGCGATCTTCGATCCGTTCGGCAACGCGGTTCACACGGCTCTCGCGTTCAACGTCCTGGGCGAGGACGTGCTCGTCTGCGGCGCCGGCCCGATCGGGCTCATGGCGACGGCCGTCGCGAAGCATGCGGGCGCACGGTATGTGGTCGTATCCGAGCCGAACGCCTACCGGCGGAACCTGGCGACGAAGATGGGCGCGACGGTCGCCGTCGACCCAGGGGAACGCGATCTCCACGACGTCCAGCGCGAGCTCGGGATGGTCGAGGGGTTCGACGTGGCCCTCGAGATGTCCGGGAACGCGGCCGCCCTCCGCTCCGCGATCGACAACATGGCCCACGGCGGCGGCGTGGCGATCCTCGGCATCCCGACCGCCGAGATCTCGCTCGACGTCAACGCGATCGTCTTCAAGATGCTCACGCTCCGGGGCATCTACGGTCGCGAGATGTACGAGACCTGGTACAAGATGAGCGTCATGCTCCAGTCGGGGCTCGACATCCGTCCCGCGATCACCCACCGGTTCTCGTACCGGGAGCACGAGGCCGCGTTCGCCGCGGCGCGGTCCGGCGACTCGGGCAAGGTGATCATGGATTGGCGCGCGTAATGGCAAAGATAACCAGACCGAATCCGCTCGCATTCCTCGGCGATGAGCTCGACGCGCTCCGCGAGCGCCACCTGTTCCGGCCGCTCCGCGTGATGTCGTCCGCCCAGGGCCCGATCGTATCGGTCGACGACCGCCGGGTGATCAGCCTGGCGTCGAACGACTACCTGGGCCTCACCCACCACCCGCGGCTGCGCAAGGCGGCCCTCGACGCGGTGGGCGTGTACGGGGCGGGCTCCGGCGCCGTCCGGACGATCGCCGGGACGATGACGCTCCACGAGGAGCTCGAGGCGAAGCTCGCCGAGTTCAAGCAGACCGAGGCGGTCCTGACGTTCCAGTCCGGCTTCTCCGCCAACACCGGCGTCATCCCGACGATCACCGGCGAGACGGACCTGATCGTGTCCGACGAGCTCAACCACGCCTCGATCATCGACGGCATGCGGCTGTCCAAGGCGCCCCGCAAGATCTTTCCGCACGCGGACGTCGCCGCCCTCCGGGAGGTCCTGCGCGAGGCGCGCGAGAAGGGCCGCGACGGTGGCGGTGAGCATCGGCTGATCCTCGTCGCCACCGACGGCGTGTTCTCGATGGACGGCGACATCGCGCCGCTGCCCGGGATCGTGGAGGCGGCCGAGGAGTTCGGGGCCGCCGTCTTGGTCGACGACGCCCACGCCTCGGGCGTCCTCGGCCGCAACGGCCGCGGGTCGGTCGATTACTTCGGGCTCCACGGCCGGGTGGCAATCCAGGTCGGGACGCTGTCGAAGGCCGTCGGAGTGCTGGGCGGCTACGTCGCAGGCTCACGGGACCTGCGGGACATCCTCATCCAGCGGGCACGGCCATTCCTCTTCTCGACCAGCCACCCGCCGGCGGTCGCGGCTGCCTGCCTCGAGGCGATCCGCGTCTTCGAGGAGGAGCCGGAGCTGCTCGAGCGGCTGTGGTCGAACACCCGGCGGTTCAAGGCGGAGCTGGCTCGCCTCGGGTTCGACATCGGGCGGTCGGAGACCCCGATCACGCCGGTGATCCTGGGCGACTCGGAGACGACGATCCGGTTCAGCGACCGGCTGTTCGACGAAGGTGTGTTCGCGACCTCCGTCGTCTTCCCGACGGTTGCGCTGGACCGGGCGCGGATCCGGACGATCGTCACGGCGGCGCACTCTGACGATCAGCTCGACACCGCCCTCGCGGCGTTCGACAAGGTCGGCCGAGACCTCGGTTTGATTTCCGGGTGACCCAGAGCCGGAACTTACCGCTCGACTCGCATCTCCACACCGATCTGTCGCCCGACAGCAACGTCCCGATCGACGTCTACGCTGCCCAGGCCGCCGAGCGCGGGATTGCCGAGATCGCGATAACGGATCACGTCGACTTCGACCACCGCGACCCTGCCTACAACTTCTCGACCTTCGCCGACCGGGAGCGGGTGGCGCGCGAGGCGGCGGAGCGCTGGGCGCGCCGGGGCGTGGCGATCCGGTTCGGGGTGGAGCTCACATACAACCTGACGTGGGAGGACGAGATCCGGGCCCACCTTGCGCGGCACACGTACGACTTCACGATCGGCTCCGTCCACGATTGGCCCGGGTCGCCGTACCGGGATCGGCAGGGCCTCGCCGCCTGGGTCGGCGGTCGCTCCGACGCGGAGGTGGTCGAGCCCTATGTCGCGGAGGTCCTCGGCGCCGCCCGGTCGGGCCTGTTCGACGCCCTTGGCCACCTCGACGTCGTGAAGAAGTACGTCGCACGACACGTGCCGGCCGGCCGCCTGGCGGGGATGCCGGAGCTGTACGAGGCGGTCCTCCGGGCGCTCGTCGAGAGCGGCACCGCCCTCGAGGTGAATACGAGCGGCCTCCGCCAGGCGCCAGCGGAGACCTACCCGACCGCGGCGATCGTCGCGCTGTTCAGGGAGCTGGGCGGGACGGCGGTCACCGCCGGCTCGGACGCCCATCGAGCGGCGACATTCGCGTTCGGTCTCGAGGACGGCTACCGTCTCCTGGCCGAGGCGGGATTCGAGGAGCTGGCGTTCCGTCGTGGCGGCGGGCCCGTAGCCGTGGCGATCCCATCGGGGCGCGGATGGAGCTGACGGTGCTCGGCGCAGGACCGGCGTACACGGACCGGCCGGGCGCGACCGGCGCGGCGTACCTCGTGCGGGCGGGCGGGGAGGCGCTCCTGCTCGACCTCGGTCAGGGGTCGTTCCCCGCACTGGCGTCACGGGTCGAGCCGAGCACGCTCCGGGCGGTCCTCGTCAGCCATCTCCACCCGGACCACTTCATCGACCTCGTCCCGCTCCGCCACTACCTGTTCTACGAGTTCTCCCCGCCGCGCCGCGTCCGCGTCCTCGGACCGGCCGGGCTGGCCGATCGAATCGATGCACTCCACGCCGAGCCGGGCTTCACCGCCGCGTCGCTCGACGTCGAGGCGGTCGCACGCGCGAGCCAGGCGATCGGGGCGTTCGTGGTCGAGGCGGGGCTCGTCACCCACACGGACGAGAGCTACGCATTCCGGATCACCGCGTCTGGTGATGAGCACGGCCTCGTGTATTCGGGCGATTGCGGCCGTGCCGCCGATCTCCTGCCGCTCGTTCGGCCGGGGGACACGCTGCTCACCGAGATCTCGTTCGGCGCGGGTCCCGTGCCGCCGGGGGCGCTCCACCTCGATGGGCCCGCGGTCGGCGAGCTCGCGGCGGCGGCCCACGTGGGAAGGGTGCTGCTGACGCATCTCCAGATGGGGTTCGACCCCGAAGCGGCGATCGCCGCTGTCCGCGAGCGGTTCGCGGGCGCGGTGGACCTGGTGGCGCCCGGCCTCATATCCGAGGTTTGAACGGGCGTCCGAAATGCGAAGGGCCGGCGGCCCGAAGGCCGCCGGCCCCTGCCCTCCAGGGATTCGCGGGGATCAGCGACGCCGGCGGTTCGGCGTGAGAACGAGGATGCCTGAGAGGAGTCCGGCGATCGCGACGAGCACGAGCCGCCACGCCTCAGGGCTTGGCTGAGCCGAGCCCGCGAGGATGTCGGTCGGCGGCAGGGTCGGTTCCGGCGTAGCCGTCTCGCTACCGCTGCCGCCAGTCGGGGCAGCCGTCGGCGTCGGCGTTGCACCGCCAGACGTGGGAGCCACGATCGGGGTCGGCGTCGACGGCGCGGCGCTCGACGGCGGTGCACTCGACGGCGGATTCGAGGGCGGAGGGGTCGTCGCCGGCGGGCTCGACGGCTGCTGGCCGCCTTCCTCGCAGCGGACCTTGAAGACCTTCGACTTGGCCTTCACGTCCTTCAGGTTGATCGTGTCGCCCTTCTTGCCGTAGAGCGTGGCCTTGTAGTGGCCCGGCTTGAGGGTGAAGTAGCGCGTTTCGTAGTAGCTCCGGTGCTCCGCCGAAGCCGTCGTCGGACCGAAGTTGTGCGGCCCGGAGTTCGTGCCGGTCGGCGAGTCGCCGCCCTGGACGGTGAACATGAGATAGCCGCGCTGCCCGACGTCGAAGCCGTAGCCCTCGACGTTGAACACGCAGACCTTGGGGTCGTTGCTCTCGGTCCCCGCCGGGGTCCCTTGCTCATGGATCTTGATCGTGCCGTTGTTGCCGGGTGGTCCGCCGGTCGCCAGGGCCGGCCCTGCCGATGGGCCGCCGATAGCAAGCGCCAGCAGACTCGTTACGACGAGCCAGCCGATTACGCGGAATCGCGTGGTCCGCGACTGTGATGCTCCCCTGGCGCCCATTCGATCAGCTCCCTGTTCGTTGCTGCCGGGCCATCACGGCCCTCCTCCAAAGCCGCTCTCTCCCGCGGCCTTCCACACGATCGCCGGCACAGTGGCCCGACGGGTCGATGGCTGGCCAATAGTACGGGTGGGTACTCCCCCATTGGTACTACGCTAGACCCCACCGGACCGCACCAGACCGCACTACGACGGGTTGGATTCGGTGCGAGCAGGCACTTGCCGTAGCCGCCGGTGGGGGAGCCTTCGCCCCGCTACGATGTCGCTTCCCGCGAGGAGTGCACATCGTGGTCACCGTCGCCCGCCCGGACGCCGCCGCGGCGCCGCAGCCCCTGCGCACGCAGGTGCGCGCGGCGGTAGAGCGGGCACTCTCCCGGGCCGTGGCATCCGGCGGTCTGCCGGCCGTCCCGCAAGGTGAGCCGGCGGTAGAGGTCGAGGTCGCCCGGCCGGCCCATCCGGAGCACGGCGATCTCGCGACCAGCGTCGCCCTGAAGCTCGCCCGCCCGTATCGCCGGTCGCCGATGGCGATCGCGACGGCGATTGCTGCGGAGCTCAGCGCGGAGGCGCAAGCCCACGACTCAGAGAGCCCGATTGCGAGCGCCGAGGTCGCCGCCCCCGGGTTCATCAACCTGCGACTCGCCGATCGCGCGCTGGAGGCGGTCGTCCGCTCGATCCTCGCCGAGCCCGCGGCCTGGGGCCAGGTAGCACCGGTGCGCCCGCGATCGGTCAATGTCGAGTTCGTGTCCGCCAATCCGACCGGCCCGCTGACGATCGGGAACGCGCGCGGAGCCTTCATCGGGGACCTTCTCAGCCGCGTCCTCGAGGCGGGCGGGCAGCAAGTCACCCGCGAGTACTACTTCAACGACTCGGGAACACAGATCTCGAACCTGGGAGCATCGGTCGTCGCGCTTCGTCGGGGGGAGCCCGTCCCGGAGGACGGCTACCACGGCGACTACGTCCGCGAGCTTGCCGACACGCTGCCGGACGACGTCTGGTCGGCTGCAAGCGCGCCGGGGGCGGATGCCGCCGCGCTCGTGGGGCAGTGGGCAGCGAGCCGGGTGCGCGAGGGGATCGAGGCCAGCCTGGCCAGCCTCGGGGTGCGGTTCGACGTCTGGAAGAGCGAGGGCTCACTCCACGCGGAGGGCTGGGTCGAACGGGCCGTCGACCGGCTGAAGGAGCACGGCCACGCCTACGAGCAGGAGGGGGCCCTGTGGTTCCGGTCGACCGCTTTCGGCGACGACAAGGACAGGGTGATCATCCGGTCGAACGGGCAGCCGACCTATTTCGCGGCCGACATCGGGTACGTGACCGAGAAGCTGAGCCGCGGCTTCGACCACCTCATCTACATCTGGGGGGCCGACCATCACGGGACGGTCGCGCGGCTCCGCAACGCCGCCGAGGCGATGGGCTACGACAAGGAGCGCGTCCAGGTCCTGCTCTACTCGTGGGTCAGGTTCGTCCGCGACGGGGTCGAGATCTCGATGTCGAAGCGGGCCGGCGACTTCATCACCCTCGACGAGCTGCTGGCCGAGGTCGGCGTCGATGCCGCCCGCTGGTTCTTCGCATCACGCGCGGCGACGACGGGGATCGACTTCGACATCGAGCTCGCGAAGCGCCAATCGAATGAAAACCCCGTCTACTACGTCCAGTACGCCCACGCCCGGATCGCGTCGATCCTGCGCAAGGCCGCCGAGGCCGGCCTCGCGCCCGCGCCATCGGTCGAAGGAGCGCTGGGCGACCCGCCGGAGGCAGCGCTGGCGCGGGCGATTGCTCGCCTGCCGGAGGTTGTCGAGGACGCGGTCGCCGCGGAGGAGACCCACGGCGTCACGGCCTACGCGACCGAGCTCGCGACGACATTCCATGCGTTCTACCGCGATGCTCGAGTCGTCGACCCGGCCGCGCCCGAGCGCTCCGCGCGCCGATTGGCGCTCGCCGCCGCGACGAGAGTCACACTCGCGAACGCCCTGGGTCTGTTGGGGATCTCCGCGCCGGAGTCGATGTAAGGGTCAGTTCCCGGTCAGGCCCATGATCGCGTCGAGCTGGACGGCGGTCGCCGAGTCGGACGCGAACAACAGGCCGACCCTGCTACTGCCGGTCTGGTGGCCAAGTCCGGTCTCGGCCGCGAGCGTCGGAAGCGCCTGGCCGGCCGCGTCGGCGAACTCCGTCGCGTCGGCAGGAGTGTCCCAGTCGGTCGCGAGTGCCATCGCCCAGGCGCCGTTGGGACCATTGAGGAGCACGACCCGGTCGCCGCCCCAGCCGGCGGCCGCATCGTTTGCCGGCACGACCCGGCCGAGCGCCCCCCGCAGCCAGACGCCGAGATGGAACTCGCCGAGCGTGTCCTCGAGGCCGACCGTCCAGCCGGCACCCATCCTCGTCGCGACGTCGTCCGGGATGTCGACGACGACGGGTGCCTCGTTCGCGTCGTACTTCTCCGGGTGCATCACCTGCTCGCTCGAGGCGGGTGGCCGCGCGAACGCCGCGTCGACGGCCTGCCAGCCGCCTGCTTGGTAGATCCTCAGGACGAGCCGAAACCCGGCGTCGTACGGAAATCCGAGCGACTCGCGCAGGATCGGCGGCATCTTCTGGAGGATCGCCAGCGCGGCGGGGTCGAGCGCCGCGCGGAAGAACTCGACCTGCTCCGCCGGGGTGAGGTGCTGCTGCAGCCAGAGGGTCATCGATAGCGTCGCGTCGCCCTCGATGAGCGACAGCCGGGCGAGCCCACGGTCGCCTTCTCCGACCGCCGCGAGCTCGAACGACTCGAGGTCGAACTTCTGGTCCTGGAGGGCGTGGGTGTACTCATGGGCGAACGTCACCCGCTCGGTGACGCCGAGGCCGCCGGTCCGCGAGACGACGTACAGCTCGTCGTCCTCCGGGCTGTAGAAGCCGGCGATCTGGCTGCCGAGCAGCTCGAGGTATAGCCCGCTGAGAGAGGCGTCTTCCGGGAACATGCCCATGCCCTTCAGGAGGCGCTCGTTCGCGGCGATGAGGTCCGGGGGGTTGTCCTCGTTGAACGACTTCTCGATCCGGACCTTGAGCTCGGCCTCGTCGAGGACCTGCGGATCGACGGGCTTGGTGGGCTGGATGCCCCGGATCGCGACCACCTGCTCCTCGATCGCGCGGTAGACGGTGGCCGGGTCTGGGGTCAGGGGCCGCGAGGCCGCGGGTCCGGTCGGGGTCGCGGAGGCGGCGGGAGCCGGCGTCCCTGTCGGTCGAACGGTGGGCGACGGCGTCGCCGGACCGCACGAGACGGCGAACAGCACGAGGGCTGCGACGAGCGTGGGGAGGCGGCGGAGGGGGTTGCTGGGGGAAGCGGCCATCGGGCCGATTGTCGCACGGGAAGACCGCCCGACCCATGGGACGAGCGTCCGCCGGTAGTACCGATCCAGGCCGGACGAATGTCGCTTTCTTAACCGGTTGCCGCCTCGTCGATGAACGTGGGGCACCTAGCGTATGAATCGGACCGGACCTCCCAAGGTTCATCCTCCCTCCCTCGACCGGGGGCGCCGATTGGGCAGGCGCCTCCGGTCTACTTATGTCCGGCCCCTGTGCAAGAATCGGGGCCATGGAAGTCACCTGGTACGGGCAGACGTGTATCCGCCTTCGAGGCAAGGACGCGGTGGTGGTCGCCGATCCCTACCCCGCGATCGTCGGGCCGACGGGCAGGGGAATCACCGGCGACGTCGTCACGTACAGCCACCCCGACGACAGACCGCTGCCGAAGACGAAGGCCAGAGCCAAGGCCAAACGATCGCGCGACGGCGGCACCCTTCTCCCGTCGAGCCTCGACGAAGCGTTCGTCCTCGACAGCCCAGGCGAGTTCGAGGTCAAGGAGGTCCTCCTCACCGGCGTGCGCACATACCGCGACGACGCCACGGGGACGAAGAAGGGCAAACAGACATCGTTCGTCGTCGAGCTCGATGGGATGCACACGATCCACCTCGGCGACATCGGGCACCTGCTCACCGAGGAGGAGCTCGCCGACGTCGGGCCGGTCGACATCGCCTGCGTGCCGATCGGGGGCGCGCTCACGGCGACGAGGGCCGCCGAGCTCATCGCCCAGATCGACCCCAAGATCGTCGTGCCAATGCCGGTCTGCGAGAACGAGTCGGACTGCGACGACGCGCTGGCCCGGTTCTTCCACGAGATGGGTGGTGCGCCGGCCGCTCAGCCGAAGCTGGCCGTGACGATCTCGGGCCTGCCGACTGAGACGACCACGGTCAGGCTGGAGTCGCGCGGCAAGGTCTGAGGACTTCGGGCCGCATTTGTCGCGGCTATCGCGCTCACTGATCGAATCGACCCCAACCGAGCACGGCTCGAGCGCCAATCCCCCTTGGTGGACCGCCCGCCACGCTCACTGCGCCCTCATTTGATCAGCCTGCGTGATGAACGCGGGCCCTTGTCGCCCCTGCGACGAACCCCGCGTAGTCGACGTGCGGCGACCGGGACCGCCGTCCGTCGATGGCGAGCGGGATCAGCCATCGTTGGCGCCGCGACATCGGGTCGATCATCGCCGCCCCGCGCGCTCCGCGCGGCTGGGCCGGAGCTGGCGCCGCGACAAGGCGGGTGAGGTCGGCCGCCCGCACCGGAAAGGCTTGCTCGAATGCAGCCCGATTGCCCCAT
Organism: Chloroflexota bacterium; assembly: GCA_040899885.1. Classification (GTDB taxonomy): domain Bacteria; phylum Chloroflexota; class Limnocylindria; order Limnocylindrales; family CSP1-4; genus JACDAV01. Next base: position 21,382 of record JBBDZZ010000048.1, on the reverse strand, counting down.
GCTCGATCGTCGTTCGTCGCGGTCGCCAGAAGAAGGAGGCACCCAGTCACAGCGCGCGGACGCCATCCGATCCGGCGAGCCGCCGCCCACGCCTCACGCTCGTACCAACCCATAGATCGCTCGATGGCCCCGAGGTCGTGGATCTCGGTCTTGACCTCGATGACCAGGACGACGCCCCCATCCACGTGGAATGCAAGCAAGTCGATCCAGCCTCGAGACCTGTCGCCGCCGATCTCGACCTCCCGAGCAACGAGCCAGCCTGCGCGCTCCAGTCGGCGCCCCACATAGCCCACGGCTCGAACGTGGGCAACGTCACGCTGCCGGCGCCGATCGCCGAGGAACGGCGCATCCACCCCGACGACCAAGCGAGCTCCCATCGCCTCGACGAGGCGCGTGGCTGCGCCGAAGGTCAGGTCCTTGACCTGGCCGGCCTCGACCACCGAAACCCACGCCTGCGACAGGCCGGCCCGCCGGGCCAGTTCGGCCTGGCTCCACCCGATCGTCCGCCGCAGATCGGCGACGATGGATGCGACCGCCATAAGGGCAGGACGCACAGGCGGCCGGGGCCTGCGAGCATGCGACATTCACCCAACAAATAGCAGCCCGCGATCATCGCCGGCTTAACTCGGCGCCATGCGCGTCAGTCGCGGTCGAGGACGATGCGGCCCCGTTTGACGACGGTTCGGACGAGATCGGCGGCCGGCCAGTACGGGATCTGATCCGCCGACGGGACACGCCACACCACGAGATCGGCGGCCTTGCCCGGCTCGAGCGACCCGATCTCGTCGCCCAGGCCAAGGCTGTGGGCCGCGTTCACGGTAACGGCGGCGAGCGCCTCGGCCGGGCTGAGCTTCAACGCGAGGCAGGCGACGGTCATCACGAGTGGGAGGCTCGCGGTCGGCGACGTGCCCGGGTTGAAGTCGGTGCCGAGGGCGACGGGCACGCCTCGATCGATGAGCTCACGCGCGGGCGCGTAGTGGTCAGACATGAGGAACCATGTCGTCGCGGGCAGAAGCGTCGCGACGACCGGTCGGCCGGCGGCCGCCGCGGCCGCCAGCGCGTCGATCCCCGCCGGTGACGGGGCGGCCAGGTGGTCCGCGGAGAGCGCCCCGATCTCGGCCGCGAGCTCCGCGCCCCCGCTCGGTGCCAGCTCGTCGGCGTGTAGCCGCGCCGCCATCCCAAGGCTCATCGCCGTCTCGAGGATCCGCCGCGACTGGTCCGCGGTGAACACCCCCACCTCGCAGAACACGTCGCAGAACCGGGCCCAGCCCTGGGCCGCGACTGCGGGGAGCTGCTCCTCGACCACGTGCCGTGTGTACGCCTCGGTCGAGCCCTTGCGGTTCCGGAACTCCGGCGCGACCGCGTGTGCGCCGAGGTACGTGGGCACCACGTCGACCGGGCCTTCCACGCCGAGGCGGTGGGCAATCTCGAGCAGCCGCAGCTCCGTCGCGAGGTCGAGGCCGTAGCCCGACTTCGCCTCGATCGTCGTCGTCCCGTGGCCCAGCATCTCGTCCAGCCACCGTCGGCCGTGGCCGGCGAGCTCTTCCGGGGACGCGGCCCTGGTCGCGGCGACCGTCGAGAGGATCCCCCCGCCCGCGCCGAGAATCTCGAGGTAGCCCGCGCCGCGCCGGCGGAGCTCGAGCTCTCGCTCCCGGGTCCCGGCGAACAGCAGATGGGTGTGCGGATCGACGAGGCCGGGGGTGACCGTCCCGCCGCGTGCATCGAGCCGGGCGAAGCGCGCGAGCGGAAGGCCCTGGGCATCCAGGGCGCGGGTCACGTCCGCTCGAGGCCCGGCGGCAACGATGCGGCCATCCCACGCGGCGACGACCGGGGCGTTGTCGTCCGAGCCGGCGGCGCGGGTTCCCTCCCCGGCCACGATCGCCACATCGCCCTGGGTCGATCCGGCCCGGATGCCCCCGGCCATCGTGACGACCTCGGCCGCGCCGTGGACGAGCAGGCCGGCCGCGGCGGCCGGGTCCTTGCCACCGGCAATGAGCCGGAGGGTCACCGGGCGCGACCCGAGCGGGCGGCCTCCAGCCGCAGCTCCAGCGCCTGGAGCGGTGAGAAGTCGCGCAGTCGCAGATACGCGGCGGCGGCCGCGAGCCGGCGCTCGACGGGGTCGTCCGCGGATGCGCCCGCCCGATCGGCGACGTCCAGCAGCGCGGCGAGCGGGGCGAGGCCGATCAGCTCCGATTCGGCGAGGTCCACCCCGTCCTCCGCGGCCACCTCGCGGACCGTCTCCCAGACGGCCCACATCGGGGTCACCGCGAAGTCGAGGAGGTTCATCGACACCTGGGCGCGGCCCAGCTCCTCGATCATGAAGCCGTTCGCCTGGACCTTCGGCAGCCCGCCGCCCGATTCGCGGATCCGACGGGCGATCCGGACCGCGAGGTCGCGATCGGCGGACGCGAGATTGATGTTCCAGGCGATGAGGAACGGCCGGGCGCCGACCGCCACCGCGCCGGCAGACGGATGCAGCCGAGCCGGACCGAAGTCGGGCTCGTGGCCGGGCTGCTCGATCTCCGCCTTGAGGCCCTCGTACCCGCCGCGCCGGACGTCGGCGAGCTTCACCCGCTCGGGTCGGGTGGCCGCCTTCGCATAGAGGTAGACAGGCAGCTCGAATCGCTCGGCGATTCGACGTCCGAAGCGCCGGGCGAGCTCGACACAATCGTCGATCGTCGTCCCGGCGAGCGGCACGAACGGGATGACGTCGACTGCGCCGATCCGCGGGTGCTCCCCCGTGTGCGTCTCCATGTCGATCTCCTGGACCGCCGCGGCGACGGCCCGCTCGAGTGCCTCGGCGACGGCATCGGCCTCGCCGGCGAGGGTGAGGACGGAGCGGTTGTGGCTCGCGTCGCTCGTCCGGTCGAGGAGATGGACGCCGGACGTCGAGGTGACCGCGCTCGCGATGTGCTCGACGACGTCGAGGCGGCGGCCCTCGGAGAAGTTGGGAACAGATTCGACGAGGCCGGCCACCGAGCTACTTTGACAGGAAGAAAGGCCCCCGATGGCGGCGCGCCGCCGGGTTCAGGCGGCCTCGGCCGCCAGGTCGATCGCGACCGGCAGCGACTCGCTCGCCCACTCGCTCAGCGGCCGGCCCTCGCGCCAGCCCTGGTACTTCGCGGCCAGCAGCTGCCGCGCCCGCGGCTCCTCCGCCTTGCCCTCGATTTCGCGGGCAATGCCGTCAGTCCTCGAGCATCGGGACCCGAACGCCGCGCTCGCGGGCCACCTCGATCGCTCGCTCGTAGCCCGCGTCCACGTGCCGGATCACGCCCATCCCCGGGTCCGTCGTCAGCACCCGCTCGAGCTTCTCCGCCGCGAGCGGCGTCCCGTCGGCGACCACGACCATCCCCGCGTGCTGCGAGTACCCGATCCC
>JBBDZZ010000048.1:5290-17906 GCA_040899885.1 Chloroflexota bacterium | reverse complement strand
ACGAGCGCGATCGACAGCGGCTCCCGGGCCGCCGCGGCCGCCCGGGCCCAAGCCAGCGCCTCCTCGACCGAGTGCGTCAGCCGATCGACATATCCGATCTCGTGGCGCCGGCGGGCGCGCTCCACGTCGACCTCGATGACGATTGCCACGCCCCCGTTCATCGTCACCGCGAGCGGCTGCGCGCCGCCCATCCCGCCGAGGCCGGCGGTGAGCACGACCCGGCCGCGGAGCGTCCCGTCGAAATGCTGGCGCGCCAGCTCGGCGAAGGTCTCATACGTGCCCTGGAGGATCCCCTGGGTGCCGATGTAGATCCACGACCCGGCGGTCATCTGGCCGTACATCGTCAGGCCGGCCTTCTCGAGCTCGCGGAACTTCTCCCAGGTCGCCCACTTCCCGACGAGGTTCGAGTTCGCGATCAGCACCCGGGGCGCCCACGGGTGAGTCCGAAACACCCCAACGGGCTTGCCCGATTGAACGAGAAGCGTCTCGTCGTCGCCGAGCCGGCGGAGCTCGCGGACGATCGCGTCGAACGCCGCCCAGCTCCGCGCCGCCCGGCCTGTCCCCCCGTAGACCACGAGATCGTCGGGCCGCTCCGCGACCTCCGGGTCGAGGTTGTTCATGAGCATCCGGAGCGCGGCTTCCTGCTGCCAACCTCGGCACGAGAGCTCTGTCCCGCGGGGTGCGCGAACCGGACGAGGACCGGACTCGGGGCTGACGGGGCGAGCGGAGGTCACCTGCCGAGTCTACGCACCGCGGGGTTCAGTCGCGGATCCCCTCGACGAGCAGCTCACCGAGGCGCCGCTCCCCCAGCGACGAGATGGACACGAGGACGCGGCTCTTCTCGAGCCAGACGTGGTACGTCCGAACGCCGCCTTCGCACGAGTCGATATGGACGTCACGACCGGAGATTTCGGTGATCGCCGACCGGACGACGCCGCCGGCCTGCGAGCAGGCTCCCTCGTCGAAGCTGTCGCGCCAGCTGCGGTACAGGTCGTCGGTGAAGACGCCCGGCCGAAGGCGGACAAGCGTCGCGTAGGCGAAGTCCCCGGAGGCCGGATCGATGGCCAGCCCGGTCACGACACCTTCCCCGAACTCGGTCACGACGGGATCGGCGGCAGCCGCCAGGTCCGACTCGGACCGGCGCATGACGTCGAGGCCATCGACCTGTAGAGGGAGGTGGTCGAGCAGCGACGGGTCGATGACGACCGGACCGTTCGATGCGGTCGGCGGAGGCGGAGTGGTGGGCCCGGTGGCGGTCGGGGTCGCGGTCGCCGTTGGGCTCGGCGCGGTCGTGGCACACCCGGCAAGCGCCAACGCGATGCCCGCGAGGGCGAGCCTGGCCCGCACTACCCCGAAATCCGCTCCGGGTCCGCGTCCGGCCGGACGAAGGCGGACTCGTAGTACTGGAGGGGGTTGCCCTCGGGGTCCCAGAAAAACACGAACTGGCCCCACGCCGTCCGGACCTCGTCCTCGTGTCGGACGCCAGCGCCCTCGAGGCGGCGGACCGCCAGCTCGAGGTTGTCGACGATGATCTCCGGGACGATGCCGCCCTGCCGGAAGTCCTTCGGCTCGGCGCTCGCATGGCCGCCGGCGATGAGCGACAGGCTCGTCCCCTGGGTTGCATCGAAGCGGACGAACTTCTTGGTCCGATAGAGGAGCCGGAGGCCGAGGACGTCGCGGTAGAACTTCAGCTCCGCCTCGATGTCCTCGACGAAGATCAGGGCGCCGCGGACCTTCGTGACGTTGCCGAGCGCCTGGATCATCGCCATTCCGACACGGTACCTCCCTACAACTCCCGCCGCATAACCGGGAAGCGCTCGTCCTCGACGGCCATCGCGAACTCGGCGGCGAGCCAGAACTCCGGGGTCGCGGCGCTCGTCGCGTCCTCCGGCGTGCCGCGTTGCGGGTAGGCCTCGACCGCAGCGAAGCCACGGCCGGCCAGGTCGTCGCACACGGCGGCGACGAGCGTGAGAGCGCGGCCCTGCCGGCGCGCCTCGCGGGTCGTCGCGATGCACGTGATCACAGCGGGCAACGGAGCCTCGGGCAGCTGCGGGTAGAGGTCGCGCAGGCGCCCCGCCCGCGGGTACGCGGACAGGGGACCGAACTGGGCGTACGCGGCGGGCGCGTCGTCGACGAGCAGCACCTTCGCGTAGCTCCCGAACACGCCGAGGCCTCGCCCAAGGAGCCCGAGCTTGCGTGAAGCGCCTGCAGCCACCCGCGGCCGCGGCGCGCGCGAGGGCGCGAACGGGTTATCGGCGACCGTCGAGTCGTCCCGGACGAACGGGTTGACCGCGGGCTCGCGGGAGCCCGGCGCGAACGGGTTGACTGCCGCCTCGGCGGCGTCGTCGAGGAACGGGTTGCCGGTCCGCGGCCGCTCGGGGGACTGCGCCGCGGCCGGCTCGAGCCACGATGGCCGGGCAGCCTTCGACCCCCGATCCGCGTCCTCCCAGTAGTCGCACGTCCGGTGATCGAACGAGGGATCGGCGCACGGCGGGAGCAGAACGAAGCTCGCCTCGTCGGTGACGTCGACGATCCGAATGCCGGCCATGGCGCGAGTCTACGGCGCGGCCAGATCGGCGAGCGCGCCCGCGCGGACCAGCTCCGCGGCCGCAGCGAGGTCCGGGCCAGGCTCGCGGTCCTCGTCGAGATGCGGCACCCGCGTGCGGACGCGCGTAAGCGCCTCGGCCACGCCGGCGCCCGCCGCCGCCCCGTCGAGGAGGCCCATTCGCAGGTCGAGCGCCTGGGCGGCGACGACCAGCTCGATCGCGAGGATCTGCTCGACGTGCTCGAGGACCCGCCGCGCATGACGGGCCGAGATCGAGCCCATCGACACGTGGTCCTCCTGGTTCGCGCTCGTCGGGATCGAGTCGACCGAGGCCGGGTGGGCGAGGACCTTGTTCTCCGAGACGAGGGCGGCAGCGGTGTACTGGTAGATCATCATCCCCGACTCGAGGCCGGAGCTCGCCGCCAGGAACGGCGGCAGCCCGCCGTTGAGGCGCGGGTCGACGAGCAGCGCCGTCCGCCGCTCGCTGATCGAGCCGAGCTCGGCGATCGCGAGCTTCGCGAAGTCGAGCGCGAGCGCGATCGGCTCGCCGTGGAAGTTGCCGCCGCTGATCACTCGCCCGCCGCCGGTCGCGATCGTGTCCGCGTCTGCGACTCCGCCGCCCGGGAACACGAGCGGGTTGTCCGTCGCCGAGTTCAGCTCGATGTCCAGCACGCGCCGGAGGTGGTCGAGCGCGTCGCGAACCGCGCCGTGGACCTGCGGCACGCAACGAAGCGAGTACGGGTCCTGGACCTTGTGGGCGTGACCGTGGTGACTCCGCTGGATCGCCGAGTCGCGAAGGAGGCGGCGGAGCTCAGCGGCGACCGCGATCTGGCCGGGGTGCGGGCGGGCCAGCTGGTACTCGGCCGCGAACGCGACGTCCGTCCCGAGGAGCGCCTCGACGCTCATCGCCGCCGCGACGCTCGCCGTCCGCGACAGGCGCTCCGCGTCGGCCACGAGCAGCGCCCCGATCGCGCTCATCATCTGCGTCCCGTTTAGGAGAGCGAGCCCCTCCTTCGGACCGAGCCGGAGCGGCTCGAGGCCCACCTCCTTCAGGCCGATGCGCGCCGGCACGACCTGGCCGTTGCGCTCCACCTGCCCGCGGCCGATCAGCGGCAGCGCGAGGTGGGCGAGCGGCGCGAGATCGCCGGACGCGCCGACGCTCCCCTGCTCCGGGACCACCGGGTGGACGCCCAGCTCGAGGAACGCGAGGAGGCGGTCGACGATGAGCGGCCGGCAGCCGCTATGCCCCAGGGCGAGGGTGTTCGCCCGGAGGAGGAGCATCGCCCGGACGACCTCGCGCGGGAACGCCGGACCGACACCCGCCGCGTGGCTCATCAGGAGGTTCTCCTGGAGCCGCTCGCCGTCCTGCGCCGGCACGAACGTCGAGGCGAGATCCCCGAAGCCAGTCGTCACCCCGTACACGACCTCGCCCGCCGCCACGAGGTCCTCGATGACGCCCCGTGCCTCCTGCATCCGCTCCCTGGCGTGGACGTCGAGCGCGGCCTTCGCGCCTCGGCGAGCAACAGCCTCGACGTCCTCGACGGTCAGGTCCGCGCCGGTCAGGACGACGGTGTCCTCGGGTCCCGTGGCCGCGCTCCGGACGGGCGTGAAGTGCGGGTCTTCGGGCGTCGGCCGATCGGGCGGCTGGGTCACGCCCCGAGGATAGTCGGCTATGCTGGCCGTCGTGTTCGACTTCCTGAACGGGCCCGTGCGCGCGCTCGTGACGGACGTCTACAACGCCGTCGGATACCTGGGAGTCGCGCTCTGGGTGGCGATCGAAAGCGTCGTCATCCCGATCCCCTCGGAGCTCGTCCTGCCGTTCGCCGGCTTCCTCGTCGGCCAGGGCACGAGCATCGAGCCGCTGACGGGCCAGCCGTGGAATCTCGTGCTGGTCACGGTCGCCGGAACCGTCGGTGCGACGGTCGGCGCGCTCGTCGCCTACGCGATCGGCTACTACGGCGGGCGGCCGATCATCGAGCGCTGGGGCCGCTACCTGGGGATTTCCCCGGCGGACCTCGACCGGACGGACGCGTTCTTCGCCCGGCACGGGACGAAGGCCGCCTTCTTCGGTCGGATGGTGCCGGTCATCCGCTCGCTCGTGTCGTTCGCGGCCGGGATCGCCCGGATGCCGCTGGGTCCGTTCGTCGTCTGGACGGCTCTTGGATCGCTGCCGTTCACGTTCCTGCTCGTGCTCGCCGGTCAGCAGCTCGGCGCGAACTGGGAAACGATCGGCGGGATCATCAAGCAGTTCGAGTACGCGGTCATCGCGGTCCTCGCTGTGATCGTCATCGCCTGGATCTGGCTCCGAATCGTCCAGCCGCGCCGCCGGCGCGCGGAGTGACCGCTCGAACCCGCCAATTATCACGGTGACTGATCGAATCCGGGCATTGCGAGCGTGGCCGGGGTGCGGCTCGGGCGAATCCGGCCCGGCCACGCGCTCGTAGCTGGGCTATTCGATCACTGAGCGTGATGACGCTGAACCGCGCGGCGGTCAGCCCTGCCCCCCGCCTGCGGACTCCTCGGGCGCGGGCCGGGCCTTGAAGGCGACCCACAGCAGGATGTCGTAGACGATCTTCAGCCCGCCGCCGATGAAGAACGGCAGGGCGGCCAGGGCCGGCGTCGCCACGAGTGGGCCGGCGAGGTTGGCGCTCAATGCCGCGCCGATCGACCGCGCGATACCGGTCACGCCCGCGGCCGCAGAGCGTTCGTCCGGCGCGACCACCGCCATCGTGTAGCTCTGGCGCGTCGGGACGTCCATCTGGCTGATGCTGAACCGGGCCAGCAGCAACGCGATCGCGAGGGGCAGGTTCGGCATCAGCGGGACGAGGATCAGCAGGACGTTCGACGGCAGGTGAGTGAAGACCATCGTGTTGATGAGGCCGATTCGGGCCGCGATCCGGGCCGCGGCCAGCGCCGACCCGGCGGCGAGCAGGTTGGCGGCAAAGAAGATCCCGCCGAGGAGCGCCTCAGACACGCCGTACGTCTGGTGGAACCAGTACGCGAGGATGCTCTGCATGACGAGGCCGCCCGCGAACGCGTCGACCGCGAAGAGAGCGGACAGGCCGAGGACCGTGTTCCTCGACCGGTGGAGACCCAACCGGCGGGCGACGCTCGTATCGGCCGGCGCAGACACCTCGACCGCCGGCGAGAGTCGGCTGAACAGCATGGCGATCGCGACCCCGATCGCCGCGTAGACGAGCATCACGAACCGATACCCAGCGAGGTCGTCGAATCCAGCCGCCTCGACGCCGGTCACGATCAGCCCCGCCGCCAGCGCCCCGACCGCCGTGGCGACCGAGCCGGCAAGGTTGTACCAGGCGAACACATGCGTCCTGCGCCGGTCCTCGATCGTGTGGCTGAGGGACGACTGCTCGACCGCGAGGAAGGGGCCGACCTCGTTGCCGGACGGGCTGATGACGCCGATCGTCGCGGCAACGACGAGCAGCGCGAAGACGTCCGTGGCCGCGAACAGGACGCCCGCGAGGGCCATGAGGACCGCGCCGATGATGAGGGTCCGGCGCCGCCCGAGCCGGTCGGCGTGGGTCGTGAGCCACAGGCTGATCACCGTGTCGCCGACGAGCGTCAGGCTCAGGACGAGCCCGATCGCCACACCGTCGAGGCCGAGGCGGGCGAGGTACAGGACGAGGATGACGGCGATCGAGCCGTAGCCGAACATTCGCACGATGCGGGCGGCGAACAGCAGCCGGCCGTCGCGGCTCAGTCCGAGATCCACCCGCGGAATCTACGCGGCGGCTCGGCCGGCGTGGGAGAATCGGCGCGGAGGTAGGCAGCCCGGATGACAGACGCTCAGCACGCCGCGGAGGAAAAGGTCGTGGTCATCGAGCACGACCCGCACGCGACGCTGGCTCCCGGCCCACCCGACGCCAGGGCCTGGACGGCCGGCGCGGTGGGGATCCTCCTCGGGCTTCTCGTCGCCGCCTGCTTCGTCGTCGCGGCGGCCGCCACCCGGGCCTGAGCCGGCCGGGAACCCATCCGCGCGTTGAGGCGTCCGGGGAGGAACCGCTCGAGGGACCCTGATGCGAATTCGTCGCTCGCTGTTGACCGCGGTTCTTCCGTTGACCCTGCTCCTTGCCGCGTTCGCGGCACCCCCTCCGATGAGGGCGTGCTCCTGCATCCAGCCCGAGCCGATGGCCGCCTACCGAGGCGATCCTCTCAAGCTCGTCTTCGTGGGCACGATCACGGCCTCCGGTCCGGCCGGCGTCGAGGTCGCCGTCGAACGCTGGTTCCAGGGCGCCTCCGCCGCAGTCGTCCGGCTGGCGGGCGAGATGTTCGGGGAGCAGAGCGCCGGCTGCCAGACGCCGCTACCGCCGGTCGGCAGTCGCTGGATCTATGTGGCCTTCATCGCGAACCCGGGTGAGCAGCCCCAGGTCAACCTCTGCACGCCCCATGCCCGGCTGGACACGCCCGAGGGCCAATCGATGACGAACGACGCCCTGGCCGCCTTCGGATCCGGAGCTCCACCTGTCGGCCCGCCGGAAGATCCGGAGGTCGAGGCCATGCCGGCGTGGCTTGGACCGGCCGCCGCTGTCGGGATGGCGGTCGTGCTGGGGCTCGTGGTCTTCGGGGCGGTGGTAGCGGTCGGCCGTAGGCGCCGCGTGGGCGGCTGAACCCGACCGTCGACGCGCCTAGCCTCCTGGCCGGACCTCCTGGGTTTGCGCCGCCACCACGCGCCGCCGGGTCGCGACATCGAGCCCCAGGAGGATCCACCCGATCCCGTTGAGGGCGACGCCGGCGAGCGCGAGTGTCCCGAAGATCGTCGGGTTCGTCGCCGATGTCAGCTCGAGGCGGTCCATTCCCATGATCGCGAGGAGGGACCCGGTCGCAAGGGCGATCGCTCCCCACCTCGCCACGACTCCGAGGCGGAGAGTAACGAACCCGAAGGCCGCGTCGGTCAGCCACATTGCCAGCCCCACGTAGAAGTACACGAGCCCGAAGGCCCCGGCGCCCATCGGCTCGGTGCGGCCTATCCCGATCTCGGTCATGACGAGGTACAACGCGTTGGCGGCGATGGCCGCGACCGCTGCCAGGAGTGCGAGCCTCGGAGCGGCCGACGCCTGGCGACGATGTACCGCGATGACGATCGCAATCGCACCGATGTTGAACAGGCCGAGCCGCATGTTGAATTGATCCGGGCTGAGGTCGGGAATGAGCACCGGGAGGAATGGCAAGAGGAGAGCGGCGCCGCCCACGATCCCGATCAGGCCGAGCACTCGGCTCGAGACTGACGGCGAAACAGTCAGTGAGTGGCCCACGGTTCGGTCCCTCCGGATGTGTTCGGATGCGGCTGTTGCGGCGAGGTCAGCAATCGCCCGGAGCCAGGTCGCGGCCACCGCGACAGGCGGTCCCTCGGTCCGGGCCCTGCGCATCTGGTCGCCGAAGAGCTGGACCATGTCGTCGGCAAATCGAGCCCGGAATCGGGCCGGGTAGAGGAGGAGGAGCCCCCGGTAGAGGCGCTCGGTCATCCGACTGTCTCGAGTGCCCACGGCCGCGCCGCCCGGACGAGCGAATCCAGGCGCCGGACCTCCGCCGAGGCGACGGCACGGCCCATGCCCGTGAGCCGGTAATAGCGCCGGCGTTGATCGTCCAGCGCGGAATCGGGGCGCTCGTCGGACTCCTCGATGAGGCCGTCGTCGAGGAGGCGCTTGATCGTTGTGTAGACACCACCGGGCCCGAGACGAGTGGCACCGTTGGTGATCCGGGCGACCTCGGCCATGATCGCGTACCCGTGGCGCTCCTCGGGTCCGATGGCGAGGAGCACGAGCGTCGCGGTTCGTGATAACTGCGGGACGGGCCCCGGCAGGTCTGTGGTTTCCATGCCGGGACTATATCAGAATGTGATGCATTGTCAACGGATACATTCGCCGCGTCCCCCCTGCACGCTGGACGGGAACGAGACGCGCGAGAACGTGTATGGAGGGCAGGTGGATTGCCGGGGACGCCCTCATTCTGGCTACCGCTTTCGTGCGGGGGGCACGTCGAGCCAGCCCTCTCGGAGGGCACGGGTGGCGAGCTCGGTGCGGGAGCCGATGCCCAACCGCTCGAAGAGCCGGGAGAGGTGCGCTTCGACGGTCCGCGTCGTGATCCCAAGGCCAGAGGCGATCTCGTCGTTCGTCTGGCCGTCGAGCAGGAGCGTGACGACCGACCGCTCGCGTGGGGTCAATGTGACGACCTCGGTCGGTCGTCGGTCGAAAACGAGGCCACCCACCGCGACCCGTCGGATCGCGTCGACGAGCGTGCCGAGCGGGGCCGTCTTGACGACGAAGCCGGCGGCTCCGAGCCGATGGGCGGCGGCAAGGTAGGGGCCGTAGTCGTACGCCGTCAGAACGATCACCGCCGTGCTGGACGACCGAACCCGCGAGAGCAAGTCGAGCCCGCTCTCCTCGCCGAGCTTGACGTCAAGGAGGAGGACATCCGGAGGGGCCGCCGATTCGAGCAGCGCCGCAGCCTCCGCGAGCGACGTGGCGAGACCGACGATTTCGAGGTCGGGCTCGCGGGCCAGCAGCGCGGCGACGCCCTGGCCAACGAGCGGATGGTCGTCGACGATCGCCAGGCGAATCCGCGGTGCGTCGCCTGGTTCCTGCGCGCCGCTCACGGCGCCGCGGCCGGCCACACCAGCGAGACCCGCGTCCCGTCCCCGAACGACCCGATTTCGAGCCCCGCTCCGATCGCGTGGGCCCGCTCGCGCATTCCGACCAATCCGAGCCCGCGCTCATCTTCGGCAGCGGCCTCGACCGCGCCAGCCCCCGCTCCAGCATCGTCGACCGTGAGCCTCGCGCGCGATGCGTTCGCTTCGTACCGCACGCGGATCGGTGGTCGGCCGTGCCGTGCGGCGTTCGCGAGCGCCTCCTGTGCGACCCGAAAGATCGCGTGCTCCACCTCGATCGGCGGTCGGCCATCGTCGGCGCGGTCGAGCACGATCGCCGTTCCGGCCAGCCGCCCGACCCGCTCGGTCAGCCATTCGAGTGCGGGGCCGGCACCGAGGTCGTCCACGACCGGCAGCCGGAGAGCCGAGGTGATCGCGCGGAGCTCGGTGACGACGTCCCGCGCGAATGCCGCGTTCTCGCCATCCCCGGCCGCGTCGAGCCGATAGGCGAGGAGCGTCAGCGACTGGAGCGGGCCATCGTGCAGATCGCCGGCGATCCGACGGCGCTCGACGTCCGCTGCGCTGGCCACGAGGTCGCGCTGCCGCAGTGCGCCGGTCGCAAGACGCACGAGTGGCACGATCCCGAAGCGGACGACGAAGGCTCCCGCGGCAACCCACAGCGCGACGAAAACGACCACGCCAGCATCGATTTGAAGCGTTGTCACGAGCCGTATTGCGAGCGGTGCGATCGCGGCCGCCGCGATTCCGACCGTCCCGACGACGTCCGCATTGGAGGGCGCCCATTCGCCGTTTAGGCGGACGCTCGTCGACGCAATGAGCACGACCGGTGCGAGCAAGGCCAGCGCCACCAGCGCCTCGCGGACGACGACGATCCAGGTACCCGGGCCCGGCAGCACGTAGAGCAGCGGGGCCAGCCCGAGCGCGCCGAGGAGCGCGGATGCGGCCAGGATGCGCGCCCGCCGAACCAGGCCGGGAGACGCCGCTTCCCCGGCGATCGCGATCGCCAGCGGCCCAACGCTCAGCGGCCAGGCGACGGCACTCAGCGCAAGCGTCAGCGGCGAGCCGAACGCCGCCGCCGGCACGAGCGCAAGCGGAGCGACGGACGCGAGGGCGAGTGGGCCGGCGAACGCCTCACCGAGTCGGCCGCTGGCAAAGCGACGGAGGAGCCATGAAACCGCGAGGAGGATGAAGCCGAGCCACAGCGCGGGCAGGACCAGGAAATGGGCCGGGCTATCCGGCCTCACACGGACGGAGGCACCGCTGGCGGGATCGCCGAGGCCGAGCTCGTGCCCGGCGAGCTCGGTCACGGGGGGGACCGGACCCCCGAAATCGACGTCGGTGACGACCATCCCGACCCGAACACCGCTTGCCCACCCGATCGAGCCGGGCGAGACCGAGCTGACGACGACCTTCCCGCGTGGATCGACCGTGAAGGCCAGGCCGGTGGACGGCCGCCCGAACGCCCAGACGATCACCCCGAGCGCGAGCACGAGCAGGGCGCCAAGCACGCAGAGCCGATAGCGAAGGCCTACGGACACCGGGCGACGGTAGCAGGACCGCGCCTTCGGTCAAGGTGTGGGAATCACGGCACCGGCCGGTGGTGCGATCACGGGTATGCGTCAGCAACCCGGGGTCGTACGGTGGGCGCGACCTAGCGGAAGGAGCCATGCCCGAGACGCCACTCGTCGCCGACCGCGTCGGCCGACGTTACCGCCGCAACCGACCGTGGGCGCTCCGGGATGTGTCGTTCGCGATCCCGGAGGGCTCGATCACCGCACTCGTCGGGCCCAATGGAGCCGGCAAGTCAACCCTGATCCGGTCGTGCCTGGGGTTCGAGCGGCCGGATGAGGGCCGGCTCCTCGTCAACGGGATCGACCCGGTACGACACCGCGCCGGAGCCGTCGACTCGGTGGGTTACGTCCCGCAGGCAAGCTCCCTGTACCGGACACTCACGATCGGCGACCACCTCGATTTCGCGCTCGTCGCGCGGCGGTCGTTCGATCGCCCTCAGGCGCTCGCGTGGGTGAGGGCCGTTGGGTTGACCGAGGCGCGCCCGGTCGGCGACCTGTCTGGTGGTGAACAGGCGCAGGTGGCCTTGGCGCTCGCGCTCGGGACCCGGGCCCCGCTGCTTCTGCTCGACGAACCGCTCTCGAGCCTCGACCCGCTTGCTCGGAGGGACTTCCTGGCGGCCCTCACCCAGGACGTGCGGGGCCGTGGCGCGACGGCGGTCCTCTCATCGCACATCGTCACGGACGTCGAGCAGGCCTGCGACCGGATCGTCGTCCTCGCAGGTGGCGGCCTGCTTCTCGACGCCACGGTCGCGACCGCCCGAGGCGAGCACCGCACGATCCAGTCGACCGACCTGGCCGGTCGCGCGGCGGTCGGCACCTTCGCCGGCCCCGGAGGCGAGCTGCTCGCCCTCGTCCGCGACACGTCGCTCGGGCGCCCGGCCACCCTCGAGGAGATCGTGCTCGGTTACCTTGCCTCTGCCCGCGCGTCGGCGCAGCGCGAGGCCGCCTGATGCTGAGCTCGATCCGGCTACCGCTCAAGCAACATCGCTTCGAAGTCGGAGCCGCCGCGCTCGCCGCCCTGCTCGTCGGCGGGTCCGCCCTGGTCGTCGCCTACCGGCTCAACTCGGTCGAGATGCCGGCGGGCTGCTTCGACGCGTGGCTCCATGGCACGGCTGAGTCGATCGCGGGCTGCGTGGGGCCCACCCAGGTGTGGGCCTCGATCAACGAAAACGAGGCAGGCAAGGTGTTCGCCGCGATGGCGATCCTGCCGTTCGCAGTGGGACTGCTGGGTGGCGTGCCGATCGTCGCCCGCGAGCTCGAGTCACGGACGGCCCAGACTGCGTGGTTCCTGTGGGGTTCACGTCTCCGCTGGCTCGCTCGTCAGCTCCTACCGGTGATCGTCCTGCTCGGCGCGCTCACCACGTTCGCGGCGTTCGCGATGGAACCTCTCGAGGCGACGCAGCGAGGAACCTCGGTCACGCACATCGCACTCCACGGGCCGATCGTGATCGGCGGGGCCTTCGCGGCGCTGGGCATCGGCCTCCTCGTCGGGGCAGTCGTGGGGCGCACACTGCCGGCCTTCATCGTCGGGGTGTTGCTCTGTTTCGTTGTTACTCTGCCCGCAGTGGAGCTGAGGCTTGGCTGGCTCGACGAACGCAAGACCGTCATCGGCCCGATGCAGGCGTCGGGATACTCATTCGGCCTGCTCATGCGCGCGCCGGACGGCGCGCTGATCACCCTCGACGATGCGTTCTCGCGAGTGCCACCCGGCGAGGAGGAGAACCTGGATCAGTGGCTGTCCGACCACGGCTACGAATATGTCCAGCTCGGCGTCACCGACGAGACCATCAGGGCGTGGACACCGTACGAGGTCGCCGGCCTCGGGCTCGTCGGGCTCGCCGCGATCGCCGCTACCAGCCTGGTCGTCTCCCGCCG
>JBBDZZ010000048.1:0-5190 GCA_040899885.1 Chloroflexota bacterium | reverse complement strand
CCCGACGATGTTCCCCTCGGCGTCGACGTCGATGTTCTCGCCGCCCGGCCTCGACGGCAGCCCGGGCATCGTCCGCATCTCGCCGAGGAGCGGGGTGATGAAGCCGGCCCCGGCCGAGAGGCGGACGTCGCGGATCGGGATGCGGAACCCGACCGGCCGGCCCTTCAGAGCCGGGTCGTGGCTGAGCGAGTACTGAGTTTTCGCCATGCAGATCGGCAAGTGCCCGAAGCCCATCGCCTCGTACTGCTTGAGCGCCTTCGCCGCTGCCGGCAGGACGTCGACCCCGCTCGCTCCGTAGATCCGGAGCGCGATCGCCTCGATCTTCGCGAGCAGCGGCGCCTCGTCCGGATAGAGCAGCGCGAAGTCCGGGGCGCCCTCGCTCGTCGCGTCCCAGACGGCGCGGGCGAGGTCCTCAGCGCCGGCGCCTCCGTCGGTGAAGTGGCGCGAGACGACCGCGGCGCGTGCGCCGGCCGCCAGCGCCACCTCCTGGACCGCGGCGATCTCGGCGGGCGTATCGGTCGGGTACGTGTTGATCGCGACGATGGCCGGGACGTGGAAGACCAGCACGTTCTCAATCTGCTTCGCGAGATTCGCCCCACCGGCCCGGACCGCTTCGACGTTCTCGGCCAGGAGGGCGGGATCCAAAGGCTTGCCGGCCACGATCTTCCCGACACCGCCGTGCATCTTCAGCGCCCGGATCGTCGCGACGACGACCGCGCCGTCCGGCCGGAGCCCGGACGCCCGGCACTTGATGTCGAAGAACTTCTCCGCCCCCATGTCGGCGCCGAAGCCGGCCTCCGTGCAGACGATCTCGTTCGTCGCGAGCGCCAGCCGATCGGCGAGGACCGAGTTGTTGCCGTGGGCGATGTTCGCGAACGGGCCGCAGTGGACGAACGCGGGTCCCCCCTCGAGTGTCTGGAGGAGGTTCGGCTTCAGGGCGTCCTTGAGGAGCGCGGTCATCGCGCCCGCGACCTTCAGGTCTTGCGCCGTCACGGGCTGTCCAGAGGTCGTCGTGGCCATGACGATCCGCCCGAGGCGCGCCCGCAGATCGGCCAGGTCGGAGGCCAGCGCGAGAACCGCCATGACCTCCGACGCGACGGTGATCTGCCACTCGGTCTCGCGCGGCACACCGTTGTCGCGGCCGCCCAGGCCGATCACTGCCTTCCGGATCGCCCGGTCGCTGATGTCGACGACCCGCGGCCAGAGGATCGACAGCGGGTCGATCCCGAGCGCGTTGCCGTGGTGGAGGCTGTTGTCGAGGAACGCGGCGGCCAGGTTGTGAGCGGCCCCGATCGCGTGGACGTCGCCGGTCAGATGGAGATTGAAGTCTTCCATCGGGATGACCTGGCTGTACCCGCCACCTGCCGCGCCGCCCTTGATCCCGAACACCGGGCCCAGGCTCGGCTGGCGGATCGCGACCGCGGCGCGCTTGCCAATGCGATTCAGCCCCTGGGCGAGACCCACGGTCGTCGTGGACTTGCCCTCGCCGAGGGGCGTGGGCGTGATCGCGGTGACGACGACGTACCGGCCGCGCGGGTTGAGGGCCTCGAGACGGCGGATCGCCGCCAGGCTGATCTTCGCCTTCGTCGGCCCGTACTGCTCGATCTCGTCGTCGCGCAGGCCCAGCTCGCGGGCGACCTCGATGATGGGCCGCGGCTTCACGGAGCGGGCAATCTCGAGGTCGGACGGGAACGCCTTCGTCGCGCTCACCCGCCACGCCCCGCCGCTCGCAGACCGTGAGTCCGGCCGCCGCGCCGGGCCTTCTCGGCCTGCTCGTTCGCGGCCCGCAGGAGATGGGTGAGGAGCAGCGCGTTCGTCACCGGGCCCACGCCGCCCGGCACAGGCGTGATCGCCGAGGCGACCTGGCGGGCACTCTCGAAGTCGACGTCGCCCACGATGCGGTCGCCGACGACGTTGATCCCGATGTCGACGACGACGGCGCCGCGTCGGAGCATCGAGCCATCGACCAGGCCGGGCTTGCCGACAGCGACGACGACGATCTCGGCGGCTCGGACGACGGACTCGAGGTCGCGGGTGCGGGAGTGGCAGACCGTGACCGTCGCGTTCTCGCGGAGCAGGAGGATGCTCGCCGGCTTTCCGACCACGTTCGAGCGACCGATCACCACGGCCCGCTTGCCCTCGATCGCGATCCCGGACCGCTTGAGGATCTCGACCGCCGCGTGGGCGGTCGTCGGCAGGAAGCCCTCGTAGCCGAGGGTCAGCAGCCCCGCGTTCAGCGGGTGGAGGCCGTCGATGTCCTTGCCGGGGTCCAGCACGTCGAGGACCGTTGAGAGCGGAATCCGCTTCGGGAGCGGCATCTGGACGATGATCCCGGACACGAGGGGGTCGTCGTTGAGCTCCTCGATCCGGGTCCGGAGCGCGGCGGCGGACGCGCGGCCCGGAATCTCCACGAGGAGCGCGGTGATCCCGACGTTCCGGCAGCTCCGCAGGATCTGCTCGAGGTAGACCATCGACGGCGCATCACGCCCGACGATGACGACCGCGAGGCCCGGTGCGTAGCCGTTCCGGCGACGAAAGGCAGCCACCTCGTCCTTGACGGTTGCGCGGATCTCGGTGGCGATCGGGCCTCCCTGTAGGAGCCGAGCGCCGGTGTCACGCGCCACGGGCGTCAGGCCGGTCCGGCGGTCGCGAGCTCGACCGGCGGCCGTGCGACGCCGGCGGCGACCGCCGCGCGGGTGGCGCCGGCAAGCCGGCCGATCTCGTGCAGCAGCTCGTCGACGCGGACAGTCGCCTCGCCCGCGAAGGTCTCGTCGCCGACGGACGGCAAGTTCACGAGGACGTTCGCGGCCGCGCCGCGCGCCGCCGCGCCGCCGAGGAGCGCGGCGACGTTCAGGTCACTCGACGCGTTCCTGTTGCTCCGGCCGGCAAGGGCCTCGGCCATGCCGACGAGCTCGAGGCAGGCCTCGACGCAGTCGAGCGGGACCTCCGCCGCGCGACGCGCCGCCGCCCCGAGCGCCTCGGTCCGGGCCTCGGTCTGCGCGGGCGTGTCGCGCGGGAGCTTGAGTGCAGCGGCGAACGCCGAGTAAGCGGCCGAGTCCTCATCCGCGAGGAAGAGGAACCGATCCGCCAGCCGGCGGCCCGTCTCCTGGGCCGTCGCGTGGAGCTCGGCGTGCTCTGCGTACTTCGGGCGCCCCTCGGACAGCAGCGCGACCATCGCCACGAGCCCGGCGCCGAGACTCGCCGCGACCGCCGAGGCGCTGCCGCCGCCCGGCACGGGCTCGGCGGACGCGAGGCGATCGGCGAAGTCGGCGAGCGTGAGGTCGCGGAAGCGATCCGGGGCGCGCTGCACCCGGCGATTGTAGGCGGCCCGCCGGTGCCCGGAAGGTGCCGGGCGTCGGGACGGGGCGAGCGCGGTAACGGCGCGCTCGCCCCGCGGACCGACATGAATCGCCGCGGGACGCCGGAGGACGCTCCGCGGCGCGCTTTCGGCGACGTCAGACCGGGCGGCGGTCCCCCTCGTCGAGCCCCTCGATCGTCCAGCGGCGCGTCCGATGGCGATAGCTGAGGGTGAGCCGGGCTTCCGGCGTCTCGACCTCGAAGACCGTCCGCGGACCGACGACGACCGGATACGCAGACGACTCGTCACGCACGGCCGCGAGCGCGGTCACGGGCAGCCGCCGATCCCCCCAGGCGACCTCCCGGGGACGACCGTCGAACCAGTCCGTGCGGACCTCGACGTGGACCGGTGCGACGCGGATCATGGCCATTGCTCGCTCCTTTCGCGGGGGCAGGGCTGCGTCGCCGGGCACTCGCGCGACAGAACACTTGTTCGATTAGTGCCTACGCTAGACCGAACAGGTGTTCGATGTCAAGCGTCGTCGGGCGGAATCTCGTCGAGCTCCGTGTCAGCTTGGCTGTCACGGCCTTCGTCGCCGGAGGCGGCCACACGTCGCCGAGCTGGCGGCGCTGCGCCCGCCGCGTGGACGCCTCGATGCTCGACCGCGCTGCCCATGTCCCGCTCGAACGGCGCGGGCAGCCCGGTCCCGATCAGCCGCGCCCGGGTCACGGCCCGCTCGCCGAACCGGCGCCGGAGCTCGTCCGAGGCCTCCACGGTCCGGCGCACCCGGTCGTCGCCATCGCCGAACAGGGCGAGCTGGTCCGGTGATCCCAGGTTCGACGCGGTAACGCCGAGGAGTCGGACCCGGATTCCCCGAACCTCCGGCCGCGCCAGCTCGAGGGCGGTCGTCCAGATCGGGTCCGTGAGGTCGGTAGGGGAAGGCAGCGTGCGCTGGCGGGTGATGGTGTGGAACGTCGAGTCGCGGATCTTCACGCTGATCGTGCCGGCCTTGACGCCACTGGCCCGGAGCCGCCCGGCCACGCCCTCGGCCATCGCGAGCAGCGTTCGCTCGATCGTCTCGCGGTCGGCCGTGTCCCTATCGAACGTGTGCTCGTGACCGATCGACTTCGCATCGGCGTGATCGGAGACCGGATCGGCGTCCTCGCCGCGGGCCCGCGCGGCGAGAGAAGCGCCGTGCTTGCCGAACCGGCGCGTCAGGACCTGGGGGTCGAGCGCCGCGAGCTCCCCGATCGTCCGGACCCCGTAGTCACGGAGCGCTGCCGCGGTCCGCTCGCCGACACCCCACAGGCGGGAGATCGGCAGCGGGGCGAGGAACGTGGCCTCGTCGCCCGGCGGGACGACGACCAGCCCGTCCGGCTTGCGCAGGTCGGACGCGATCTTCGCGACGAGCTTCGTCGAGGCGACCCCGACCGAGATCGTCAGCCGGACCTCGTCACGAACCGCCTTCTTGATCTGCCGGCCGACCTTCTCCCCGTCGCCGAACAGCAGGCGCGAGCCGGTGACGTCGAGGAAGGCTTCGTCGATCGAGATCGGCTCGACGAGCGGCGTGTATCGGCGGAGAACGGCCATGACATCGCGGCTGGCGGCCTGGTACTTCGCCTCGTCGACTGGCAGGAAGATGCCGTCCGGGCAGAGGCGGCCGGCCTGGCGAAGCGGCATCGCGGAGTGGACGCCGAACCGCCGCGCCTCGTAGCTCGCGGCACTGACGACGCCCCGGTCGTTCGGTCCGCCACCGCCCACGATCACCGGCTTCCCGCGCAGCTCGGGCCGGTCGCGCTGCTCGACGGCCGCAAAGAACGCGTCGAGGTCGACGTGGAGGATCGTCCGGGTCATGTCTGTATCATCGTCCCCTGTGAATCCACCCGGGGGCC
>JBBDZZ010000047.1:0-5336 GCA_040899885.1 Chloroflexota bacterium | reverse complement strand
GGTACTTCGATTCGGGCACGCGAGCCGATGTCGAGGAGGCGTTGCTGCTGTGGCTGCATGACGCGCTCCAGGCGGCGCGGGCCGCTCGGGCGCGCGCCGAGCCCGGCCATCACCTCGGCTCATTCGGCGATCATCGATTCGCGTTCGAGGGGGCGATCGCCACGGCCCTCGGGCCGCGGGACGACGAGTGGCTCAAGACGGCCGTCAGCGACCCGCGGGTGGCGATCGACGTCTGGCCGTGGACGCCGGACGCGAGGGACGCGCGCTATCTCCTCAACCGCGGGCTCGTGCTGATGTGGTCGGAGGTCCGCTGGCGGGCGCCGGCCACCCAGAGCGAGCGCAATACGATCGACGAAGTTCTGCGGCTCCTCCGAAAGGCGTTCCCGCTCGATCCCGAGCTCCCCTACCCGTGGCGGGAGTGGAAGGAGTTGCTCGACCTGGCCAGCGCTGCCGATCCGCTGTACGACCGGATCGCGAAGGAGGCGGAGGCCGCGGGTGACGGGCCGCGCATCGGCTATCGGCGCGACAACGTCGTCGCCGTCCACGGCGGGTGGGCGCTGGAGATCCCGGGCTCGTTCGCGGAACGGCGCACGGCCGAGGAGTGGTGGGCCGGCGAAGGCGGCCGGAGCATCACCCTCGCAGCGGTGGCGACCGGCACGGACAAGGGCCCGATGACCGCCGAGGCCTTCCTCGACCGGTTTTCTGCGAGCCTCGGGACCGGCGCCCTCACCCATCGCGACGGGCAGGTCGTCGGCAAGGCGCGCCTCGCCGTTGACGACGGGGCGGAGGTTGGGCACGCCGTGCTCGACGCGTATTCGGCCGTGCGGGGCAGCGGGGCCGCGCTGCGGATCGAGATCCACGATCCGGCCGACTGGGAATGGGCCCTCGACATGTGGCGGTCGCTCCGCCCGGCCTGAGCACCGGCACCCGCCGGCCGCGTGACAGGCGACCTGACACGGATGCCGGGTATCGTTCGACCGTGAGAGTGCGGTGCAGCTGATCGACGGCCGGCCCGTGTACGCGGCGACGGATCTCGTCGGGTACCTGGCGTGCGAGCATCTGACCCAGCTCGAGCGGGCCGTGCTCGCCGGCCTCACGGAACGACCGGATCGTGTCGACGCCGAGCTCGACATCATCCGAAGGCGCGGGTTCGAGCACGAGCAGCGCTTCCTCGCAGATCTCCGAAACGAGGGCAAGCGGGTCGTCGAGATCTCGCTCGATGGCTCGATCGAGGACAGCGGCGAGCGGCTCCGAGCTGCCGCGGCCGCCACGGAGGCGGCGATCGCCGGCGGGCCGGACGTCATCTTCCAGGCGACCTTCTTCGACGGCACGTGGCGGGGGCACGCGGACTTCCTCCTGCGGATCGATTCGACGGCACGCCCGTCGAGGTGGGGCCCGTACCACTACGAGGTCGCGGACACGAAGCTCGCTCGCCACGTCAAGGCGAGCGCCGTCCTCCAGATCTGCAGTTACGTCGACCAGCTCGAGCGGGTCCAGGGTGTCCGCCCCGAGTGGATGCACGTCGCCCTCGGCGGCAGCGCTCGGGCCGTGGAGCGACTTCGCGTCGACG
Source organism: Chloroflexota bacterium (assembly GCA_040899885.1). Lineage (GTDB taxonomy): Bacteria > Chloroflexota > Limnocylindria > Limnocylindrales > CSP1-4 > JACDAV01. Next base: position 3,766 of record JBBDZZ010000047.1, on the reverse strand, counting down.
ACTTCATGGCGTATTACCGGACCGCGCGCGACCGGTTCCTCGCGACGATGGCTGGGCCGGCGGCCGCGTTCCCACCCATCGGGACGTACCCGGAGCCCGTCGACCACTGCGACGTGTGTCGCTGGGCGGCGGAATGCGTCACCCGCCGCCGCGAGGACGATCACCTCAGCCTCGTGGCGGGCATCTCGTCGCGCCAGCGGCGGGCGCTCGAGGACCGATCCGTTCGGACCCTCGCCGACCTGGGCCGGCTCACGGTGCCCGTCGATCCGCGGCTGGAGGGGACGAGCGAGCAGGCGCTGCTCCGAGTCCGGGAGCAGGCCCGAATTCAGCTTGAAGGCCGCCTCGAGAAGCGGATGAAATACGAGCTCCTTCTGCCCGTATCCGGACAGCCGATCGACGTCGAACGCGGACTTGCGACCCTCCCGCCGCCTTCGCCGGGTGACCTGTTCTTCGACATCGAGGGTGATCCGTACGCGTTCGAGGACGGGCTCGACTACCTGTTCGGAGTCCTCGAGACGAACGAGACGTTCTATGCCTTCTGGTCACGCGACCTCGACGGCGGTTTCTCTCTGGAGGCGGAGAAGCTGGCGTTCGAGCGGCTGATGGACTTCATGATCGAGCGGCTCGATCGGGACCCGTCGCTCCACGTCTACCACTACGCGGCATACGAGCCCACCGCGCTGAAGCGGCTCATGGGCCGCTATGCGACCCGCGAGAACGAGGTCGACCGGCTCCTCAGGGGCGCGGTGATGGTCGACCTGCTGAGGGCCGTGCGCCAGTCGCTCCGGGCGTCCGTGGAGAGCTACTCGATCAAGAAGATCGAGCCGCTGTACGGGTTCGAGCGCGAGGTGGACCTGCGCGACGCCGGTTCGAGCATCGTCGCCTTCGAGGAGTGGCTCCAGCTGGGCGAAGGCGAGCGGCCCGCGGCGACACAGCTGGACCGGATCGAGCGCTACAACCGCGACGACGTGGTGAGCAACGCTCGGCTGCGCGACTGGCTTGAGACATTGCGCGCCGAGCTGGCGCTCCAGACCGGACAGCCGGTCCCCCGCCCCGCGGATCGCATTCCGGAGCTCCCAGCCGCGGTGACCGAGGCGCAGGTCCACGTTCAGGCCATCGCGGACAAGCTCGCCGACGTGCCGGCGGACAAGACCCGGCGGACGCCGGAACAGCAAGCGCGCTGGCTGCTCGGCCAGCTTCTCGGCTGGCACCGCCGCGAAGACAAGTCAATGTGGTGGGAGTTCTTCCGGCGCGCACTCGAGCTGTCGCCAGAGGAGCTCGTCGAGGACGCCGAGTCGATCGGTCTCCTCGTGCCGATCGGCCCCCTCGACGAGGTTGTCAGGACGAAGCAGACATGGCGGTACCGTTTCCCGCCCCAGGACTTCGACATCTCGCGGACCGTCTATGACCCGGGCAAGGCGCAGGCCCACCCGAATGACTCGCCGTTCGACTGGGCTGCGGGCGATCTCGTCTCGATCAACGCGGCGGAGCGGACGGTCGACCTCAAGCGATCTGTCGAGGACCCGCACCCCGAGGCGATCATTCCACTCAACTGGTTCCGCAGCCAGGACCAGCAGGCGACACTGCTGGCGATCGGCGAATGGGTGCTCGGACACGGGATCGATGGCGAGGGCGCCTACCGGGCCGCGCGCGACCTGCTGCTCAAGCGGCCGCCCCGCGTGGGCCAGCGAACCGGGGACCCGCTGTCGCGACCGCCCGAGTCGGACCTCGATGCCGCGCGCCGGCTCGTCCTCGCCCTGGACCACACGACGCTCGCGATCCAGGGCCCGCCGGGCTCCGGAAAGACATACACCGGGGCTCGGATGATCTGCACGCTGCTCGCCGCCGGCAAGCGGGTCGGCATCACGGCCACCAGCCACAAGGTCATCAGCAACCTCCTCGCCGCGGTCCTGAAGGCGGCCCGGGAGGAGGGCGTCGAAGTCCGGGCTGTGCAGCGCGCGAACAAGGACGTAGACGTCGTGGCCCACGACTCGGTCACGCGCGGGAAGGACAACCCGGACGTCCTGGCCCGGCTGGACAGCGGTCAGGCGAACCTGGCTGCGGGAACCGCCTGGCTGTGGGCCTCGCCGAAGACCGCCGACGCGGTCGACGTGTTGTTCGTCGACGAGGCGGGCCAGATTTCGCTGGCCAACGTGATCTCGATGTCGGCCGCCGCCCAAAGCATGGTCCTGCTCGGCGACCCTCAGCAGCTCGACCAGCCGCTCAAGGGATCACACCCGCCCGGCGCCGACCGATCCGCGCTGGCCCATGTGCTCGGAGATACCGCAACGATCGCAGCCGGGGACGGTCTCTTTCTCGAAACAACGTGGCGGCTCCACCCGGACCTGTGTCGGTTCACGTCGGAGGTGTTCTACGACGGCCGCCTCGAGTCGGAGCCCCACCTCCTGGTCCAGCGCCTTCTCGCGCATTCGCCGCTCGGCGGTGTCGGCCCGCGATTCGTGCCCGGCCTCACGGAGGGATCCGACAGTGAGTCGCCCGAGGAGGCGGCCGCAGTCGCGGATCTCGCCCGGGCGCTCACCTCCGGTGGCGCAACCTGGATCGACGAGCATGGTCGCGAGCACGCTCTGACCTGGGACGACGTGCTGATCGTCGCGCCGTACAACGCGCAGGTCGGGGCGATCACCCGCCTCCTCCCGCCAGGCGCACGGGTCGGCACCGTCGACAAGTTCCAGGGCCAGGAGGCGCCTATCAGCATCTACTCGATGACGACCTCGACACCGGAGCTCGCGCCGCGGGGCCTCGGCTTCCTGTACAGCCGCAACAGGCTGAACGTGGCAACGTCCCGAGCCCGCTGCGTGGCGGTCGTCGTCGCCTCGCCGGAACTGCTGCGCGTCCGGGCCCGAACGCCGGGCCAGATGCGGCTCGTGAACGCCCTCTGCCGATTCGTCGAGATGGCCGAGGACGCGCCACGGCCCGTCAGCGCTTCGGTGTCAGCTCCCTGACGAGCCACGCCGCGAGGACGCGGGCGCAGTCGGCGACCTGGTCGAGTGGCACGTGCTCGTCCGCGGCGTGGGCGACTCGGATGTCGCCCGGGCCGTAGATGACGGTCGGCGTCTTGCCCTCGTTGACCAGCAGCCGCATGTCCGCCCCGTACGGCTCGCCGATCGCGGCCGGGCGCCGCCCGAGGACGCCCTGGGCCACGGAGGCAAGGCCGGCCGGCAGCGGGTGGTCGGCGGGGACCGCCGCGGACGAGAACCGGCCGCCTACGAGATCGACCTCGGCCGGGTGGTCGCGCAGGAAGTCGTCCGCCTCGCAGGCCGCCGCGATGCACGCCCGGAGCTCGACCTCCGCCTCGCGCCACGTCTGCCCGAGCCGGACCCCGTACCGCCCATCCGCCTCGATCCGATCCATGACTGTCGAGGCCCAGTCCCCTCCTCGGACCTTGCCCACGATCGTCGGATAAGGCAGGCCGAGGGCCGTCATGAGCGGGTCCGTCTCCGATGCGTTTCGCACCGCCTCGTCCGCCTCGAGAGCGGCGACGAGTACCTGGAGCTTGTCGAGGGCGGAGACGCCCTCCCGGCGTTTCGACGCGTGGGCCGCGCGGCCGCGAACGGTGAGCCGGAACGTGATCGCGCCGGCGTGGGCCACGACCACCTCGAGATCGGTGGGCTCGGTGATGATCGCAGCGTCGCCGGTGACCCCGGCCCGGATCGCCGCGAGCATCCCCTGTCCCCCGTCCTCCTCGGACGGCACGAACGCGAGGACCAGCTCACCGGCGAGGGCGGTCCGGTCGGCGACAGACCGG
>JBBDZZ010000046.1:0-5350 GCA_040899885.1 Chloroflexota bacterium | reverse complement strand
CGATCCGGCCTTCGCCGGCCGCCGCGTCGCCCGGCACGGCCCCGATAGCATCGTCGCGGCGCTCGACGTGCGGGACGGCCTCGCGCTCGGCGAGGGCTGGCGGCCCGGAGCCCCCGGCGTGCTCCCGGCGGACGCCGTCGCGGCGCTCGCGGACAACGGGGTTGCGACGTTCGCGGTTACGGCGATCGAGCGTGACGGCCGCCTCGAGGGCCCGGACGTCCAACTCCTCGCGTCGCTCGTCGCCCTCGACCGCGGCCGGGTCATCGCATCGGGCGGGATCGGCTCGCTCGACGACCTCCGCCGCATCAGGGACGCGGGCTGTGTCGGGGCGATCGTCGGAACGGCGCTCTACGAGGGTCGGCTCGACCTGGGCGCGGCACTGGACGCGGTGGGCCGCGCGCCCTGACCGGACGGCGGCAGGCCTAGGTGCGGCCGAGAGTCCTCTTGACCGTCGACCGCAGGGCAAGCGGCAGGCTCTGCCAGACGGCGTTCCTCGATCGGCGGAGCCCCCTGGACAGGCGGCGGCCACGGCTGCGGGCTCGGTCGAGTTGGGCGCGGGCTTCGCGGACAGGCCGGAGGAGCCGGTACCGGAACAGGAACCGCTCGACCTGTTGGTCAGTGATGGCGAGATCACGGCGGCCGGTGACGATGGAGAAGAGGGCGATGTCGGGCGTGCGCTCGACAAACGATCCGGGACGCCGGGCGAGGACGAACACGCCGGCCGCTTCAGGATCGGGCTCGAGGGACAGCATCTCGAGGTCGCCGAAGATCGCGCTCAGATCGCCGGGCTCGTAACGCCAGTAGTCGTGCGGCCAGGCGTGATAGGCGAAGCCGCGCGATCGAGTCGTCAGCAGCAGGTGACCGCCGGGACGCAGCACTCCCTTGAGGTTGGTGACCACCGTCCGCCAGTCCCTGGTGTGCTCGACCATCTCCGTCGTGATCACCACGTCGAACGACTCTCGCCCGAACCGCTCGATGAGGTCGCCGGCATTCACGACTTCGTCGACGCCGGGCCCAGCCGTGAGGTCGACTCCGACATAGCGGGCCGGTGCCATCGACTCCACCCACGACCGAAGCGACCCGTTGACGTCCTGCGCCCCGACCTCGAGCACGTCCCGGCCCCTGACAAGCGCCGCAGTCAGCGATCGCTCACCGAAGGCGATGCACGATCGATTGCACATCAGTGGCCGCCTGCTTCGGCCCCCTTGCGGTGGACTTCGATCACCTTCTCGGCGATGTGGGACGGGACCTCCTCGTAGTGATCGAGCGAGGCGCTGAACGTGCCCCGGCCGCCGGTCAGCGAGCGCAGCTCGGTCGCGTAGCTGAACAGCTCCGCCTGCGGCACCGTGGCGGTGATTACCTGCATCCCGTTCGCGGTGTCCATCCCGAGCACGCGACCGCGCCGCCCGTTGAGGTCGCGATTGACCTCGCCCATGTACGCCTCGGGGACGTGGATCTCGACGGCCATGATCGGCTCGAGGAGGGCCGGCCTCGCTTGCTGGACGCCTTCCTTCAGCGCCATCGAGGCGGCGATCTTGAATGACAGCTCGTTCGAGTCGACGTTGTGGAACGAGCCGTCGTAAAGAGTCGCCTTGAAGTCGCTCAGCGGGTATCCCGCCACGACTCCCTCTGCGGCCGTCTCGCGGATCCCTTTCTCGACGCCCGGGAAGAACTGCTTCGGGACCGAGCCGCCGACGATCCGCTCGGCGAACGCGACGCCGCCGCCCGGGTTCGGCTCCAGCTCGATCCAGACATCGCCGAACATCCCGTGCCCGCCGGTCTGCTTCTTGTAGCGGCCGTGGACCTGGGCCTTGCCGCGGATCGTCTCCCGGTACGGCACGCGCGGGGTGTGGGTCACGATCGCCGCCCCGAACTTGCGCTTGAGTCTTTCGATGATCACGCTCGTATGGGCGTCGCCCATCGTCCGCAGGACCTGCTCGCCGGCATCGCTCCGCTCGACCCGGGCTGTCGGCTCCTCCTCGAGCATCCGCTGCAGAGCCGTGCCCATCTTGTCGAGGTCCGCCTTCGTCTGGGGCTCGATCGCGAGCATCAGCGCCGGAGTCGGGAACTCGATCGGTGGGAGGAGGAGGGGCTTCTCCTTCGCGGCCAGCGTGTCGCCGGTCTCGGTCACGCCGAGCTTGGCGACGGCCCCGATTTCGCCGGCCTCCAGCTCGCCGATCGCCTCCTGCTCCTTGCCGTGGAGGAGGAGAAGCTGGCCGATCCGCTCGTCCTCGTTGCGGGTCGTGTTCCAGGTGTGGGCCTGGCCGTGGAGCCGGCCGGAGAGGACGCGCAGGTACGTGAGCCGGCCAACGTACGGGTCGGCCGCGGTCTTGAACACCCGCACGAGGAGCGGCCCGTCTGGATCCGGCGGGACGCTCACCTCGGCGCCGCTCTTCGCATCGCGCGCCATGACCGGTTTCTCGTCGGCGGGGGAGGGGAGATAGCGGACGATCGCGTCGAGGAGCGCGGACAATCCGATCCCCTTCGCGGCGCTCCCGACGAGCACCGGCGCGAGGATCGATTCCTTGACACCCTTGCGGAGGCATGCCTCGAGCTCCGGGTCGGAGATCTCCTCGCCTTCGAGGTATTTCGTGAGGACGTCGTCGTCCGCCTCGGCCGCCGCCTCGAGCAGCTGGTCGCGTCGCTTGGCGACCTCGCCGGTCAGCTCATCGGGGATCGGGACCTCGACCTCCTTCGATCCGTCGAACTGGTACGCCTTGCGGTGGACGAGATCGACGTAGCCGGTGAACTTTTCGCCCTTGCCGATCGCGATCTGGAGTGGGGCGATCTTGTTGCCGAACGCCGAGCGGAGCGCATCGAGCGCGTTGGTCGGGTCGGCGTTCTCCCGGTCCGCCTTGTTGATGAAGAAGCAGGCCGCGGTGTTCGTCGTCCGCCCGAGGGAGACCGCCTGCTCGAGTCCGGCCTCGATGCCGCCCGAGGCGTCCACGGTGATGATCGCGCCGTCGGCGGCGTGGAAGCCCTCGATGACCTCGGCCACGAAATCGGGGTAGCCGGGCGTGTCGACGAGGGTGATCCGGGTCCCATCGCGCTCGAACGTCGCGACGGCCAGGCTCAGCGACGCGCGGCGCTTCTGCTCCTCCGGCTCGTGGTCGAGATGGGCGGTCCCGTCTTCCACCCGGCCGAGACGGGGCACGGCGCCGGCCCGAAAGAGGAGCTGCTCGGCGAGCGTTGTTTTGCCGGCACCGGCATGCCCGGCGAGGACGACGCTTCGGAGGTGCGGCAGGTCAACGCTCTTCATCGTCATCGACTTGGCGTCCTCTCGTGCTCGGGCTGCCGATGATAGTCGGTAATTCGGTGGCCGGCCCGGTGGGGTCCGTTCTCGTGGGGGGCCCGGCTCGGTATACTCGAGCCGATGTCCGGACACTCGAAATGGTCCACGATCAAGCGCCAGAAGGGCGCCAACGACGCCAAGCGCGGGGCGTTGTTCACGAAGGTCGCCCGGGAGATCAGCGTGGCGGCCCGGCAGGGTGGCGGTGACCCGGACGCGAACTACCGCCTCCGACTGGCGATCGACAAGGCCCGCTCGGTCAACATGCCGGCCGACAACATCAAGCGCACGATCGAGAAGGCGACCGGGGGCGGCGATGCCGTCCAGTACGAGGACATCGTCTACGAGGGCTACGGCCCGGGCGGTGTCGCGCTGCTCGTCGAGGCCCAGACGGACAACCGCAACCGCACCGCCGCTGAGGTCCGCTCGATCTTCACGAAGGCGGGTGGCCAGCTCGCCGGGTCGGGGGCCGTCGCCTGGCAGTTCGAGCCGCGCGGCCTGATCGCCGTCTCGCGCAACGGCGGCGACGCGGACGAGGTCGCCCTGGCGGCGATCGACGCGGGCGCGGCCGATGTCGACACCGAGGACGCCGAGACGATCGAGATCTACACCGAGCCTGCCCAGCTCGAGACGGTCCGCAAGGCACTGGAGAAGGCGGGGATCAAGGTCGCGACGGCCGAGGCGACGATGATCGCGAAGCAGACGGTCGGGCTCGACTCCGCGAGGGCACGCCAGGCGCTCCGCCTCGTCGAGCTGCTCGAGGAGCTCGAGGACGTCCAGCGGGTCACGGCCAACTTCGACATCCCCGAAGACGTCTTCGCCGAGGTCGCCGGGTGATCATCCTCGGGATCGACCCGGGGACCGCCGCGCTGGGCTACGGGATCATCGAACGGACCGGTGGACGGCTGCGCGCCATCGACCACGGCTGCCTCGAGACCTCGCCGGACCTGCCCCTGCCCGAGCGACTCGTCCTGATCCACCGCCTCGTGAGCGACCTCATCGAGCTTCACTCCCCGGACCTCGTCGGCGTGGAGCGGCTGTTCTTCAGCCGGAACGCCCAGACGGCGTTCGCGGTGGGCCAGGCACGCGGTGTCGTCCTGCTGGCCGCCGGTCAGCACGGCGTCACGGTGCGTGAGGCGACGCCGAACGAAGTGAAGAGTGCGGTCGCGGGCTACGGGGCGGCGGACAAGGAGCAGGTCAAGCGAATGGTCGGGATCGTCCTGGGGATGGCGCGGCCGCCCGAGCCGGACGACGCGGCCGACGCCCTCGCCGTGGCGATTTGCGTCGCGAACCGCGAACGGGCCGGCGAGCAGCTCACGGCCGCCGTGATGGACCGGTCTGCCGTCGCGCCGATCACGCGCGGCGAGTCGAGCTTCGAGCGGGCCGTGCGCGAGGCGGTCGCCCGCGAGCGCGCCGTCGCCCGGCGCGGCTAGGCCGGGTCGGGTCGGGTCGGGTCGGGTGCTCGCCTCGGTCGAGGGCTCGGTGGGCGCCGTGTCCGCCGATTCGCTCGTCATCGAGGTCGGCGGTTTGGGCTATCGCGTGTTCGCGGCCCCGTCCGTGATCGCCGCCGCGGTGCCGGGATCGCGGCTCAAGCTCCACACGTACCACCTCGTCCGCGAGGACCAGCAGTCTTTGTACGGGTTCAGAACGGCCGAGGAGCTCGGGTTCTTCAACCTGCTGCTCACTGTCACCGGGGTCGGCCCGAAGGTCGCATTGGCAATCGTTGGCTCACGCCCGACGCCCGATCTCCAGCTCGCGATCATGCAGCAGGACCAGGCTGTCCTCGTTTCCATCCCGGGAATCGGCAAGAAGCTCGCGGAGCGGGTGATCTTCGAGCTGAAGGAAAAGGTCGCGGCGGCCGGCGTGGCGGCGGGAGTGACGGCCGGCGCGGGTGCGGCTGCCGACGGCTCGGAGGGCGAGATCGTCGCGGCGCTCCAGGCGCTCGGCTACTCGATCGGCGAGGCGCGCGAGGCGTCCCGCGCGGCTTTGGCGGACGTGGGCGTTTCGTCGACGCTCGAGGAGCGGGTCAAGGCGGCGCTCCGGAGCCTGTTGCGCGACTAG
>JBBDZZ010000045.1:0-5471 GCA_040899885.1 Chloroflexota bacterium | reverse complement strand
TGCCCGGGAGCTCCGGGCGCTCGTCGTCGGGGGCGCGCTGGGGCGGGCCGCGACGGCCGCGGTCGCGGGTCCGCTGGCGGCCGTCCGCCTGAACCCGGAGCTGATCGGGCTGGCCTACCTCGCGTTCGCGGTCGCGGTCGCGATCCGGCTCGGGGCGGTCCCGTTCCATCTCTGGGCGGCACGGGTCGCCGACGCGGCGCCGGAGGTCGGGCTGCCGCTGATCATGGCGTGGAGTCCGGCCGCGTTCGCGGCCGTGGCGCTCGCGTGGTCCGACGGCGCGGTCGCGCCACTCGGGCAGTCGCTCGGCCTCGAGCGCGGGCTGATCATCGTCATCGGGGCGATCAGCATCGGCCTCGGTACCGCCGCAGCCACCGCGCACGACGACCTTGAGCACGTCGTCGGCTACTCGATCGTGGCCGACGCGGGGATCATCCTGCTCGGCATCGCCGTGCTCGATCCGGCTGCCTGGGAACCGACCCGGATCTGGCTGCTCGCTTTCGTCGCCGGAAAGAGCGCCTTTGCGGCCTGGGCCGCGGCGATGCGGGCAACGTTTGGAACCAACCGGCTGAGGGAGCTACGCGGCTGGGCTCGGCGGGCTCCGATTCTCGCGCTCGCGCTCGTCGCGATCGTCGTCGCGGGGGTTGGCTGGCCGGGCATGGCGGTCTTTGCCGCGCGGCTGTCGCTCATCACGCTCGCGGTCGACGGTCCCCTCGCGACCGCGCTGCTCGCGGCTGCGCTGGGCTCGCTCCTTTACTACGGCCGGTTGTTCGTGACCGGGCTCCTCCCGCCGGGCCCGGTCGTCCTCGCCGCCGCCGACAAGCGCGCCCCGGATCCCGTCGACTTCCGGGGGCGGTTCGCGTTCCTCGACGATGCCCGCGTGAGGTGGTCAGCCAACCGGGCGGCGATCGCCGGCGCGGTCGTCCTCGTGCTCGCGAGCGTGGCGATCGCGGTGTCGGGCGGCGGGCTCGGGGTGCGCGAGGCCGCGGCCGGGCTGCCGCCCGCCGAGGTCGCGCCGGGCGAGACGCTCGCACCGGCCAACCCATTCGAAGAGCCGTCATCCGGCCCGGAGGAGCCCGCCGACCCGCAGTCCTCCGGCGCGCCCTGATCAGGCCTGCCGCCTACTCCTCCGGCGCGAGCGCCCAGCGGTCGATGTCGCGCTGGTACTCGACGAGCTCGCCCGCTCCGAACCAGAGGCCCAGTTCGGCCTCGGCGGTCTCCGGGCCGTCGGAGGCGTGGACGAGGTTCTGGGCGGTCTCGAGCGCGTAATCGCCGCGGATCGTGCCGGGCGCCGCCTCGTGCGGCCGGGTCGCGCCGACCATCGCGCGAACGACCGCGATCGCGTTCGGGCCCTCGAACGCCGCGGCAACCAGGGGGCTGGACGTGATGAAGTCGACGAGACTGCCGAAGAACGGCTTCGATCGGTGGACCGCGTAATGCCGCTCGGCGAGGTCGCGGTCGACCGCGACGAGCTTGAGGCCGACGAGCTTCAGCCCGCGCTCCTCGAGTCGGGCGAGGATCCGTCCGACGAGGAGGCGCTGGACGCCATCCGGCTTGACCAGTACGAGCGTGCGTTCGTTCACGGGCGAAACTCTACTGCCCGCGGCGGGCGAGGGCGGCGGCCGCGGCCGCATACGCACGTTGTGCGTCCTCCTCGTGGCCGGCGAGCCGGTACGCGTCACCGCGGACGAGCTCCAGCTCCGCGCTGAGGGAGGGGCTTCGGGCGATTGCCTCGAGCACGCCCTGGGCGAGGTCCGGTTCGAGGCGGAGGATGATCGCGAGGCGTACTGCGACGCCCGCCCGGTGTCCGGCTGTGAGCGCCGCGGCCGCAGCCTCCAGCTCCGCCTTCGGGTCTGACATCTCACCCGCAAGCTGATCGTCGGTGTCCCAGAAGCCCGGGCCGGTGGGTGCCTGCTCGGCGGCCGGCCCGTCGGCGTCGGCGGGCGACGGCGCCCCGTCCCGGCTCGACTGGTCGTCGACCCCGTCCAGCGGAAAGAGCATCCCGGTGGGCTGGCCCGCCTCAGACGGGTCGGCCGGCCAGATCAGGCTGCGTGGCATCCCGGCGAAGATCTGCTCGAGGGACGAATCGGACCTCTCGAGTGCCCGCCCGGCCAGCCGACGGGCCTCGCCGGGACGGCCAACCGCCGCCGTCGCCTCGGCGGCGATGACCAGCGCGACGATCGAGTCGCCGCCCGCGGCGAGGTGCGCCTGGGCGGCCTCGCCGGCACCGGTCAGATCGCCCGTCCGCCAGCGTGCCTCGGCGAGGCCGAGGAGACCCTCCGGGCCGAGGTCCCCGGCTCCCGCGAGGGCCTCGAGCTCGGCGCGGGCCAGCCCGAGGTGGCCCATCCGGAGGTGGAGCCTCGCGAGACGCCGATCGATCTCCGCGTCGGCAGGGCGGCGTGGAGCCGAGGCGGGCTTTGGGCCGGCCGGCCGGACGTCGGTCACGGTGCGTGCCCTCTCCCGCCGCCCGCCGGTGGTGGCGGTCGCGGCCGCGCACATGGCGCGGCGGGGCGACGACGGCCATCCGAAGGAGCTCGTCCCGGAACAGCCGCCGAGCGAGGCGGCGGATCCCCTCGGCGTCGACGGCCGCAACCGCGGCGAGGGCCTCGTCGAGAGTCAGAACGCGGTCGTGCAGCGCCTCCTGCCCACCGATCCACGCCGCGAGGAAGCGTGTCTCGTCGAGCCGCAGTTCCAGACCACCCGACAGGTACGCCTTCGCCTTCGCCAGCTCCTCGTCGGAAACGAGCTGGTCGCGGAGCCTGGCGAGCTCGTCGATGATCGCCCCGAGCGCCAGCGGGAGATTGGCTGGATCGACGCCGGCGGAGATCTCGAGCACGCCCGCGTCGGCGTACTCGACGACGCCGGACGAGATGTCGTAGGCGAGCCGGCGGTCCTCCCGGACGGCGAGGAAGAGCCGGCTGCTCATCCCGTCGCCGAGAACGCCGTTCAGGAGTGCGAGCGTCCACGTGTCCGGGTCGTCACGCGGGAGAGCGGGAACGCCGAGGACGAGCTGGGCCTGCGTCGCGTCCCGTCGGGCCCCCACGAGGATGCGCTCACCTGCGGGCAGGGCCGGGGCGGGTGCCCAGCCGGGCAGCGCGCCGTTGCCGGTCCCGAAGGCCGTCCGGGCGAGCCCGACCGCCTCTTCGTGACCGATGTCGCCGGCGACCGCGACCACGGTGTTCGCCGGGCGGTAGGTCGCTCGCCAGAAGTCGCGGATCCGTTCCTCGGGGAGAGCCCGGATGCCGGCCTCGTCGCCGCAGATCTCGCGGCCGAGCGGCCCGGTCCCGAACATCGCTCGCTGGAAGAGGATCTGGGAGTACTCGGCCGGGTCGTCGAGGTACGAGCGGATCTCCTCGATGATCACCGAGCGCTCCTGGTCGATCTCGCGCTCGTCGAGGATCGGCCGGACGATGAGCTCGCCGAGGACGCTCGTCGCCCGCTCCACCTCGCGCCGCGGGACGCGGACCCAGTAGACGGTCGACTCGCGGTCGGTCGCCGCGTTGAACGACCCGCCCACCCCCTCGATCGCCTCCGAGATCGCGCGACTCGACGGGTAGGCGGCCGTGCCCTTGAAGGTGATGTGCTCCATGAAATGGGCGACGCCCGCGTCGTCCGGCGTCTCGAGGCGCGAGCCCGCGAGGACATACGCAGCGATCGAGACCGACCGCGACCCCGGGAGGCGGGCGGAGATCACCCGGGGCCCGTCGGGTAGCGCGGTACGTTCGAACACGGGCCCGATGGTACAGGGGAAAGCCGCCCGACCAGCAGCCGGGCCCGGATGGTCGTGCCTGAGCGCAACCCCTGCTCTGACCGCACCGGGCGCGGCCGGCCATGACCATCCTGTGCACCGACGGCATGGAACGCAGCCGCCGGCAATCGATCTGTGCGCCGAGCGCCTCGGTGGTCTTCCAAACATGACGACGCCCCGGGCTGGGGGCCCGGGGCGCCGTCTGCACGCGCGCGGGTCAGGCCGGCGGCCTGATCAGGAGATTGAGCCAGTTCTGGGCGAAGTACACGAGGAACGCGATGGCGACGAGCCACATCAGCGGATGGATGTCGCCGATCTTGCCGCGGACGACCTTGAGGAGGACGTACGCGACGAACCCCGCCCCGATCCCCACCGTGATGCTGAACGTGAGCGGCATCAGGATGAGCGCGAGGAGAGCCGGGAAGCCCTCTTCGAGGTCGGTGAAGTCGATGTCCCTGATCAGGGTCACCATCAGGTAGCCCACGACGACCAGCACCGGCGCCGTCGCCTGGAACGGCACGAGCGTCGCAAGCGGTGTGAGCAGGATGGCGAGCAGGAACAGGATGCCGACGACGACCGCCGTCAGGCCGGTTCGGCCGCCTTCCGCGACTCCCGCGGCGCTCTCGATATAGCTGGTGTTCGAGCTGACTCCGGCGGCGCCGCCGACGGCCGCGGCGGCCGCATCGACCGCGAGGATCCGGCCGGTGTTCGGAATGCGTCCGCGCTCGTCGACGAGACTCGCCTGCTCGGCTATTGCCGTGGCTGTGCCCATCGTGTCGAAGAAGTCGGTCAGCATGAAGCTGAAGATCGTGAGGATTGCCGCCAGCAGACCCAGCGTCGCGAACACGTTGCCGAGATCGAACATGCCGAGCGTGCTGAAGGTCGGGGTCGCGATGAAGTTCGACGGCAGCGGTTGCACGCCCAGGACGATCGCGATGACAGTCGTGATGAGGATGCTGAGCAGCAGCGCCGCGGGCACGCGCCGGACGAACAGGGCGATCGTGATGATCAAGCCGAGGACGAATGTGAGGAGCGCCGGGGTCGTCGGAAAGACGAACTGAACGGGAACCGGATTCTCGGCTGCGGTTCCGCCGGTCTTGCTGATGAGGCCTCCATCCACGAATCCGATGAACAGGATGAACAGACCGATGCCGACGGCGATCGCACGCTTCAGGGAGAGTGGAACGGCATTCATGATCGCCTCGCGCAACCCGACGAGCACGAGGACGAGGACCACCAGGCCTTCGATGACGATGACGCCCATCGCCCCGGCCGGGGTGAGTCCCAACGTGAGCACCAGAAAGAACGCAACCAGGGCGTTGATCCCGAGCCCCGCGGCGAGTGCGATCGGCACGTTCGCGATCAGGCCCATTGCGATGCTCATGACCCCGGCAACGAGCGCGGTTGCCGCCGCAATGGGCGCCTTGGACGCGTCCATGGCGGCGGTGTCCGGGATGTACATGTTCGAGAGGATGTTCGGGTTGAGGAACAGGATGTAGGCCATGACCATGAAGGTGGTCACGCCCGCCTTCACCTCGGTCGCGAAGTTGGTTCCTCGTTCTGCGAACTTGAAGTAATCGGCGAGCGCGCCGCCGCTCGGAGCGGGCGGCGGGGGCACTCGGGGCTCTACGGCGTCCAACTCGGTGACTTCCCTCCTCGCAGCCGTCGGTCGCGCGCGCGCGCCGACGTCACCCTTCCATTCCCGCCGGCCCAACGGCCGGCGGTC
>JBBDZZ010000044.1:3901-5524 GCA_040899885.1 Chloroflexota bacterium | reverse complement strand
ACTACTCGCGCGGGATGCGCCAGAAGATCGGCATCGTCCAGGCGCTCCAGCACGATCCGCCGCTCGCGATCCTCGACGAGCCCACCGAGGGCCTCGACCCGCTCATGCAGCGCGCGTTCTACGGAATTCTCGATGACCTCAAGGACGCCGGCCGGACGATCTTCTTCTCGTCGCACGTGCTCTCCGAGGTTGAGCGGGTGTGCGACCGGGTGGCGATCATCCGACGCGGCCACCTCGTCGCGCTGGAGGAGGTGGCGAAGCTCCTCGACCGGCGCAAGCGGAACGTCGAGATGCGTCTCTCCGGGCCCGGCACACCCTCGCTCGAAGGCCTGCCTGGCGTCAGTGGGCTGAAGGTTGCCGACGGCCGCGTCATGCTCCAGCTCGAAGGTGACGTCGGGCCGTTCCTCCGGGCGATCGCCGGCGCGCCGATAACGGACCTGACGATCGAGCCGGCCCACCTCGAGGAGGCGTTCCTCGAGTTCTACGCGGATGCGGATCCCGGTGTGACCGAGATGGCCGAATGAATGCGGCCCTCTTCAAGCGGACGTGGCGGAGCAACGCTTTCCGGCTGGTGATCATCTCCCTCGCCCTCGCCGGATGGGGCTCCCTCGGGCCGATCATCTACTCGCAGTTCGGGGCTCTGTTCCGCGACCTCATCGAGACCGGCGTCTTCCCCGAGGCGCTCACGAGCTTCGGGGGCGGCGACGTGTTCTCGCTTCCCGGCTCGATCGCCCTCGGGTTTGTCCACCCGATCGCGATCATCCTCCTGGGCGTGTTCGCGGTCGGCTTCTCGACCAACGCCTTCGCCGGCGAGCGGCAGCGGGGCACGCTCGAGATCGTTCTCGCCCGACCGCTGTCGCGCCGCCAGGCGTACGTGACGATCCTCGTCAGCGTGTTCGCGTTTCTCGGCCTGGCGCTGGCGGCCTATCTCGCCGGGGCGTTGACGACGGCCAGCCTCTTTGGTGTGATCGACGAGATCGACCCGAGCCTCCTGCCGCTCGTCTGGCTCAACGGCGTGCTGATGTTCGGGTCGTTCGCGGCGATCGCGCTCGCCGCCTCGGTCTCGTTCGACCGGCTCGCGCCGGCGCTCGGGATTACGCTCGCGATCCTGTTGGTCAGCTACTTTTTCGAGGTCCTCGGCTCTCTCTGGCCGGACGCGGCATTCCTCCAGCAGTACTCGCTGTTCCACTACCTCCAGACTCGCGACATCCTCGTCGGCGAGGCCGATCCGTTCGGCTTCGCATTGCTCGGCGCTGTCATCGTCGTGTCCGTCGTGTACGCGCTCATCGTCTTCCCGCGCCGGGACATCGCTGCCCCGAGCTGATTCGGTCAGAGGCGGCGATCTGCCGCCTCCACGGCCCGACGCGACCACCACGCGAGATCGTCCGATCCGCTCGCGCCCCAGCCGGTCGGCGTGCCGGCCTCGGCGTCGAGGCCCTTGCGCCAGCCCCGGAGGAGCAAGCCGACGATCCAGGTGAGGTCGAGCTGTGTCTCCCAGTCGGCCAGGTCGACGCCGGCCGTGGCGGCAGCCGCGCGGTACCTCTCGACGACGGCCTCCGGCGGCTCTGGCAGGGCGGCGACGTTCGAGACCAGCAACCAGCCGAGCTCGACCGCGATTGGCGC
>JBBDZZ010000044.1:0-3801 GCA_040899885.1 Chloroflexota bacterium | reverse complement strand
CGGCCGTCGAGCTGTGGAGGGCGGCGACGCTCTGAAGCACGCGCACGAGGTCGTCCGGATTGATCTGCCGCTCCCAGTCGAACAAGGACCCGCTCAGGTCCGGCATGAGGATCGCGGCACCGAGGCCGTCCGCTGCCGCCCCGAGGTAGGGACCCATCACGCCCTCGGGCAATGGAAGCTCACCGGCGGCGACAAAGGCCTCGCGCAGCGTAGAGTCGCGGGTCGCGCGGACGATCCAGTCGGTCGCCCACGAGGTGCGTTTCAAGACGAACCTGTCGTCGCCGCGACGGAGGAGGGACAGCTGCGACCCCGACCAGCCGTCGTTCGGAAAGGGCTCCTCGGCCGCGTTCTCGAGGCCGTTCGCCGCAAGCAGCTCGGCCAGCGACTGGTTGCTCCAGGGCTTCAGCACGGGGCCGGGACGTCGCCCGCGCCGTCCGGGCCGTCGTCCATGTAGACCACGTGCGAATCGGGGCAGTTGCGGGTCAGTACGACGACGAGCGGCTCATGGCCCGACGCGTTCTCCTCGACGTGGATCTCGCCCGCCGGGATGTAGACGAAGTCGCCGGCCGCGGCCGCCATCTCATGCTCGAGGCCCGTCGGGCCCCACGTGTATCGGGCGGACCCCGACACGATGTAGATCGACGTCTCGCACTCGCCGTGATGGTGGACCCGCGTCTTGCCGCGCGGCGCCGTGGTGACGATCGAGCTGTACAGGTCCCTCGATCCGGCGGTCGGCGCGGAGATCGCGATCGAGCGCTCCATGTCCGCGTTCTGGCCGGTGGCGGTCCGGAACTCCGCCGGCGTGATGCGCTTCGCCATCGGCCGATGATACGGAGGCTCGCCCACAACGCGTGAACCGTCCGGGGAACGCCGCGCGCCACGAACTACTGCGAACTCGTACTACGAAATCGCACGACGTTGCGCGGCGGCCTGTTCCCCGGGCCCGTCGCCCTACGCCCAGGCGACGCGCCAGACGCGCCACAGCGCCGCTGGGTCGCTCAGCGGATCGCCGTGGACGAGGAAGAAGTCGGCCGGGCCGCCCTCGCGGATGACGCCCGCATCGGGCTCACCGAGGAGCTCGCCGCCACGCCACGTCGCCGCGGCCAACGCCTCCCACGGCGCGAGCCCTGCCGCGACCAGCGTCTCGACCTCCCACGCGAGCTGGTTCGCCCGGAGCGATCCACCGCCGAAGTCCGTGCCGCTCGCGATCTTGACGCCGGCACGCCGCGCGAGGCGAATGCTGTCGACCGCCTGTTCCTTCTGCGCGAAGATCACTCGACGGCCGTCCTCCCCGGCGAACCGCGGCAGGGTCGTCGTCCGGCCGAATGTCAGCCACGACTCCATCACCGCGAGCGTCGAGACGAGATACGTGCCTCGCTCGGCCATGTCCGCCGCGATTCCTGCGTCGAGCTGAAAGCCGTGCTCGATCGCGTCGACGCCGCCCCGCACGCCCTCGCGCGCGCCGGAGAGGCGGCCCGAATGGGCTGTCACGCGGATCCCCCGGGTATGGGCCGCCTCGACGACCGGGCTGATCTCGGCCGCCGTCCAGGGCGACGAACCCGGCTCGGGCCCGTCGAGATACAGCTTCAGGAAGTCGACGCCGTCGTTGAGCTGACCGACCGCGTTGTCAAGGAGCTGCTTCGGGGTGCGTGCCTCGACCGTGTGGGCGGCGGCCGGCAGCGTCCCGGCCTTGTCGAGCCACGTGCCGCCGGCGCGGACGTGGGGAAAGCCGAGCTGTCCGCGCCACCGGTCGCGGACACCGAGCGACAGCGCGCGGCGGCGCCCGTCGATGGGATCGTCCACGTACGGCGCGCCAACGTCCCGTGCCCAGCGCACGCCCGCGGAGGTGAGCAGACGCCCGTTCCGTTCCGCCACTTCGAGGAGTGCCGCCGGCGGGTCGCCGATTCGATCGATCCAGTGAGCGCCACCGGGCAGCGTGAGATGGCTGTGAGCGTCGACCATTCCCGGCACGAACGTCGCGCCGCTCGCGTCGACGACCTCGAGGCCGTCCCGTGGGCCAGGGTCCTTTTCGCCGTCGGAGGGGCGGATCCAGGTGATCGTGCCGTCCTCGACGAGGATGCTCATGCCTCGCTCGAGGCGGTCGGATCGCGCGTCGGTCAGCGCGCCGTCGCGGTAGAGCGTTCGGGCGGAGCGGCCTGCGATCGCCGATGGGGTGGGGGAGGGCGCCGCCGTGGGGCCCGCGGCGGTGGTCCCCGTGGCCCGCGGTGTCGGAGCGGCCGTCGCCCGCGGGCTCAGCGACGCATCGAGCCGAGGTTCGCACGCGGCGACCGTCGCGGCCGCGGACCACAGGAGGAAGTTGCGCCTGCTCAGGCCCATCGGCTCTCCTCTCCGGGCGAGCGTAGCACCGGGCTACCATCGCGCCATGCCGTCATTGCTTCCCGACCTGCCGCGCTTCACCCTGCTCGACGGCCCGTCACCACTCCAGCCGATGCCGCGCTTCTCTTCGGCGCTCGGCGGGCGCGCCGACCTCTGGATCAAGCGCGAGGATCTCCTCCCGCTCGCGTTCGGCGGCAACAAGCTGCGCAACCTGGAGTTCCACATCGGCACCGCACTGGCCGAGGGCGCCGACACGCTCGTGACCTCAGGCCGGCGATGGTCGAATCACTGCCGGCTCACAGCCGCGGCCGGCGCGAAGGCCGGCCTCTCCGTGCATCTCGTTCTCTCCGGGCCGCCGGCAGACCCGCCCGGCCCGAACCAGCGCCTCGACGAGCTCCTTGGGGCGACGGTGTACGTCACATCGACCGCCGATCAGGCCGAGCGCGAGGCGCGAGTGTCCACCGTTGTCGGCGAGCTCCGGGGGCAGGGCCGGCGGCCCTACGTCGTGCCGGTTGGCGGGTCGGGGGTCGAGGGGGCCTTCGGCCAGGTGCTCGCCGGCCTCGAGCTCGCCGGACAGGCGACGGACCGCGCTCTGGTGGTCAACGCCGTCGTGCTCCCCTCCGCCACGGGTGGAACGCAGGCCGGGCTGATGATCGGACTCGAGGTCGCGGGGCTCGACGCGAGAGTCCTCGGCGTGGCGGTCGCACACCCGCCGGACGAGCTGCGTCCGTCGATCGCGGCTCTCCTCCGTTCGCTCGGGGAGCTGGCCGAGTGCCGCGTCGACGCCTCGGAGATCGAGCTCGACGGGAGCCAGCTCGGCGAGGGCTACGGCCGCCCGACCCCTGCTGCGGACGAGGCAATGCGCCTGCTGGCGCGGACCGAGGGGATCCTCGTCGACCCGATCTACACGGCCAAGGCTCTCGCCGCGCTCGTCCGCGACGCGCGCGAAGGCAGGTTTGACGGCCGCGCCGTCGTCTTCTGGCATGCCGGCGGTACGCCGGGCTTGTTCGAATCCCTCGGCGCCGACCAGCGCTGAAAGCCCCCGGTTCGATATGCCCGTCGAGTGCATAAATGTTCCCGATGGGCATAGCGAAAGGGGTGGTGGGTGTTGGACCGCGACGACCGCTACCGCGACGACCGCTACCGCGACGACCGCCAGGCGTCTCGCAGCTTGATCCGCCCGGCTGTCTGGAGCACCGCCCCGGAATAGACCCGCGCACCCAGCGCGAACAGCCCGTAGATGAACACGATCGTCACGCCGATCGAGAGCAGGACCTCCCACGGCTCGATCCCCCCGAGGGCGGTCCGCAGCGGAACCACCATCGGAGCGGCCGGTGGGAAGAGCGACGCGATTCGCGCGACGATGCCGTCCGGGTCGTTGATCACCACGAGCAGGGCGAGGAAATAGCTGCCCATCGCGAGGAACTGGATCGGCATCGTCGCGGTCGACGCCTCCTCCATCCG
>JBBDZZ010000043.1:0-5569 GCA_040899885.1 Chloroflexota bacterium | reverse complement strand
CCGGGCGACGAGGCGGCCGGCGAAGGCCGGATCGCGGATCGCGGCCGTGCCAACCACCACTCGGGCGGCCCCGGCCTCGAGCGCGGCGGCCACCACGACCTCCGAGCGCAGCCCGCCCGCTACCTCACACCGCGCGCGGCCGTCGACCGCCTCGACGATCGCGCGGATCGTGTCTGCCTGAGCCGGCTCCCCCGCCCGTGCCCCGTCCAGGTCGACGACGTGGATCCACCTCGCTCCCCCATCGGCGAACGCCCGGGCGGTCCCCACCGGATCGTCCGAGTAGGCCGTCTCCCGGGCGAAGTCCCCCTCCACGAGCCGGACCACCTGGCCCCCTCGGAGGTCGATCGCCGGCAGGAGCTCGAAGGCGCTTGCGCCCTGGGTCTGACCGTGGTAGCGTTTTAGCACGCTAATACGCTAACACGCTTGAGGCCTGCACGCGATGGCTGACGAAACCTGGCGGACCGAGGACACGGACGCCCTGCTGGACGCGATCCTCCGGCTCGAGGACCGCGAGGAGGCGGGCCGGTTCTTCCGCGACCTGTGCACGCTCGGCGAGCTCCGCGACATGGCCCAGCGCTGGGCCGTCGTCCGCCAGCTCGCGGACGGCCGCCACTATGCCGAGATCTCGCGAGCGACCGGGGCGAGCACCGCAACGATCACCCGGATCGCCTCATGGCTCAACCACGGCGAAGGTGGCTACCGGCGGATGCTCGACCGGCTGGCCAAGGACGCCCCCGTCGAGCGGCCCTACCCGGTCCGAACCGAGCGATGAGGGAGCGACTGCGGCTGGCCGTCCCGAACAAGGGCCGCCTCGTCGAGCCGTCCGTCCAGCTCCTGCGCGACGCGGGCCTCGTGTTCGAGGAGCATGACCGCTCCCTTGTCGCCCGCGTCCAGAACTTCGACCTCGACATCCTTTTCGTCCGGACGAACGACGTCATCGAGTTCGTCGGCGACGGGGTCGCCGACCTCGGCATCACCGGTATCGACCTGCTGACCGAGACCGGCGCCGAGCTGCCGCGCCTGCGCGAGCTGGGCTACGGGCGCTGCCGGCTGGCCGCCGCGGTCCCCACCGACACGAACTACCAGTCCGTCGAGGACCTCGCCGGCCTGCGGGTCGCGACGGCCCACCCGAACACCGCCCGCCGGTTCTTCGAGGAGCGCCGGATCGCGGTCGACGTGATCCCGATCTCGGGCGCCGTCGAGGTCGCCCCGCGACTCGGCCTCGCCGAGGCGATCGTCGACCTCGTGTCCACCGGCTCGACGCTCGTGATGAACGGGCTCCGCCCGATCGGCGACGTCCTCTCCTCGGAGGCGGTCCTCGTCGCGAACCCGACGGCCCACCGCGAGCGGGCCGCGGAGGTCACCTCGATCGACACGATGCTCTCGTCGGTGATCGCCGCCCGCGCCCGGAAGTACCTCATGATGAACGCCCCTGCGGCGCGCCTCCCGGAGCTCGAGCGGCTGCTCCCCGGCCTCGAGTCGCCGTCGGTCATCCCGCTCGCCCACGAGGGCATGATCGCGATCCACTCGGTCGTCGGGGCGGACGACGTGTGGGGTCTCCTGCCGCGGCTCAAGGCGGCCGGTGCATCGGGCATCCTCGTCCTGCCGATCGAAAAGATCATCCCATGACGGCTTCCGTCCGCACGGTGCGACTCCGCCGTCTCGACCTGGCGTCCGCAGGAACCGATCCGCAGGCCGCCGCAGCGATCGCCGCTCTCTTCCGGCGGGGCGCTGTACCCGATCGCGCCGTTCGCGATGCCGCCCGAGCCATCCTGGACGAGGTCCGGCGCGACCCCTCGAGCGCCGTCCGGGCCGCCAACGCGCGGTTCGGCGGCGGTCTCGCGGACCGCCGGCTCGTCATTAAGCCAGCGGACCTCGCCTCCGCCGCGGACGCGCTCCCGGACGACGTCCGCACCGCGCTCGACCAGGCGATTGCCAACGTCCGGCGGTTCGCCGAGACGCAGCGACCCGTGACGACGCGCACGACGATCGCGGATGGCATCGAGATCGAGCGGCGCTGGGCAGCCCTCGCGCGCGTGGGCTGCTACGTCCCCGGCGGCACCGCCCCATATCCCTCGTCGCTCGTGATGACCGTGGTGCCCGCCCGGGTCGCGGGCGTCGGCGAGATCGTGGTCGCTTCGCCTGCCGACCGCAACGGCCGTGTCGACCCCGTGTTGCTGGGCGCGGCGGGCCTCCTCGGCGTCGACGCGTTCGTCGTCGCGGGTGGGGCGCAGGCCATCGGCGCGCTCGCCTTCGGGCTACCGGCCGACGGTGTCGCACCGGTCGACCGGATCGTCGGGCCCGGAAACGCCTGGGTGACGGCGGCGAAGATCGAGCTCGCCGGCGATGTCGGGATCGACCTGCCGGCTGGGCCATCGGAGGGGATGGTCCTCGCGGACGCGAGCGCCGACCCGGCCCGCGTCGCGGCCGACCTCATCACCCAGGCCGAGCATGGCCCGGACTCGCCGGCAATCCTCGTCACGACCGACGCGGCCTTTGCCGACCTCGTCGAGGCCGAGGTGGGCCGGCGGCTCGCCCGCGCGGCCCGGCGCGAAATCCTCGAGCGGGCGCTCTCGACGCACGGTGCGATCGCCCTCGCGCCGGACCTCGACGTTGCCATCGCGTTCATCAACGACTACGCCCCCGAACACCTGTCGGTCGACGTCGAGCCGCTCGAACCTACGGTCGCGCGGCTGCGCAATGCCGGGTCGCTGTTCGTGGGCCCGTGGGCGCCCGAATCGGCAGGCGACTACGCGACCGGCGCAAACCACGTGCTGCCGACGGGCGGCCTCGCCCGGTCGTGCGGCCCGCTTGCGGTTGAGGCCTACGGCAAGTTCGTCCAGGTCCAGCGGATCACGCGCTCGGGACTCCGCCGAATCCGGACCACGATCGGCACGCTTGCTGAGGCGGAGGGCCTGCTCGCCCACCGGGACGCCGTCGAGGTGCGGTTCGAGGAGCCCAGCGACCGAGGGCCCGACCGATGAGCCCGACACCGGTGACCTGGACGTCGCCGACCGCCCCCATCTCGTACTCGTGGGAGGCGACCGACGAGGAGGTCTCGGCGCGCTACGGCGTGCCGGTCGACGAGATCGTCCGGTTCGACCTGAACACCTCGCCGGTGCCGCCGGAGATCGCGGCTCGCGTCCTCGCCGCGGCCCGCTTCGAGACTCCCCTGTCCGAGTATCCGCCGTCGGATTACCGGCGCCTCATCGCTGCCGCGGCAGTCCGGTACGGCGTCGCCCCCGAGGAGATCCTCGTCGGTGCCGGGGCGGACGAGATCCTCGACCTCGCCGGCAAGGCGTTCCTGCCCGCCGGGTCGAGCGCGGTGATTCCGACTCCGACCTACGCGATGTACCGGGTCATCACCGAACAGCGCGCCGCCCGGACGGTCGCCGTTACCCGGCTCGGCGCCGCGGACGGCTGGGCGCTCGACGTGCCCGCGGTTCGGGAGGCGGCGCGCGAGGCGGCGCTCGTCTGGCTGTGCAGCCCGAACAACCCGACGGCATTGGCCGAGCCGCCCGGCACGATCGAGCGGCTCCTCGACGGTCTCGCCTCCGACGCGGCGGCCGACGGACGCCGCCCACCAGCCGTCATCCTCGACGAGGCCTACGCCGAGTTCGTCGGCCGGTCGCTCGCGTCGCTCCGGGCCGGCTACCCGCGGCTCGTCGTCGTCCGGACCGCGAGCAAGGCATACGCGCTCGCCGGCCTCCGGGTCGGCTTCGCGATCGCCGTCCCGGAAACGATCGCCGAGATCGCGCCGTACCGGCCGCCGGGCTCCGTGTCGACCGTATCTGTCACGGTCGTGACCGAGGCGCTCCTCGCTCCGGACGCCCCGGCTTCGAACCTCGCCCGCGTGGAGCGGGAGCGCGACCGGCTCGCTGCTGGCCTGCGCGACGCAGGCTGGGACGTCGGGCCGTCGGTCACGAACTTCCTCCTCGTCGGGCTCGGATCACCGGAGCGTGCCGCGGCGGTCGCCGAGGCTCTCCTCACCCGCGGGCTCGTGCCGCGGACGTTCGGGGCCGCGCACCCGCTGAGCGATCACCTCCGGCTCACCGTCCGCGACACCGCTGAGAACGCGCGACTCATCGCGGCCGCTCGCGAGATCGCCGCGGAGATCGCCTGATGGCCACGAAGCCCGGCGAGTACGCGGTCACGAATCGCGGCAAGCGGCGCGCCACGGTGAGCCGCCGGACGAAGGAGACCAAAGTCAGCGTGACGCTCACGCTCGACGGCAGTGGCACGACCGCCATCGCGACCGGGATCGGCTTCTACGATCACCTCCTCTCGGCGCTCGGCCACCACGGGCTGTTCGATCTCGAGGTCCGCGCGACGGGCGACCTCGAGGTCGACGAGCACCACACCGTCGAGGACGTCGCTCTCGTCCTCGGGACTGCGTTCGCCGAGGCGCTCGGCGATCGGGCCGGGATCCGCCGGTTCGGGGATGCCTCCGCGCCGATGGACGAATCGCTCGCCGGCGCGGTCGTCGACGTCGGGGGCCGGCCGTACGCGATCGTCGACCTGCCGTTCCGGGGCGAGCGCGCAGGCGGGCTGCCGCTCCAGCTCGTCGAGCATGCCCTCGAGGCGTTCGCCCGGACGTCCGGCACGACTCTCCACGTCCGGGGCACCGGGCGGAACGACCACCACCTCGCCGAGGCCGCGTTCAAGGCCCTCGCGCGCGCCCTCCGCGCGGCGTGCGAAATCGATCCCCGCCGCTCCGGCGTTGCGTCGACGAAGGGCACATCGGGATGAAGGCCTGGGTGCCGGACCGGCCTGTCCCACCGAGCGAGGCGTTCCGCGTCGCGGTCATCGACTACGGCGCGGGCAACCTGGTGAGCATCGAGCAGGCGCTCACGACGGTTGGGACGGAGGTGATCCTCGCCCGCCATCCGGATGATCTCGGGCGGGCGGACGCGATCGTCGTGCCCGGTGTCGGGGCGGCGGAGCCGGCGATGCGGCGCCTCGCCCGCGCTCGCCTGGTGGATCCGATCCTCGCCTGGATCGCCACCGGGCGGCCGTACCTCGGGATCTGCCTCGGGCTCCAACTCCTGTTCGAACGGAGCGAAGAGGATGGGGCCGACACGTTCGGGGTGCTGCCCGGAAGCACCGTCGAGCTGGCGGACGCACCGACCCTCCCCCACATCGGCTGGAACCAGGTCGTCCGGCGTCGCGAGCACCCGCTGTTCGAGGGAATCGCACAGGGCGCCGACTTCTACTTCGTCCACTCGTTCGCCGGGGTGCCGGAGGGCATCACCGCCGACCGGCTCGTGCTCGCCGAGACCGAGCACGGGTCAACGTTCGCATCGGCGATCGATCGGGGCAACGTCCTCGGAGTCCAGTTCCACCCGGAACGGAGCGGCGGCGACGGCGTCCGCCTGCTCGCGAACTTCGTGCGCTGGAGCGCTGCGCTCGCGGCGGGAGCCGGTGCCCAGTACACGCCGGTCGGCGCCGGCGGGACATCGGGCGGCGACTGACGATGCTCCGCCGCCGCGTCATCCCGTGCCTCGACGTCGCCAACGGGCGGGTCGTCAAGGGAACCCGGTTCGTCGATCTCGTCGACGAGGGCGACCCG
>JBBDZZ010000042.1:5196-5663 GCA_040899885.1 Chloroflexota bacterium | reverse complement strand
CTCGCCGATCCTCCCGTCGAGCTGGTCTGGCCCGACGCGGGCGTCCGCGCCACGATGCGGGCCAACCCACCTGCGCCGTATGTCGTCGCGGCCAGCCCCAGCAACGTCGACGCGATCGCCGTCGAGCCGGAGACCCACGCACCGCAGGGACTCCGGCGGCTGCTCCGGGGCGAGCCCGGCGGCCTGACGATGCTCAAGCCCGGCCAGTCACTCGGCCTGACGGTCGAGCTCGCATTCGAGCGACTCGAGGGCGGGTAGCCGCCGGCCGGTCGGGTACACTGCGCTCGCCCGTGGGCTCCCGACGTTGGTCGAGCGCGCGCGGCATGGTGGCCTTAGCTCAATGGCAGAGCAGCGGATTGTGGCTCCGCAGGTTACGGGTTCGAGCCCCGTAGGCCACCCCACTTCCCCTCCCCGGATTCGGCGCGAATCTGGCGCACAACACCGAAGAGCCTGCCCTCTCGGGCAGG
>JBBDZZ010000042.1:0-5186 GCA_040899885.1 Chloroflexota bacterium | reverse complement strand
CCGCGCGGCCGCTGGCGTCTAGCGGAGCCAGGACTCTATCGGCGTCAGGCCGGAACGCCGGCCAGCCGCAGCGCCGGAACCTTCTCGCGCTCCGGGCGGACTGCCCAGACGAGGCCGAGCCCCGCCAGGACGAAGGTGAAGCCGAGGGCGGCGGCCTGCTCGGCCTGATCATCACCGAGGGTCGATCAATCCGGATCCCGCAGATTGCCGCGCATCCGGCCAGCTATGGCTTCCCGCCCCACCACCCGCCGATGACCTCGTTGCTCGGGGTGCCGGTCACAGTCAGGAACCGGCCCATCGGCAACCTCTACCTGACCGACAAGGAAGGCGCCCGCGAGTTCAGTGAGGAAGACGAGCGCCTCGCCGGCCTCTTCGCACTCCATGCCGGCATCGCCATCGAGAATGCCCGGCTCCATGAGGCCGTCCAGGCGCTGGCCGTGGTCGAGGAGCGGGACCGAATCGGCAAGGACCTCCATGACGGGATCATCCAGAACATCTACGGGGTGACCCTGTCGCTGGAAGACGTCGAGGACCTCGCCACAGAGGACCCCGCTGAGGCGACAGCCCGCGTCGACCGGGCGATCGACGCGCTTCACGGCACCATCCGCGACCTCCGCAACTTCATCTTCGGCCTCCATCCCGAGCTCGTCGACGGGACCGACCTCGTTGGCCTGCTCGCGGCGCTTGCCGAGCAGGTCCGCCAGAACTCGCTCATCGACGTGGAGGTTCGGCTGCCGGAGTCGCCGATCGATCTGCCGGCCCACGCCCGCGCCGAGCTCCTGCAGATTGCCCGCGAGGCTCTGTCCAATGTCGCTCGTCACTCTGGTGGAACGTGGGCGGAGGTCGGAATCAGCGCGGACGGGGACCAGATCGTCCTCGCGATCGCGGACAACGGTCGCGGCTTCGAGCCGACAACGGCCGCGACGGGCGAGCACTACGGGCTCGCGAACATGCGCGATCGCGCGGTCGCGCTAGGGGGCGGCCTTCAGGTCGACACCGCAGTCGGTGCGGGCACTCGTATCATCGTCCGTGTGCCGGCCACCGGGTACTCCATCGCCGGCGACCCTCCAGCTCCGTTGGACCTAGAGAAATGACCGACGCTTCCATCGAGACCACCGGCCCGTCGCCTTCCTCGGTTCTGCGAGTACTCGTCGTCGACGACCACGAGGTCGTCAGGCAGGGCCTCGTGGCGCTCCTCGGGCGCCGGGAGGGGTTCCAGGTGGTCGCCGAAGCGGGGACCGTCGCCGAGGCGATCGAGGCCGCCCGGCGCTACAAGCCGGACATTGTCGTGATGGACGTCCGCCTGCCCGACGGGTCCGGGATCGAGGCGTGCCGCGAGATCCGGGCGGAGCTCCCGGCGACACGGGTGATCATGCTCACGTCCTACCCCGACGAGGAGGCGGTTCTGTCCGCGATCGTCGCAGGGGCGAGTGGCTACCTCCTCAAGCAGATCCGGGCCCGCGACCTCGTGGCCGCCCTGGAGACAGTCGGGCGGGGTGAGTCGCTGCTCGATCCGGCGGTCACGGAAAAGGTCCTGGAGCGGGTCCGGCGCATCGCGACGGGGGGGGTGACCGATGAGCTCGCCCAGTTGACCGCCCAGGAGCGGCGGATCCTTATGCTCGTCGCCGAGGGCAAGACGAACAAGGAGATCGCCGGCGAGATCTTCCTGTCCGACAAGACCGTCAAGAACTACGTCAGCTCCATCCTCTCGAAGCTGAACCTCGAGCGTCGCGCCCAGGCGGCCGCGTTCGTCGCAAAGCGCCGCCCGGACGGCCCGTTGTGACTCCCCCGCTCCTCGCAGGCTGACGGCCGGTCGAGGGATGCGGATCGTCAGCGCCGAGGAGGCCGTCTCGGGCATCCGGTCCGGCCACCAGGTCTACGTCCACTGCGCGGCTGCCGCGCCGTCGGTCCTGCTCGATGCGCTCGTCGCCCATGCGAAAGCGGCCGACCTGCGCGACGTCGGCGTCGTCCACCTGCACATCGAGGGGCCGGGCCCACACCTCGCTCCGGAAATGGCCGCTCACATCCGCCATCGCGCGCTAT
Source organism: Chloroflexota bacterium (assembly GCA_040899885.1). GTDB lineage: Bacteria > Chloroflexota > Limnocylindria > Limnocylindrales > CSP1-4 > JACDAV01. The sequence goes on along the minus strand of JBBDZZ010000042.1, from coordinate 3,143 downwards.
TCATCGGCCCGAACGCCCGTCGTGCCGTGAACGAGAGGCGCGCCGACTATGTCCCGGTGTTTCTGTCGGACGTACCGCGCCTCTTCGACTCGGGCGAGCTGCCGCTCGATGCGGTGCTCGTCAACGCGACCCCGCCGGATGCCCACGGCTTCTGCTCGCTCGGAACCTCGGTCGAGGCGATCCACGCCGCGATCCGCGCGGCGACCACCGTCATCGTCCAGTTCAACCGGGCGATGCCGCGGACGCTCGGCGAGAGCTTTGTCCACGTCGACGACATCGACCTGGCGCTCGAGGTGGACGTCCCGCCGTACGAGCACGTCATTGGCGAGATCGGCTCGATCGAACGGCGGATCGGCGAATACGTCGCCGAGCTCGTGCCCGACGGGGCCACCCTCCAGCTCGGCATCGGGGCGATCCCGGCCGCGACCGCGCTCGCTCTCGGCGACAAGCGCGACCTCGGGATCCACACCGAGATGTTCACCGACTCCGTCGTCGACCTCGTCGAGGCGGGCGTCGTGAACGGCACGCGCAAGGAACGCAACCGGGGCAAGATCGTGACCGCGTTCGTCCTCGGGTCCCGCCGGCTGTACGAGTTCATCGACGACAACCCGATGGTCGAGATGCGGTCGGTCGACTTCACGAACGACACGCATGTCATCCGGTCGTTCAGCCGGATGGTGGCGATCAACTCGGCCATCGAGGTCGATCTCACGGGGCAGGTCGTGGCCGACTCGATCGGCTCGCGGCTCTACTCCGGAGTCGGCGGGCAGATGGACTTTATCCGGGGCGCCGCGCTCGCGCCCGAGGGTCGCGCGATCATCGCCCTGCCGTCCACCGCCGCGGGCGGCGGGTCGTCACGGATCGCGGCGACGCTCCAGGAGGGCGCGGGCGTCGTAACCACCCGCGCCCACGTCCGGACGATCGTGACCGAGTACGGCGTAGCCGAGCTCTTTGGGCGGAGCCTGCGTGAGAGGGCCGCGGGGCTCATCGGGATCGCCCACCCCGACTTTCGCGATCAGCTCAGGTCCGAAGCGAAGCGGGCCCTCGAGCTCTAGCCGCGCTGGCCGTCGGTCAGCGCACTGGCAGCACGATCCCGAGCTCGTCGAGGGAGACCGTGAGGTCCGCCGGGTCGCGGTAGACGCGGAACGCGCCGGCGCGGCTCAGCTCGTCCCCGCCGTAGCCGCCGCTCAGCAGGCCCACGCTGAGCATCCCCGCCCGGCGAGCGGCGAGGAGGTCCCAGACTGCGTCGCCGACGACATAGCAATCGGCGATCTCGACGCCGAGCCGCTCCTGGCATGCGAGGAACAGATCCGGCTCGGGCTTGGCGCGCAGGACGTCGCCCCGCTCGACGACGACGGTTTCGGGCGGCACGCCGAGCGCATCGAGTGACAGGTCGATCTCCGGCCGCCGACCCGACGTTGCGATCCCGTGTGGGACGCCGGCCGCGCGAAGTGCCGCCAGGAGCTCGATCGCGCCGGGGAGCGGACGCCGCTCCGGCAGAAGCTCGCGGAACATCTCGCCGTGGCGGCGCTGGGCGGCCTCGATCTCCTTGTCAGACAGCTCCCGCCCGATCTCCCGCGCCACCGCGCGGGTGAACAGCCCACCGCTCATCCCGATCCGGCGATGGATCCGCCAGCCGTCGACCGGCATGCCCAGCTCGGCGAGCGCCCGCTGCCAGGCGAAGACATGGGCGTAAACGGTGTCGACGAGTGTCCCGTCGAGGTCGAAGATGAGCGCCCGCATGGCGACGAGTATGGCTGGCCCGTCACGCGCGCACGGGCGCACAATGCCGGTTCACAGAAACCGAACCGGGAGGCCCGCATGACCGACACCTCCGCCGCACTCGACGTCGTCCGACCGCTAGTCCGCGTCCGCCAGATCCGCGACTTCACGCCTGATCCCGTCTCGGAAGCCGAGCTCGAGGCCATCACCGAAGTCGCGCGCTGGTCCGGAAGCAGCCGGAACACGCAGCCGTGGCGGTTCATCGTCATCCGCGACGAGGCCACGATCCGCAAGATCGCGGAGATGGGCCTGCCCCAGACGCGGTCCCTCAAGACGGCGACGGCGGCGATCGCGATCGCACTGCCGTCGGACCCCAAGAAGGCCGTCTCGTACGCCTACGACGACGGGCGTGCGGCGGAGCGGATGCTCATCGCGGCGTCGTTCCTCCGCCTCGGTGCGGGGATCGCGTGGATCCTCCCGGACGTCCGCCCCGCGATCGGCGAGCTCCTCAGCCTGCCGGACGGCTGGATCGTCCGGACGATCGTCGCGCTCGGCCATCCGACGGTGGCGGCGAAACGCCCGAAGGCGGCGCCGGGCACGGCCCGCCGGCCACGCGGCGAGGCCGTCTTCGAAGAGCACTGGCCGAAGGGCTGATCGCCCACCCCTGTGTCGCCGATCACCTTCCCGATCCGCGTCGGGCGCCGCTCCTGGGATGTCCTCCGCCTGTTCGGCGTGAAGCGGGATCGTCTCCCCATGATCCGGCTCGGCGACGATCTCGAGGTCGAGTTCGGCCGGTTCCATTTCCGGACGCCGGTTGCGAACATCGTCTCGTGGCGGATCGAGGGACCGTGGCGCTGGATCACGGCGATCGGCGTCCGGCGGAGCGTCCGCCACGGTGACGTCTCGTTTGCCGGCAGTCCGCGCGGCGGCGTTCGGGTGGACTTCCGTGACCGCGTCCGCTGGGGGATGTTCCGGGTCCCGGCCGTCTACCTCGGGGCGGACGACCTCGAGGGCCTCGCCGCCGAGCTCGAGCGGCGCGGGATCAAGGGCGTCGACGCGCGCACGAAAAGCTGACCGGCCGTGACTAGCGGTGCCAGCGCCCCGAGCCGGTCACGATGTGTCGAAGTCCGGCCGTGACTAGCGGTGCCAGCGCCCCTCGGGCAGGTCACCACCGGCGGCAAGCCACTCGGTGACTTTCGCGAGGATCTCGTCGGCGCGTGCCTGGGTGAGGTCCTCGTCGGCGACTTCGTCGGCCAGATGCGTCTTGACGACCTCGAGGATTGCGTTGCTGACCGTCGTGTAGTCCACGTTCTGGTCGGCCGCGATCTCCTTGAGGCTCTTTCCGCCGCGGACCGCCTCGATGAGGGCGGCCTTGTCGAGCTTCAGCGCGGTGGCGGCCGCGTCGGTCGCTTCCGCCAGTC
>JBBDZZ010000041.1:1481-5687 GCA_040899885.1 Chloroflexota bacterium | reverse complement strand
CGGCCGCCGGGCCTGGGCGGCGCGGGCCACCCCACCGGCCCCCGCGGCGGCAGCGGGGAAACAGCGCGCGACGACGGACGGATCGAGCTCGACGGTGTCGAAAAGCGCTCCGCCGACGTACGACGAGATCGCGCTGATCCCCATCCGGGCGAGCGTCTTGCGCAGTCCGGCCTCGAACGCGGCCAGCAGGTTCCCGATCGTCGCGTCCGGCGTCAGCTCCTCCGCGCCACGGCTACCCGCCAGCTCGGAGGCCAGCTCGATCGCCAGCCACGGGTGGACCGCGGCGGCGCCACAGGCGATGGCCATCGCACAGGCGTGGACGTCGAGGACATCCGCGGCCTCGACGACGATGTCGGCCCGGCCACGCAGTCCCGCGTCCGTGAGGGCGGCATGGACGGCGCCGACGGCGAGCACGGAGGGGATCGGGAGCCGCTCGAAGTCGAAGGCACGATCCGACAGGACGAGGAGCTCGACGCTGCCGGTGGCCGCTCGGACAGCCTCCGATGCGAGCAGGTCGAGCGCATCGGCGAGCCCGGCGGCACCAGCGGCCGGATCCCAGGTCGCGTCGAGGTGGGCGATCGGGCCGGGAAACGCATCGAGGAGCCCGCCGAGGTCCGCGACGAGCGGTCGGTCGAGGCGGATCGTCCGCGGCCCTGCCGGCAACCCGCCGAGCAGGGGCGGCCGGCGCCCGACCTCGACCCGGAGGTCCATCACGACCCGCTCCCGCTCCGGATCGATCGGCGGGTTCGTGACCTGGGCGAATGCCTGGCGGATGTGATCGACGGCGCGCCGGTCGAGACGGCCGCGGCCGGGCGTCGGCGTGTCGTCGCCCATGCTCCAGAGCGGCTCGTGGGACTCGAGCGCCATCGTCTTGATGTCGAGCCGCCCGCGCTCCGCGTCGAGGCCGGCGAGGTATCGGAGCGGGACGGGGGTGGTGGTCACTTGCACGTTTGCCCGGTCTTGGTAAGCCGGATGGGGCTCGTCGTGGATCGGAAGGCCGGCGAGCACTGTGGCCTTCGCGTCGGCGTCCTCGAGCACCGCGTGGCGCACCGGGTCGACGAGCAGCATCTGGCCGGGGCCGAGGCGGCCGCGACGAACGGTCTCGGCAGCGGTGATCGGGATCGCGCCCGCCTCAGACGCAACCGCGACGAGCCGATCTCGAGTAACCGCGAACGCGACCGGCCGGAGCCCGTTGCGGTCGGTCAGCGCGCCGACCCGCCGGCCATCGCCGAAGACGATCGCCGCCGGCCCGTCCCACGGCGCCAGGAAGCCCGCGGTTCGGCGCTGGAGCGACGCGACCTGCGGGTGGGGCGCGAGCCGTACGGCGAGCGCCTCGGGGATCGACGCGAGGAGCGCGGTCGGCAGATCCCACCCGGACAACGTCAGCAGCTCGAGCGACTCGTCGAGCGAAAGCGAGTCGGAGCCGTCCGGCGATAGTGCCGGTCCGGCGCCAAGGACCTCGCGTGCGCGCGGCCGCCCGCCCGCGTCGCGAGCGCGCCCGCGGACCTGCTCGCGATTGCCGCGAACCGTGTTGATCTCGCCGTTGTGGGCGATCGAGCGGAACGGCTGGGCGAGCCGCCAGACCGGATGGGTGTTCGTCGCGTATCGCTGGTGGAACAGCGCGTACGGCACATTGAGCGGCGCCGCGAGGTCGGGGAACAGCTGGGCCAGCCGGCCGCCGGCGACGAGGCCCTTGTAGACGATCGTCCGTGCGGAAGCGGACGGGACCGAGAGCTCGAGCTCCGCGCCGCGCGCCGCCGTCTCGAGCCGACGGCGGGCAAGGACGAGCCGCCCTTCGAACGCCGCCTCGCTGCAATCCGCCGGCCGGAGCACGACCGCCTGCTCGAACCGGGGCATGGCCGCCCGCGCCTCCGCCCCGAGCGCGCTCGGGTCGTGGGGGACGCGGCGCCATCGCTCGACCGCCAGACCCACCGACGCGACCGCTTCCGCAACCAGGGTCCGCGCTCGTTCCCGGCGGACACGGCCCCGCGGCAGGAATAGCTGGACGATGGCGGGTCGCGCGGCGCCCAGCCCTGGAGCGAGCAGCTCGATGACGTCCCTCGACAGCGGCAGGGAAATCCCAGCCCCGTCGCTCGACTCACCGTCCGCGGCGAACGCCCCGCGGTGGCCCAGCGACGCCAGACCCGCGAGAGCCAGCCCCAGCACCCGGTCCCGCGACCGCCCGCCCGCGTCCGCGACGAACCCGATGCCACAGGCATCGTGCTCGAAGCGAGGGTCGTAGAGCGGTGTCGAGGGACGAGCGGCCAACTGCAGTGCTCCAGCGGAGGAGAGTGGCGTCGAGTGAGCCCGGGGAGGAGGCCGCAGGCCCGCTCGACGCTTCGTTACCGGTGGGGACGGCCGTCCAAAACCGCCCCTCCGGATCAGGGCTGGTAGGCAGCCTCCCCGTGGACCGCGATGTCGAGGCCCACTTCCTCGTCCTTCATCGCGACGCGGATGCCGAGGATGAAGTCGACGACCTTGACGATGACGAACGTCGAGACCGCCGCGAAGGCGACCGTCGCTCCGACGGCGATGAGCTGGACGACGACCTGTCCCGGGTTGCCGTCGATGAGCCCGGGGTAGGCGTTGATCGCCCCGGTCGCGAGCACGCCGGTCGCGACTGCCCCGAACATCCCGCCGACGCCGTGGACCGCGAACACGTCGAGCGCGTCGTCGACCTTGAGTCGGGCCCGGAGGAGCGTCGCGCTGTAGCACAGCCCACCCACGAACAGGCCGATGAGGAGTGCCCCGCCCGGGGTCACGTACCCGCTCGCCGGGGTGACCGCGACGAGGCCGGCAACCGCGCCGCACGCGGCCCCGATGACGCTCACCTTGCGCTTGTGGACGTAGCTCGCGAGGACCCAGGTGATCGTCGCCGCGGCCGCGGCCGTGTTGGTGGAGACGAGCGCGTTCGCGGCGAGGCCGTTGGCGGCCAGCGCGGACCCGGCGTTGAAGCCGAACCAGCCGAACCACAGCAGGCCCGCGCCGAGGACGGTCATCGGGACGTCGTGCGGCTCCATCCGGTCGCCGTTCACCGTTCGCCGGCCGATGACCAGCGCGACGACGAGCGCGGAGACCCCGGAGCTGATGTGGACGACCGTTCCGCCGGCGAAGTCGAGCGCGCCGAGCTTGAAGAGCCACCCGTCGGCCGCCCAGACCCAGTGGGCCAGCGGCGAGTAGACGAGGACGGACCAGAGGATCGTGAAGAGGACGAACGCCCCGAACCGCTTCCGCTCGGCGAAGGCACCGGTGATGAGGGCCGGCGTGATCGCCGCGAACATCAGCTGGAAGCCGGCGAACAGGACGAATGGGATCGTCGTCGCGTAGGTCGCGCTCGGCGCGGCGCCGACGTTCATGAAGCCGAGAAAGTCGATTCCGCCGATCAGGCCCCAGCCGTTGACGTCGGTCCCGAATGCGATCGAGAAGCCGACCAGGACCCAGACCACGCTCACGAGGGCGAGGCCGAAGAAGCTGTGCATGATCGTCGAGAGGACGTTCTTGCGACGGACCAGCCCGCCGTAGAACAGGGCGAGGCCGGGCAGCATCACCATGACGAGCGCTGTCGCCACGAGCAGCCAGGCAGTGTCGCCGCCGTTGATCTCGGGTTGCATTCGTTCCTCCGGGCACGTGGAGTCGTCCGATAGACCGACCCTACGTGCGCACGCGAGCGCGGTCAGTCACCCGGGTGGAACGGTTGCGCGGCAGTTCGGTTGCGGCGATGCGAGCCGGGTTGCGGCTCGGTAGCGATCAGCTCGCGGCTTGCCACGCCTCGAAGGCGGCATACGACGCGGCGATCGGCGCACCCAGACCCTCGCCCTCCTCCAGCCCGAAGCGGCGGGCGTCGGGTGTCTTCACGCCGTTGCCCGTGACGAGCACGACAACCTCGTCGTCCGGTGCGATCACGCCACGGCGCAGCCCGGCGGCCGCCGCCGCGACGGTCACACCGCCGGCGGTCTCCGCCTGGATGCCCTCGAGCCGCCCGAGATCGCGGATTGCCTGGGCCGTCGTCGCATCCGGCACGCCCTCGATCGAGCCGCCGGTCGCACGGGCCAGCTCGAGCGCGAAGAGCCCGTCGGCCGGCGATCCGATCGCCAGCGAGCGGACGATCGTGTCCGGCTGGCGGACCGGGGTGATCGTGTCGGAACCGTCGGCGAAGGCGGACGCGACCGGGCCGCAGCCCGCGGCCTGGCCCCCGACGAAGCGGAC
>JBBDZZ010000041.1:0-1381 GCA_040899885.1 Chloroflexota bacterium | reverse complement strand
AGGCGCTCGAGGCCCAGCTCAGCCCCGAGACGCTCAGCGCGCAGGAGTGGCGTCGAGCCGACCGGCAGCCCGCGGGCTGGCGCCGCGTCGACCGGCAGGAGCTCGCGATACCGCCAGATCCCGGGGGCGCGTGCTTCGATCGTCTCCCGATTGATCGCGGTGGCGATCGCCGGCAGGTCGTAGACGACCTCGAGCGGCCCGAAACAGGCGGGACAGACGAACGACGGCCCAATCGGCTCGGGGCGCGAACAGTTCCGGCAGCGAAGGCCGTCGAGGAACGCCGAGCGCGGCGCGGGACGCGCGGGGCGTGCGCCTGTCGCTGGCTCGGTCGCAGCGATCGTTTCGGTCGCCATGGTCGTCTCCTCGGGTGGTGACGAGTGGCTCCAGAAACCGGAAGACCCTTCCCGGAGGAAGGGTCTTTGAAGGAGTCCCTTATCTCGCAGGAGGTCCTGCCCGGATTTGGCACCTTGCCGGCGTCGCCGCCGGTAGGTTGTCGGGCTTCACAGGGCCGGTCCCTCCGCCACTCTTGATAAGTCGCTCTTCAGTTGTGGGCGGATGCTAGGCGGGCTCGGGGTGACCTGTCAACGACGGTCTTGCCAGGCGGCCGGGCGACCCGTCGCCGCCCGAGGGAGGTCAGGCGGGGACGGCGGTCGCCGGCAGGCCGTTGGCTTCGTGACCCAGGTCTACACACGGAACGCGGCAGCCGCGCGCGTCGCGGCCGGCAAAGCGCCCGAAATGGAACCAGGTCGCCGGGTCGGAGGCGCTCACGTGCTCGAGCCGGCAGCCACAGGTGGCACAGGTAACGGGCGCGACCTGGCCGTCGCGAACGGCTCGGTAGGTCGCGCTGGTGGGATCGGACGGGTGCATCATCGCGGGGCCTCTCGTCAGGAAACGGCGGGACTCGCCCACCGTGACCCGAAATCTACGATCGAGAGGGGCCGGCGTCGGCACCGCCGCGGAATCGCGATGGTTGCGATCCGGTTACGGCCGGCGATCCACGCTCAGTTGGTCTGCAAGCGATGGGTCGGCAGCAAGGAGCAGCCCGATGAAGTACGAAGCGTTACGGGTGACCTTCGCGTAATCGCCCGGACGGAGGCTGCGAATCTCGTTGTAGCGGGTCACGAATCGCTCCGCAGGCGTCCGACCATCGCTCTGGCCGCGACCGGTCGACTCGGGCGTGAAGAACGGGCAGTCGAGGTAGATACCCACCCGGAACTTCTTGCCGGTGACCGTTTCGAGGGTCCGCCCTTCGAACCGCCGCGCCATCGCCAGCAACTCGTCGTACGTCATCGGTCGCCCCGGACTGGATCGGTGGATCGAGGGCCGGGTGGGGATCGAACCCACGACACGAGGATTAAAAGTCCCCTGCTCTACCACTGAG
>JBBDZZ010000040.1:0-36181 GCA_040899885.1 Chloroflexota bacterium | reverse complement strand
GGCTCCGGCATCTTCAAGAGCGAGGATCCGGCCCGGACGGCCAACGCGATCGTCCAGGCCACGACGCACTTCGACAATCCGTCGATTGTCGCGGAGGTCTCGAAGGGACTCGGCGCGCCGATGCGCGGCTTGACCCTCGAGGCGATCCCGGAGCAGGAGCGCCTGGCCGTCCGGGGCTGGTAGGCACCTCCATGAAGATCGGGGTGCTGGCGCTTCAGGGCGCGTTCAGGGAGCACCTGGAGACGCTCAAAGCGATCGGCGTCGAGGGCGTCCCGGCGCCGCTGCCGGCCGACCTCGACGGGATCAGCGGCCTCATCCTGCCGGGTGGCGAGTCGACGACGATGCGCCGCCTCATCGATCGGTGGGGCCTCGCCGGGCCGATTCTCGACCTCGCAGAGCGTGGCGCTCCGCTGTTCGGGACCTGCGCCGGGATGATCGTGCTCGCCGATGAGATCGCCGGCGGCGAGCCGCCGATCCTGCCGCTCCTCGACATCACGGTCGAGCGGAACGCCTTCGGGCGACAGCTCGAGTCGTTCGAGGCGGACTTGTCCGTGCCCGTCCTCGGCGCGCAGCCTGTCCACGGAGTTTTCATCAGGGCGCCGCTCGTCGACCGAACCGGCCCGAACGTCGACGTCCTCGCCACGCTCGACGACGGCCGTGTCGTCGCGGTTCGCGAACGGAACATCATCGCGACGGCGTTCCATCCGGAGCTCGCGGGCGAGACTCGATTCCACCGCCTCGTGGCAACGATGGCCTCGGAGCACGACGACCCGGGCGAAGGCGCGGGCCGCCGGCCGCACCCGACCCGCCGCGCGAAGCCCGCCCGATGACCGAGCCACGCACCGGTCGGGTCAGCGGCAAGGTCCGACCCGCCCGCCTGACCGACCTCGCGGCGCTCGGTGAGCTGTCACGGCTCTCCCAGGGAGAAGGCACGGAGACGCGCTCGCTCGGCCTGCCGGTGAGCGGCCCGCCGATCGGCGTGTTCAGCCTGTTCCGGCTGCCACTGGGTGCGTTCCGGCCGCACGACCTCCTGTTCGTGTACGAGGAGCAGCGCCGCCTCGCGGGGCTCATCCGGGTGGAGCGCGAGACGTTCCGCGACGAGTGGACGATCGTGGAGCTCGATGCCGTCGGGAACGGCTACGCCGGGGACGTCCGGTTCCGGCTCGTTCAGCAGCTCCTGCGCGAGGGCGCCAAGCGCGGAGCGGCGCGCTTCCACGTTGCGTGCGCCGACGCGGACGGCAACGTGGAGCTGTTCATGCAGGCGGGCTTCGCCCGGTACGGCGACGAGATCGTGCTCTTCCGGCCGGCAACGGCCGCGCTCCCCAAGCCCATCTCGGATTCGGACGCAGCGGCCCAGGGGATCCGGCCGGCCAACCCGGCCGATGCTCTCGCGATCGCCCGGCTGTACGCGACGGTGACGCCCCAGCCCGTCCAGCGGCTCGAAGCCGTCCGCCTCGCCGACTGGGAGCGGCAGGGAAACCAGTGGCGGGTTCCGCGGTCCAGTCTCGCGCCGATTCTCAGGTTCGCCGACGTCGAGGGGTTCGTCCAGGAGTCGCCGGACGGCGGCAAGGACGGAACGCTGCTCGACGGGTTCCTCCAGGTCGGGGTGGCGAAGGAGGACCAGCCCCACTACCTCAAGGTGCTCGTGCGGCCGGGCGTCGACGGGTCGCCGCTCGTCCGTTACGGTCTGGGTGTCATCGCGGCGCGGACGCAACGCGGCGCCGATCATCGTCACGACCATGGGGTCATCGCGCCGGTCAGGACCTACGAGGCCCCGACCGATCGCCGGCTCGAGGAGGCGGGCTTCACCGCGATCGCGACCGTCACCCTGTTGATGAAGGAAACGCTCGTCCGCGTCGCCGAGCCGGCCCTCGTGCCGGCCGGCGTCCGCTAGTGGAGGGTCGCCGTGAGTCCTGAAGAAGGCCGCCGCGAGCTGATCGACGATCTCGACGTCCTGCTGGCCGCACTCCCGCCGGAGATCGTCGACGCGATCCACGCGCTGCCCGATCCGACCGACATCATCGAGGTCGTCCTCGACCTCGGGCGCAGCCCGGAGGCGCGCTTCCCGAACAGCGAGGTGACGCTCCTCGAGCGGGAGATCGACGAATCGGACATCGCTTGGGTCGTGGAGCACATCGGCACGTTCGGCGACGACAACCGGGCCGGAATCGAGCGGACGCTCCACAGGATCAGCGCGATCCGCAACCGGAACGGCAAGATCGTGGGCCTCACGTGCCGGATCGGCCGGGCGGTCTACGGAACGATCGAGATCATCGACGATTTCGTCGAGAGCGGGAAATCGATCCTCATCATGGGGCGGCCCGGCATCGGCAAGACGACAATGCTTCGCGAGGCGGCCCGCGTCCTCGCGGTGGACCTCGGCAAGAGGGTGGTCGTCGTCGACACGTCGAACGAGATTGCCGGCGACGGGGACATCCCCCATCCGGCAATCGGCAAGGCCCGCCGGATGCAGGTGCGCACGCCGTCGCTCCAGCACGAAGTGATGATCGAAGCGGTCGAGAACCACATGCCCCAGGTCATCGTCATCGACGAGATCGGCACGGAGCTCGAGGCACAGGCCGCGCGGACGATCGCCGAGCGGGGCGTCCAGCTCATCGGGACGGCCCACGGCAACAACCTCGACAACCTCATGCTCAACCCGACCCTGTCCGACCTCATCGGCGGGATCCAGAGCGTGACCCTCGGCGACGAGGAGGCACGCCGGCGGCGGACCCAGAAGAGCGTCCTCGAGCGCAAGGCTCCCCCGACGTTCGACGTGATCATCGAGATCCAGGACCGCGACCGGGTGATGGTCCACTCGGACGTGGCGGACACGGTCGACGACCTGCTGCGGGGCGATCCGGTCGCCCCGGAGCTGCGCTGGCGGGATGAGGAGGGCGTCCATCGCTCGCAGGCCCGACCGCGACCTTCGCCCAGGGAGCAGCTGGGCACGGAGCGCTTCGCGGGGCTCGTGGGCGGTGGCCAGGGCTGGCGCACGGAGCCCGGCTGGCGCGGCGAGAGCCCGTACCGGACCGGCGGCTATCGCGAAACGGACCGCGGAGGACTCCGCTCCGGTTACCGGCCGGGGCAATCGGGCGGATGGCGCCAGGCGCGTGGCCGAGAGAGCTCGGCTCGGGCGGAGGGCGGCGGCCGGTCGGGCGGCCGGTCGTCCGGTCGCTCTTCGGACGGAGGTGACCCGGGCGGTGGCCCTGCCGGCTCAACCCTGCCCGGCGAGCGCTTTGCCGTTCCGCCGGGCGCCATCGGCCCAGGCTCCGAGATCCCCTTCGTCGCGGGAGACATCGCCGACCGCGGTCCGCTCGAGCGTGGCGACGTGCCCGCCGTCGAGCCCCGGGCGCGCGACGCGCGGGAGCTCCAGCGCCAGAAGGCGTGGGCGGAGCAGGCGTCCCGCGCGATCACCGCACTCAAAGCGGAGGAGGGGACGGGCCCGATCAACGGCGGCGACGAGCTCGACGAGCTCGACGAAGACGACGAGGCCCTGGCCGACCGGGCCATCGCGTCGGCGATCGACGACGACGGCGAGGCGATCCGGGTCGACGGCGCCGGGTCGCTCCCGACGCTCCGTGTCCTGCCCCAGGGGATCAGCCGCAAGCGCCTCGAGCAGGCGATCCGCGAGCTCCAGCTGCCGGTCATCGTCGCGCGCGACGTCGACGAGGCGGACGTCGTGATGACCCTGAAGAACGAGTACAAGCAGAAGACGCCGCGGCTCCGCGAGGCCGAGGACCGGGGCCTGCCGATCTACGTCCTGAAGAGCAACACGATCGTCCAGATGCAGGCCAGCCTGACGTCCGTGTTCTCGCTCGAGGTCGATCCCCGAGAGGCCGCGCTGCGTGAGACCGAAGAGGCGATCGGGATCGTCCTGTCGCAGTCCGAGGCGGTCGAGCTGTCGCCCCAGAACGCGTACATCCGGCGGCTCCAGCACCAGATGGCGGAGCGGGCAAACCTCGTGTCGCGCTCGCGCGGCCGGGAGCCGTACCGCCGGGTTCGCCTCTACCCGGACGCGGCCAAGGCCTGGCGCTAGGCGGTTACCTCAGCCGTGACAGACGGTCCCGCCCGCACTCGCCGGACCGGCACGACCGGCGACGACCTGCCGCGGCCTGCCGCCGAGATCCTCGCGAAAGCGACGAACCTTCGCGCGGCGCGGCTCCGCGACGCTCTCGAGCTGGCACGGGTCCGCCGGGTCGAGGCAGAGGCGATGCAGAAGGAGCGCGACCGGGCACTCCGCGAGCGGGACCTCGCCACGCAGACCCTCGCCCGTCTGCGCGCCCGGCGCGTCGTCGGGCTCGCGATCTGGGTGCTGCGCTTCGTCCGGCGCGTTTCGGGTAGAGCGCGACCGGGCGGCGGGGATTCGCCGGGGCCGGGCCGACCGGCCGCGGCCGCCAGGCTCGCCGGCGGGATCCACGTGCCGCCGGCGGAGGGGGTGGGTCCGGCCGACTATCGCTCCCGGCTCCTGGCCAGGCTCGGCGGGAAGGGCCGGCCGATCGACGCGACCGACGTGCTCGTCGTTGCGACCGCGAGCCACGACCCCCGTGACGGCCCGCGCGAGACGATCCTCGTCGCGGCCGTGGCCGGTGACGCGGAGGCCTGGCTGGCCCAGCCGTGGTTCGACGCGTTCGACATCGTGCTCGTCCCGGACGAGGCGACCGCGGACCGGGTCACCGCGTCGAGCTCGAAGGCGGCCACCGTGGCCGGCGGTGGCCCGGACGGCTGGCCGAAGGCGGACGCCGTCGCGGCCGCGGTGAGGGAGTGGGCATCGCGGACCCGGATCGCGGTGATGGTCCAGGCGCTCCGCTGGGACGTCGCGGAGCCGTCAGGCGACAATCACCTCGCCCGCGCGCTCCAGCGCCAGTTCGAGCGACGCGGGCACCCGACATCGGTCTATTTCCAGCGCGAGTGGTCGAGACCGGCGACCGCTCGCGAGGACATCGTCATTCACCTGTGGGGCCGCTACGAGCTGGCCGTCCGGCCCACCCAGGTCAACGCCCTCTGGATCCTTTACCACCCGGAGCTCGTCACCGACGAGCTGTGCGCGAGGTACGACACGGTATTCGCCGCGTCGGACACCCTCGCACGCCGGCTGTCCGACCGGGCGGGGCGCGACGTGCGATCGCTCCACCAGGCGACCGACCCGGAGCGATTCCGGCCGACTCCTGGCGGTCCGCATCATGAGCTCCTGTTCGTCGGCAACTCGCGCGGCACCCGCCGGACGATCATCGACGACGTCACGCCGACCACCCACGACCTCGCGGTCTACGGTGGCGGGTGGGCGGATGACCTGCTCGACCCGGTCTACCTGCGGGGCACGGTCGTCTCGAACCGTGACCTGCCCTCGTATTACTCGGCGGCGGACATCGTTCTCAACGACCACTGGCTCGAATCCGCCGAGGCGGGGATGATCAACAATCGCCTGTACGACGCGCTGGCTGCCGGCGCGTTCGTCATCTCCGACCCGGTCGCCGGACTGGACGAGGAGTTCGACGGTGCCGTCGTGACGTACACCGACCCGGCCGATCTCGCGCTCATCGTGGAGCGCTACCTCGCCGACCCGCCCGCCCGCCGGCCGTTCGCCGAGCGGGGCCGCCGGGCGGTCCTCGAGCGGCACACCGTGAGCCGCCGCGCCGACGAGCTCCTCGACGCGCTTCTGCCGCTCGTACGATCGCGCGACGGTAAGCGCAAGAGGCCGCGGGAATCGACCCGTGTGCCGACCGCGGCGCGGGGCCGGTGAACCTCGTGGTACCGCCTCCGCGACAGGATCTCGCGGAGGCCCCGACCGAGACCGCGACCTGCCCGATCTGCACGACGACGGGGCCCCATCGTCGCGTCCGACTGCGGGAGATGATGTTCGGAACGCGCGAGGCGTTCGACTACCTGCTGTGCGACGGGTGCGGCACGATCCGGATCGCCGAGGTCCCGACCGACCTCGGGCGGCACTATCCGGCCCGCTACCACTACGAGCGGCTCGACCCGGACATGGTGCCGGGTTCGGACCTCCGGCGGCGAGTTGTCGGCATCGGCGTCCGCCCTGATTTCAGGGGCTCCGGTCGATGGGCGGCTCGAATTGCCCGCCGCATCGTCGCTCCGCCCGCCGGCTATCGGCGCTGGCGGGTGTCGTTCGTCCGCTGGGGAGTTCGTTCGTTCGACGGGGGCGTCCTCGACGTCGGCTGCGGCGCGATTCCGAATCGCCTCGTCGCCCTGCGGGCGCTCGGCTTCAACCGGCTGCTCGGGATCGACCCGTTCATCGAGCGCGACGTCACAGTCGAAGGGGTTCCGGTCCGGAAGGTGGGGATCGAGCGCATTCACACCCGGTTCGACCTCGTCTGGTTTCACCACTCCCTGGAGCACGTTCCCGATCCGGCCGCCGCGCTCGCAGCGGCCGCCCGCCTCCTGCGGCCCGGCGGAAGGGTCGTCGTGCGCACGCCGATCATCGGCACCGCGCTGTGGGAGCGCTACGGGACCGACTGGTGGGAGCTCGACCCACCCCGCCACCTGTTCGTGTTCTCCGCTCCGGCACTCGAGGCGATGGCGGTCTCGGCGGGCCTCGAGCTCGAGGAGACGTTCCAGGAGACGCACCCGAAGGAGTTCATCGGCAGCGAGCAATACAGCCGCGACCTTGCGATGTTCGAGCCCGGCTCGTGGTTCGCGGACGAGGCCCAGAGCTGGGTGCGGCAGGCCGATCTGGCTCGTTTCTCGGAGGACGCTCGGCAGGCGAACGAAGCGGGTCGAGCCGGCAGGGCGTGCTTCCGGTTCAGGGCCCGAGGCCGGCCAGCGACTGCAGGGTGAGCCACGCGCCGAGCGAGATAACGACGATCGAGGCGGCGAGGGGCGCGTAGCCGTACAGGTCATGGAAGCGGGAACCGACCGATGCGCGGTCGACCCAGCCGCGGGCGCGCACGACCGCCAGGCCGATTCCGCAGAGGACCACGGCCATCCCGAGCCCGAATGCCACGACGAGCACGACGCCGAAGGCTGGCCGGCCCGCAGCGATCGCACCGAGGAGGATCAGCAGGGCGCTCGTCGAGGGAACGATGCCGCCGGCCAGGCCAAGCGCGAACAGGCTCCGCCGCCCGATCGCCTTTTCGGCGTGCCCAGCCGGACTCTTGCCGGTGCCGTGCGCTGCCCGCAGGCGGCGGATCTCTGTGAAGAGCATCCACGCACCCACCGCCACGATTCCAAGAGCTGCGATGAGCGGGAGCGTCGTGGCCACGACCTTCGCTGGAAGGAGTCCCTGGGCGGCCGCGATGAGCGCGGCGAGAACGAGGATTCCGACGGTGTGGGAGATCGTGACCGCGAGGCCCAGGCCGGCGGCGTGGGCGGCCGTCCCGCGCGCCCCAACGAGCGCTGCCGCGACCAGCGTCTTGCCATGGCCTGGTGTCAGGGCGTGGAACGCGCCAAGCGCGATCGCCGTGAGCAGCGACATCAGAACGATCGTCGGCGAGAGATCGGTCGTGCCAAAGATCGCCGGCAGCCCTTCGGCTGATGGCCCCGAACGCTCGGAGTGGCGGCGGGCGATGCCGTTCCACCGCCGGGAGTCGCCCGGAACTTCACCGTCGACATCGCGAGTGGCGTCGCCAGGCGGTCGGCCGGATAGCGAGTGAGCCGCTCGGACAGCGAACGGGTCAGGAATTCGCCCGCAGTCGCCTCGACGATCGTGCCGTCGCCCTCGACGACGATCTCGCGCCAGCCCAGACGGCCTTCGAACGAGCCGTCGGTGAATTCGATCTCGACGCCGTCCGTCGGGAGCGGGGCAGGCAGGGCTGCCACGTACTGGCACTCGAGGCGCATCGTCGGCAGGCCGGCCCCGAGTGGGAAGGTGAGATCGGCGCCGGATGACGCGAGAGTCACCGCTGAGCCTGCGACCTTCAGCTCCAGCAAATCCGCCAGCGCCCGGCATTCCGGCTCGCGGGCGGCCGCGACCTCCGCGTCGGAGAGCTCCCCGTCGGCATCGGCGTCGAGCCGGCTGCGCTCCTCGAACGTGGGGATCTCCGCCTGGTCGATGACGACATCGAGCCGGATCTCCTCCAGCCCCACCCGGATGCCGGCGTAGTGGTTGATCGTGATGTTGCCGAGCGGATGGGCGACCGCGACGGCGGGGATCATGAGCCCGGCAAGCACGCCCGCGACGGCTGCGAGGCGCCGCGCTCGGCGATGCCCGCTCGCAGCGATCATCCGACGATGGTAGCCCGCGGAGGCGTCTACACTCCCGGGGTGAACGCCCCCAACCCGTCCCCGGCGGGCCTGTTCGTCACGGTCGAAGGGCCGGAGGGAGCGGGCAAGACGACCCAGGCCGCGCGGCTGGCGCGTTACGTCGAGGGTCGCGGCCGGACCGTGACGCTCGTCCGCGAGCCGGGCGGAACCGAGCTCGGCGAGCGGTTGCGCGAGATCCTCCTCGAGCGCCGGTCGGCCGGCACGATCCTGCCCCGTGCCGACGCGCTGCTGTTCAACGCATCCCGGGCGCAGCTGGTCGACGAGGTGATCCGGCCTGCCCTGGAACGGGGCGACGTCGTCATCGCGACGCGCTTCACGGACTCCACGCTCGCATACCAGGGCTACGGCCTGGGGCTCCCGCTGGACCAGCTTCGGGAGGTCGAGCGATTCGCGACCGGCGGCCTCGTGCCGCGGCGAACCGTGCTGCTCGACATACCGGTGGAAGTGGGACTCGCGCGCAAGGGCATCCGCGAGCGGACCCGGTTCGAGTCGGCTTACGACCGCGCGTTCCACGAGCGCGTCCGCACCGGGTTCCTCGAGCTAGCGCGGTTGGAGCCCGGCCGGATCCGGGTCGTGGACGACGACGACGGGGCGGGCGCCGACGCCCTTTTCGAGCGGGTGCTGCGAGCGGTCTTCGACGAGACCGTGCCCCTCGAGGCCGGCCAGCGTCAGCGGGTGAGCGGCTAGCCGGTCGGCTGGGCCGACGCCTCGGCCAGCTTCCCGGGACCGGACTCCCGGGCGGCCGCCAGCGCGCGCTGCGCGGCACCGATCAGCTCGTCCGCACTCGTCCCGTCGGCAGGGAACCTGGCGACCCCGGCCGACACCGACGGCCGGCGCCCTCCGACGTCTGGCAGCGCTGCGATTCCCGCGAGGACTCGCCGAGCGACCGTGATCCCGGCCGGTCCGGGCGCCACGAGGACGAACTCGTCGCCGCCGAATCGGGCGACGGTGTCGACGAGCCGGACGGACTCGGACAGGACGGCCGCGACCGCGCGAAGGAGGTCGTCGCCGGCCTCGTGGCCGGCGGCCTCGTTCGTTGCCACGAAGTCGTCGACGTCGAAGAGCGCAACGGAGACCTCGCCACCCTGGCGGCCCGCCCGCGCGAGCTCAAGCTCCAGAACCCGGGCGAGCGTTCGCTGGTTCGCGAGGCCGGTCAGCGGGTCCGTGTGGGCAAGCCGCTCGAACCAGTCGGACCGCTCGGTGATGAGCGAGGCAAGACGGAATCGCTCGATCGCGACGGCAGCGAGATCGGCGATGGCCTGGAGGAACGTCCGCTCGGCCACGTCCACGGGGCGCGTCGATGGCCAGGCCAAGGTCATTCCGCCGACGGAGCTTTCGACTCCGTCGCGCGAGACGACGAGCGGGAGGTCGGCGTTGACACCGGCCGCCCCATCGGCGGCCAGCCGGTCGAACGCCGCGGTCCGCGTCCTCGCGGCCTCGACGACCGGGTGCGCAGGGTTCGCCAGCCCCTCTCGCCAGGCCGCGATCTGGCTCGCGTCCATTCCGAACGACGCGGCCAGGTCCGGTGCCGGACGGTCGGGGTCCTGGAGGAAGATCGCGGCACGGTCCGCACCGACAGTGGTCGCGGCCGTACCGAGAATCGTCGTCAGCGCGCTGTCGAGGTTAGGCCCGCGGGCAAGGGCCTCGGCGGACGCAGCCAGCGCGGGGATGTGGCTGTCGATCTGATTCGGGGTGGCGTCGGGCACGGGTCACTCCTCGCGCGAGTACGACACAACGGTGACAGGCGAATGGAGCGGGCATCGTACACCCCCGCCCGGCCAGTCCCGGGCCGGCAGGGGCAATGCCATACTCGGGCGGTGAAGCTCGTCGTCTCGATCGTCCACAACGAGGACGCCGGCCCGCTCGTGGACGCCCTCCTCGATCGCGAGTACCGCGCAACGCGGCTGCACAGCTCCGGCGGGTTCCTCAAGCAGTCGAACGCGACGATCATCGTCGGGGTCGAGGACGGCAAGGTCGACGAGGTGCTGGGGATCGTCCGCGAGAACTGCACCTCCCGGACCCAGGTCGTCAACCCGATGCCGCCGATCATGGAGCCCGGCGAGTTCTTCATGCCCTACCCGCTCGAGGTCGAGGTCGGCGGGGCGACCGTGTTCGTCCTGCCGGTGGAACGATTCGAGCGGCTCTAGCAGGACCCGGATGACCGACTGGGTCGACGCGCTGGAGCCCGGCGCACCCGACGTCATCGCGGCGTGGCGGGGAATCGACGCCGGGCGGTTCATCTCAGTGCGGCGCGAGGTGCGACGACGGGCGGGCGAGGGCACCGCCGAACGGATGGGCGCTCAGCTCGCGACCCTCGCCAATGCGCTGTCCTCGATCACGATGGCACTGCCGGAGGCGGCGTTCGGCCTGCCGGGCGGCGAGGACGACTGGACCGTCGCCCAGGCGATCGGCCACGACGTCCATGCCCGGTCGGGGCTTGTCCTGGCGGCATCGCTGGCGGCGAGCGGCCGCTGGCCGGCCGACCCACCAACGGTCGTACCGGGCGTGCCGGGCCCGGTGGACCCCACCCGCGACGAGCTCCTCCGGAAGATTGCGCAGTCGCAGCGCCTCATCGACCGCGCGGCCCGGACCATCGCGGGCCACGAGACCGATCCGTGCCCACTCGACCATCCGCTCGTCGGCCGCCTCCGGTGCGGCGAGTGGATCCTGTTCGCGGGCGTCCACGACGTCATGCACCTCGAGCAACTCCACCGCCTCGCGGGTGCCGGGTGAGCCCCGTCCGCCCCGACCTGATCGAGTGCCTCGTCTTCCGGGTCGGCGACGCGGGTCGCGTCGAGCATCTCCTGATCCGGCGGGCGGACGACCGGATCTACCCCGGCATCTGGCAGCCGGTGACCGGAGGCGTCGGCCCGGACGAACGCGTGCCGCTCGCTGCGCTTCGCGAGGTGGAGGAGGAGACGAGTCTCGGCGCACCGGACGTCGAGGCGTTCTACGACCTCGACCAGGTCGGCTCGTTCTTCGACGAGGAGCACGACGCGATCGTCAACAGCGTGATCTTCGCCGTCCGGGTCCGCCCGGGGGCGACGCCAAAGGTCTCGGGCGAGCATGTCGACCTGCGCTGGTGCGATCGGGCGGAGGCGGAGCGCCTGTCGGTCTGGCCGCCGTATCGCGACTCGTACGACCTCGTGGAGCGAATCGCCGGCGACCCGGATCTTGCCCGGTGGTTCGCGCTCGATCTCGGCGGTCGGCGGTTGGCCCGACCGCCGCGGTAGACTGAATCAACCGGCCCGGTGCCGGATGGCGTGACCAAGGAGGCGACGTTGATCGACCGGACCGCGGCCTCCCCCACGAGCACCGGCGAGCGCGCCCGCGACCGCTCCGCCGCCGACCGCCGCGTCTTCCGCTCGAAGGTCGACGGAATCCGTCCGACCTACGGCTTCGAGGATGTCTCGCTCGCGCCCGGGGTGAACACGGTCGAGCCCGCGGACGTCGACCTTGGCCAGTCGTTCTGCGGCATCTCGCTGGCCATCCCGGTCCTCGCCGCGGCAATGGACGCGGTCGTCGACCCTCCGTTCGCCGGCGCTCTCGCGCGGCTCGGGGGCCTCGCGGTCCTCAATCTCGAGGGCGTCCAGACGCGGTACGACGACCCATCGCCGATCCTCGCCCGGATCTCCGGCGCGCGGGACGAAGAGGTCCACGACATCCTCGCCGAAGCCTACGCGCCCCCGATCCGCGAGGAGCTCGTTGCCCGCCGGATCGAGGAGATCCATGCCGCCGGTTCGAAGGCCGCCGTCGCCGCGACGCCCGCGGCCGCTCGCCGGCTCGGTCCGTTCTGCGCGGAGCACGGCGCCGACCTGTTCCTCGTCCAGTCGCAGGTGAGCAGCGCCCGCCACCTCGCCACCGGCTACGACCCGCTGTCGCTGGCCGAGTTCACCCGGTTCATGCCGATCCCGGTCGCGGTCGGCAACACGACCAACGCCGAGGCCGCCTTCGCGCTGATGGAGCAGGGCGCCGCGGCCGTGTTCGTCGGCGTGGGGCCCGGCGCCGCCTGCACGACACGCGAGGTCCTCGGAATTGGCGTGCCGCAGGTCACCGCCGTGAGCGACGTGGCCGGGGCGCGCGACGCTTACCTCGCGGAGACGGGCAGGTACGTGCCGGTCGTGGCCGACGGCGGGATCTGCCGGGGCGGCGAGATCGCGAAGGCAATTGCCGCCGGCGCGGACGTCGTGATGCTCGGTTCGCCAGTCGCCAGGGCCGCGGAAGCGCCCGGCGGCGGCACGAACTGGGGAATGGCCGCGCCATCGCCGGTGCTGCCGCGCGGCACGCGGATCAAGGTCGGGACGATCGGCCCCCTCGAGCGGATTCTCTCCGGCCCGGCCCACGCGACCGATGGCTCGGAGAACCTCATGGGCGCCCTCCGCCAGTCGATGGCCGCGCTCGGGGCCAGGACGATTCCCGAGATGCAGCAGGTCGAGCTGGTCTTCGCCCCCGCCGTCCAGACGGAGGGCAAGTCCTGGCAGCGAGGCCGCTGACGGACGCACCGGGCCGGCCCTCGGACGCGCTCGAGGATGAGCTTGCCGGCTGGGGCAAGGTGGCGCTCCTGGAGACCCACGGC
Source organism: Chloroflexota bacterium (assembly GCA_040899885.1). Taxonomy (GTDB): domain Bacteria; phylum Chloroflexota; class Limnocylindria; order Limnocylindrales; family CSP1-4; genus JACDAV01. The sequence continues at coordinate 23,382 of JBBDZZ010000040.1, read as the reverse complement.
CGCGTGACGGGAAGCCTTGCCCGGGCCGCGGTCGGGTTCGTCGGGGAACCGGATGGCTCGCTGCTGGTCGCCGCCGGCGACCCGGACGCGGACTGGGCGCTCAATCTCGTCGCCGACCCGCGCTGCCGGGTGACAATCGGGGATCGAGCCGTTTCGGCAGAGGCCGTGGAGCTCGATGGCGCCGATCGGTCCCGCGCGATCCGGGAGCTGATCCTGAAATACGGCACTCCGTCCGAACGCCTCGGCAGTGGCCCCGCATTCCGCCTGACGCCGATCGCGGCGGCCGGCGGCACGGCAGAGGCGCGCTGATGGCGATTGCCGCGGAGCTGGAGACGATGATCGCCCGCAACTGCGACGACGTCTTTGCCCGACTCGCCGACGTCCCGCGCTATCCGGAGTGGCTCGTCGCGTCCGGGATCGTCAGCGCGGAACACGTCGGGTCCGGGCCGCTGGCCGCCGGCTCGAAGCTCCGCATCGGGCAGCAGATCGCCGGCCGGGCGTCGACGCTCGATGGCACGGTCACGGCCTACGAGCCGGGCGCCAGGTTCGCCTTCCGGGCGAAGGACCCCGAGGGGATCACGATCGAGATCGACGCCCGCCTCGCCCCGGAAGGTGCCACGTGTCGCCTCCGCTGGGCGCTCAAGCTGGGCATGCCGCTCAAGTACCGGTTCTTCGAGTCGATGCTCGCCCCTCAGGTCAGGGAGGCGGCGGCCGCGGACCTCGAGCGGCTGCGGACCGGGCTCCAATCGGTCGCCGGCTGAGACTTCGCTCGCCCCGGCGGCAGGTAGACTGTGCCCACGAGGGAAGCGAGCGGGAGGCTGCATCGGGCGTGGCGGCGACGAGGGATCCGGAGACCGCGGACGGGCATCGCTCCGCGCCGGCCGAGCCCGGCGCCCCGCCGCAGGATCCAGCCTCGCCCGGGTCGCACGAGCAGCCGCCCAAGCGCCGGGGAAAGACCGTCCACGGCGCGGCAGCCAACGCCGGGCACCGCGTCCTCGCCCCCGACGACGCGGAGGTCGAGGCCTACCTCGAGACCGCGCTCAAGGCTCCCGCGCCCAGCAGATCCGCAGACGACCGGCCCGGCGGTGGCGCTGCGGGCGCGCTCGCGGCCGAACCCGACAGCGTCATCGTCCTCGACTTCGGCAGCCAGTTCGCCCAGCTGATCGCCCGCCGCGTCCGGGAGCTGAACGTCTACTCGGAGCTGCTGCCCTATGACACGCCTTGGTCCGAGATCGAGCGGCGCCGGCCGAAGGCGATCATCCTCTCCGGCGGCCCGAGCTCCGTGTACGACGACGACGCGCCACGGCCGGATCCGGCCATCTGGAGTGGCCGCTTTCCCGTGCTGGGCATCTGCTACGGCGCTCACCTTATGGCCCGCGAGCTTGGTGGCGAGGTGGTGGCGACGACGCGTCGCGAGTACGGCCCGGCGGTCATTCGGATCACCGACGACGACGGGCTGTTCGAGGGACTGGACCGCGATCAACCGGTCTGGATGAGCCACGGCGATTCGATCACTCGCCTGCCCGAAGGCTTCCGGTCCACCGCCCAGACCGATTCGTCGCCGTTCGCGGGCCTCGTCGATCCGTCCCGGAACCTGTACGGCATCCAGTTCCATCCGGAGGTCGTCCACACGCCCCGCGGACGGGACATCCTGCGCAACTTTGTCATCGGGCTCGCCGGAGCCCGACCGGAGTGGACGGCCGCGAACTTCATCGAGACGACGGTCTCGGAGATCCGTGCCCGCATCGACGCCCACGCCGCCGCCACGGGCTCGGACGGCAAAGTCATCTGCGCGCTGTCCGGCGGCGTCGACTCGGCCGTGGCGGCGACGCTCGTCCATCGCGCCGTCGGCGATCGGCTGACCTGCATCTACGTCGACCACGGGCTGATGCGCAAGAAGGAGTCGGAGCTGCTCCGCCAGACATTCGCGCGAAGCCTCGGAATGCAGCTCGTGATGGTCGACGCCCGGGAGCGCTTTCTTGCCCGGCTGGCCGGTGTCGAGGACCCGGAGCGGAAGCGGAAGATCATCGGCGACGAGTTCATCCGGGTCTTCGAGGAAGAGGCGGGCAGGATCAAGAGCGATTCCGGGGGCATCGACTTCCTGACCCAGGGAACGCTCTACCCGGACGTCATCGAGTCGGCCACCTCGGAGACAAAAGCGGCCCAGAAGATCAAGACCCACCACAACGTCGGCGGCCTGCCTGCGGACCTCCGCTTCCAGCTCATCGAGCCGCTCCGGTACCTCTTCAAGGACGAAGTCCGCACGGTCGGCCTGGAGCTTGGCCTGCCCGAGGCGATGGTTCTCCGCCAACCGTTCCCCGGCCCGGGCCTCGCGATCCGGATCATCGGTGAGGTAACCGCCGAGCGCCTCGACACGCTCCGAGAAGCGGACTGGATCGTCATCGACGAGATCAAGGCCGCCGGCCTCTACCGGAGCCTGTGGCAGTCGTTTGCGATCCTCACCCCCGTCCAGTCGGTCGGGGTGATGGGCGACGGGCGGACGTACGCGAACGTCGTGGCAATCCGGGCGGTGACGTCCGAGGACGGGATGACCGCCGACTGGGCCAAGCTGCCATACGACGTCCTCGGCAAGATCTCGTCGCGGATCGTTAACGAGGTCCCGGGCGTGAACCGGGTCGTGTACGACATCAGCTCCAAGCCCCCCGCCACGATCGAATGGGAGTAGCCGGGGGGGTGACCTTCGGACTATTCCGGTACGGAAGAGCCCCAGTAGAGTGGTGCCGATGGTCGACGAACTCCAGACCGAGCCGCCGACGGTTGTGCATTGCCCGTGGTGCTCGGCCGAGATCGCGCCTGCCCTTTCTAACTGCCCGGCGTGCGGCGCAGTCCTGACGGGTGACACCGATGCCAGCCTGCCCGGCGTGACGGCGCTCGATCAGGAAGCGATCTCCCGCGCGCGGCGGGTCGCCACCCCCCAACGCCGCAACCGCCTCCTGTCGTGGATCAGCGGGGACTACGACGAGGCCGAAAAGCCGGACCCGCCCGGTTCCTTGTCGCCGCCGCCGCTGGAGGTCCGCCGGGAGATGCTCCGCCTCGAGCTCCTGGCCGAGGAGGCGAGCCTCCGCGCCCAGACCGACGCGCTCGCGGCCGAGGCCGCGCTCGACGCAGAGGAGGCGAGCCAGCGGGCGCAGACGCACGCGCTCGCCGAGCCCGCGCCCGATGCCGCCGAGGACAGCCCAAGCGCCCAGGCCGACGCCGCCCGCCCGGCAGACCCCGGCCCGGCCGATGCCGAATCCGGAGACCGCTCCGACTGACGCGGCCGGCGGGGCTATCCTCCCGCGGTGCCCGATCGACTCCCTCCGCCTGGTCCGTCGTTCCTTCGCGAGCACGAGGTCCGCATCGGTGACCGGCGCCTGCGCGCCGGACTGGGCCGACCCTCGAGCGGACCCGACGACTGGTGGCTGGCCGTCCTGTGGGTCGCCGACGACGACGGCGTAGTCAGCTTCGCCGACATCGCCCCCGAGGCAGGGCCTCCGCCGGAACCGCCGCTGGCCCGCCTTGGCCCGGCGTTCGCCGGCTCCCTGTCCGGGCTCATCCTCGAGGAGGGTGGCCGGCTCGCGATCCGTCTGACGCCGGTCGTCCCGCCGGATGACCCGAGCCGGCCCTGGCGCTCCCCGCTCGCCGTGCGCGCAGCCTTCAAGTGGGAGCCAGTCCGGGCAGCCACGCTCCGTCCAAACGAGCTCGCCGAGATGGTCCTCGCCGGGTTCCGCCGCTCGGTCGAGGGCCTCCGGCGGCGCTGACCGGGACCCGTGCTGCCGGACTAGACTCCGGGCACCCCGTCATGTCCGCCTCCCCCGATCCAGCACGCGCCGCCTCGGTCACCTGGCCGATGGCCATGCTGGGAGGGGCGCTCGGCGCGCTCTCCGCACCGGCAGCATGGCCTGTGGCACTCGCCGGCTTCCTCGCCCGCGGCGGCCTGGTCCTGTTCCTTCTGCCGATCGTCGTGCTGCCGACCCCGGCCGGGGTGGCAAACGTCGTCGCTCCGTGGCTGGTCCCATTCGTGTTCGGCCAGGTCTCGCTGCAGGTCGTGGCAATCCTGGCCACGATCGCCGCTGTGGCCGTCGGGTGGGTCGTGGCGGGGGGGATCCTCGGCGGGTGGGCGGACGTCGCGCTCATCCGCGACGCGGCCGCGAACGAGGAGCTGGGCTTCGGCTCGATCGTCCCGCCGCCGCGCCGCCGCGCCGCCGCCCAGGTGTTCGCGTTGAGGCTGATCGCCCACGCCCCGCTCGCAGCGGCGCTCGCCTGGGGGGCCGCCCGGATCGGCCAGGCAGGCTATCGCGAGCTCATCAACCCGCTCGAGGTGGTCAGCCCGCTCGCGGTCCGGGTCATCGCCGCCGTGCCGGATGCGGTCGCCCTCCTCCTCGTGACGTGGCTCATCGGGGAAGCGGCAGGCGGGCTCGCCGCCCGCCACTTCGTCCTTGGTGGCGCGACGCCCGGCCACAGCCTCCGGGAGGGCTATCTCGATCTCGTCCGCTACCCGTCCTCGCTCGCCACCCTCGTGCTGACGACGTTCGGGCTTCTCGTCACGCTCGTTCCATCGGTTGTGGCCGCGGGGGTCGGATGGTCCTGGGCACGGGTGATGCTGCTGGGTGGCGCGCTGGCCCCCGAAGCGGTGGCGGCGATCGTCCTGTTCGTCGTCCTGTGGCTCGGCGGCCTGGCCCTCGCCGCCGGTGTCGTGGCCTGGAGGAGCTACGCGTGGACCGCCGAGTGGCTGCGTCGTCGGGTCGGCTCCGGATGGGACGTCGGTACTGTCGCTGAGCACGAGGTCGGGACCATCGGCGGCTCCGGTAGTCCCCGTCCGGGGGGGTGGTCGTCGACCGGATCGTCTGGCACCGTGTAACTCCGCTCCCGCCCCTCCGGCGGGCGGCAGGGAGGTGTCCGCTTGGCAGCCAGAACGGTCGTATGCCCGGAGTGCGGCGAGACGCTGCCCTACGGACGACTGTCCTGCCCGGCCTGTGGATCACTGCTCGCCGCCGTAGCCGGTGGTCGAGCTCGTGCGGTCGCCCCGCCGCCTGCCCCGCCGGTCGCCATGCCCGCCCCGGAGCCGCCTGCCCCCCCGACCGAGGACGCTCCGGCGCCGCGCCCGCGACGCCGCTGGCGTGCAAAGCAGCACGACTCGTCGGCGGCCGAGGAGCCAGGGACCCCGGTAGCGGCCGGAGCCGGCCCCGGTCCGGTGCGCTCGGCTTCCGCGTCGGGCACGGGTCCGCGACGCCAAATGCTCGCCCCATCGAAGATCGGCGCGGTCACGCTGGCGGCCAGGCTGGAAGGGGCCCCGCTGGCTGCAGCCTCGCTGCCGCCGGCCGCAGTCTCGACCCCGCCGGCAGCAGCCTCGACCCCCCCGGCCGCTGTCTTGACGCCACCCGTCCTCGGCGATTGGGTGCTGTCGGAGACGCAGGCGGTGGGCGGGCCCTCGCCATGGCGGCGCGACGGCGTCCAGCGGCCCCGCGACGAAGACTTCAAAGATGAGATCCACGGCCGGCTTGGCGCCCCGCACGCGGGCGGCAACGGGAGCGGAGCCGACCGGACGGGTACCCGACTGCCGGCCTGGGCCGGCGGCGAGCCCGGATCGAGCGAGCCGGTGGACCGGCAGGCCACCCCGGGTCCGGTCGCCTCGGATGGGGCGAAAGCGGGGTCGCCGCCGCCCGGCGCCTATCTCCCGCCGCCCGGCGCGTATCTCCCGCCCTCCGGGGCATTCAGCGCGCGCGACTCGGGCCTTCCCCGCGGGCACCTGGTGCAGCCGGGATCGGCTCGTGTGTCGACGCCGTCCGCTCCTCGCGCAGGTGAGACAGTTCCATCCCCGATTGTGCCCGTCGTCGAGACGGCTTCGAAGCCGCGAGCCGGAGCTGCCTCCATCCTCGGCGACCTTCAGTTCGACACACCCAAGTCACTCCCAGGCTGGCTGATCGCTGCCGGCTCCGCCGTGGCGATCGCCGGGTTCCTGCTGCCCTGGTCGAGGATGATCCCGGGCCAAGGCGGCTTCGGTTACCTCGACACATGGGGACTCGCAAGCTCGTCGCGCGTGCTGTTGCTCCTCTTCACGGTCGTGGCGCTCGCCCTGGCGATCCTCCCGAACCGCGTTCCGGGCTGGCTTCGGACCGGCGTCGCCGGCCTCGTGCTCGGCGGGCTGCTCCTCGGAATCGTGTGGCCGTATCTCCTCGATGGGGTCAGCGCGATCGGCACCCTCGCCGAGGCTGCCGCTGCAATGCTCCTGATCATCGGCGGGCTGCTCGCGGTGCGACCCCAGCGTCACGTCGAGGACGCTCCCCCCGTCTGACCCCGAGCGCGGCCAGCCTGGTCTGGCCGGGCTGGACGGCATCTCGCGCTGCTACACTTCCCCGGTCGCCGTCGGCGCGGGGGCGAGTCTCACGGCAAGGTCGGCTCCACGGCATGGAGGCGCGCACCCAGGCGCATGGACATCTTCGACGAGATCGGCAAGACGATCGCCGGCATCTTCGATAACCCGATCGTCAAGACCGGCATTCAGGCGATCGCGATCTACTTCGTCATTCTCTGGCTCGCGGCCGCGTACTGGGCCTTCCGCGATATGCAGCTGCGGACAGAGAACCCGATCCTGCCGTACCTCGCGGCCGCCTTCATCATCGTCTTCACCCCGATCTTCTTCCCCCTGGCGGTGTTCGTTTATCGGATCATCCGGCCGCAGGAGAAGATTGGCGAGGTCTATGAGCGCAACCTGGCCGAGGAGGCACTCCTCGCCGAGGTCGAGGCGATCAGGAGCTGCCCAACCTGCGCGCGACGGATCAGCGACGAGTGGATCATCTGCCCCACCTGCCGGACGCGGCTCAACCGCGTCTGCCCCAACTGCAGCCGGCTCGTTGGACTCGACTGGTCGCTGTGCGCCTGGTGCGGCAAGGACTTCGAACGGCGTGAGGCGGCGGTCCACGCCCTGCCCGCTGCCGAGGACGCCACCCGAATCGCGAGCACCGCGACGGAGCGGTCGAGCGGCCGAGCCGCGATGCGCGCCGTCGGGCAGCAGTCTCCCCGCGGCACTCGAGCTTCGACGGAGTCCTCGGGCGAATGGCGTCGCGGAGCTCCGCCTTCGACCTCGGAGAGCTGAGTCCTCGCGCCACTGGAATCCTCGGGCGGATGGCGTCGGAGGACCTCCGCCTCCGACCTCGGAGGGTAGGCCGCAGGTTCGGTTACCTGTTCAGTCGTGACATCTGATCCCAATCCGCCCGACGAATCTCGGCGGCCGCTTGGCCTGACAGTCTTCACCCTCGAAGACCGCGCCGCCCCCGCGTTGTTCCTCATCGGGTGGCTGGCCACGCTCATCGGCTTCGGTGCGACCATCGTGGCTGCCCTGGCCGGGTCCGGCCTGGCCGGCGTGATCCTGTTCGCGGCCGGGACCGCCGTTCTGACGATCGGCCTCGTCGCGGCCGCCGGATCGCAGGCCATCGAGAGGCGGGCCGCAGGGGTGACGACCTACGCGGGGCCGTCGCCGGTGCTCGTGTTTGCGGCCTCGGTGTCCGCGACGCTCTTCCTGTCGGCCCTTATCGGGAGCTTCCTCGTCCGTCTCGGGCTGAACCCCGATGCCTCCCTGTTTACGCTCGTCGGGAGCCTGATCATCTTCGGCTCCTACCTCGGGCTCGTGCGCTTCCTCGTCGTCGGCACTGGTGCCCTGACCTGGCGCGACATGGGCTTCCGGGCGAGCAGCCGGGGCCTCGCCGAGGATGCCGCCCTGGGCGTGGCGCTGGCGGTCCCGGTGCTTACCGTCACGGGGATTCTCGCCGCCTTGCTCAGCACCTTCCTGCCGCTCCCGGATCCCGTGCTGCCGCCGGCCACAGATACGGCCGGGGTTCTGCTGAACCTGGCCGTGGCGGCTGTCATCGCACCCATCGGCGAGGAGCTCTTCTTCCGCGGCTTCGCGACGACGGCATGGGCCCGGGTGTACGGGGCGCGCCGCGGCCTCATCCAGGGCGCGGTTTTCTTCGCGGTTGCCCATGTCCTGACACTCGGGGCGGTCGACCCCGTCGAGGGGCTGAAGCTCGCGCTGTTCGCGTCGCTCGTCCGGCTGCCAGTCGCCGTGACGCTCGGCTCGTTGTTCCTCCGGCGACGCTCGCTCGTCGCGCCGATCTTCCTCCACGCCGCGTACAACGGCCTGCCGATCATTGCCCTCGCGGCCGGGCTGGGGAACGCGCCCGGGACCTGAGGTCGGCGCCGGCGCGAGATGAGCCGCCACGAAGTCCCCGGTGATTGCCGGATGAGCCCTGCCGGATAGTCTCATCGATGTTCCCAGGGTCCGGATGGCGGGGGGAATCGGCGGGCTCCCGCCATTCGGGCCCGGGAACGCCGCGCTCGCGGCAGCGACTGGTGAGGTGTGATGTGTTCGACCAGCCGATCTCCACGGCGAGCCGGCAGACTCGGCACGGTCGGGCAATCCGCGAGATCCCTGCTGAGGAGCGCCCGCGCGAGCGCCTGGCGCTGCGTGGCGCGTCGGGATTGACGTCGGCGGAGCTCATCGCGCTCCTGTGGGGCTCCGGGGCGGCCGGTCGGTCGGCGATCGGACTGGCGGACGAGGCACTCGCTCGCCACGAGGGCCTGACCGGGCTCGCGCGGGCGACCGATGTCGAGCTCGAGGCGATCCCGGGCGTCGGCCGCGCGAAGGCTGCCCAGCTGACCGCGGCGTTCGAGCTCGGCCGGCGTCTCCTGGCCGACTGGCCGGCTGCCCGCTGGACGGTCCGCTCTCCTCGGGATGTCGCCGAGCGTCTCGTGCTCCAGATGGGCCGGCTCGAGCGGGAGGAGCTCCGGGTCGTGCTGCTCAATACGAAGAACGTCGTTCTCCGCGTCGCGACCGTCTACCAGGGCAACGTCGCGTCGTCGCTCGTGCGGGTCGGCGAGCTCTACCGGGATGCGGTCCGGCTCAATGCGACCGGGGTCATCCTCGTCCACAACCACCCGTCGGGCGACCCGACGCCCTCGCCGGATGACCTTCACCTGACGGCCGAGGCCCTGGCGGCCGGCCGCCTGCTCGACATCCAGCTGCTCGATCACCTGATCGTCGGCCACGACGCGTTCGTGTCGCTGCGTGACCGGGGCGTGTCGTTCGACCGCCCGGCCCGAGCGGGGGAGAAATCGTCGGGTCAGTAGCCCTTGTCGAGGGCCGCCCGGGCGACCTTGACCGCGATGCTCCCGCCCGGCACGAGCAGGCCGATCGTGTCCGCGCCGATGTCGAAGAGCGCGTCGCGGCTGACCATCTTCGTCAGGGCCGGCACGAGCGACTGACCCTGGCGGACCTGGCCCGTCACGGCGTCGATCTCGACGATCCCGCGCTTGTCCTTCGTCGTCCAGTGGAACTCGAACGCCCAGATCGGCCGGTAGTAGAGGTCGGTCGCCTCGAGCGTCAGCGACTCCTCCGTGACCGTGTCCGCCTGGACCGGTCGGAGCATCTCGGCCATCAGCTTGCGCATGACGAACGACGCCCGGTGCTCCGGTGGCATGACGACCGTGCCCTCGGTCGCGAGGGTCGCCGGGTCCGTCACCTCGACGCGGGCGCTGGCGATGACGGTGCTCCCGTCGGGCACAGGGGCGCCGGTCAGACCATCCGCATAGACCTCGTGGACGAACTCCTCGTGGCAGTGCTCGAGGGTCGGGAGAGTGAAGGTGCGAGCCGTCTTGCCGGCCTCAGCCACGTCGTAGTCCTTGCCCTCGATCGTCACCCCGCGAACCTCGGGCCCGCTCGCCGTGACCGCGTAGTCGCGCCGTCGGTCGTAGACGTACTTCGCCCGGCACGAGACGTGCCAGAACGGCTCGACCCTTCGCTGGCTGGTGAGCAGGACGACGTCCTCGTTCTTCGGGCGCTGGAGGAACGACCCGATCCCGCTGACGAACGCGGTCGAGCGCTTGTCCATCGCCTTCTGTTTGGTGTCCTCGAAGGGCATGCGCTCCTCGAGCGCGAAGATGCGTTGATCCGCGAGCGTGATGTCCATCGCTCAGTCCTCGTCGGCGGGCACTACCGGGGCGCCCATCATGCGGCACCCGCGCAAGCCCCCGGAAGCCTCGGTGGCCCAGCGGTGGCTGGCTATACTGAGGGAGCTCGCCCGCCGAACCACCCGTCACCGATTCCGTCGCCATCCCGATACGCCTTGCTCGGTGTCGCGCGCTCACGCCGGTCCATCCCACAAGGACCCGCCCGGCCCATGCTCGATCGGCTGCTCGGCCTCTTCTCCCGCGACATCGGGATCGACCTCGGGACCGCCAACACTCTCGTCCACGTCCGCGACCGCGGGATCGTCATGAGCGAGCCGTCCGTGGTGGCGATCGACGCGAAGACGAAGCGGGTTCTCGCCATCGGCGCGGAGGCGAAGCGGATGGTGGGCCGCACGCCGGCCAACATCATCGCGATCCGGCCGCTCCGCGACGGAGTCATCAGCGACTTCGACGTGACCGAGCAGATGATCAAGTACTTCGTGAGCCGGGTTCACGACCGGGTCGGCCTCATCCCGCGGCCGCGGATGCTGCTGGGCGTCCCGTCCGGCGTCACTGAAGTCGAGAAGCGAGCCGTCCGTGACGCGGCCCTCAACGCCGGCGCGCGCTGGGCGCGCCTGATCGAGGAGCCCAAGGCCGCCGCGATCGGGGCCCGCCTGCCAGTGAGCGAGCCGTCCGGCAGCCTCATCGTCGACATCGGCGGCGGCACGACCGAGGTCGCCGTCATCAGCCTCGGCGGGATCGTCGTCAGCAGGAGCATTCGGATGGGCGGCGACGAGATGGACTCGGACATCGTCGCCTTCGCCCGCCGTGAGTACAACCTGCTCCTCGGCGAACGAACCGCGGAGGACGTCAAGATCGCGATCGGCTCCGCCTGTCCGGGCGAGTGGGATCACCAACGGGTCGCGCTCCGCGGCCGCGACCTGCTGACCGGCCTGCCCCGCCAGGTCGAGGTCGGCGGGGACCAGATCCGCGAAGCCATCGAGCCGACAGTCGCGCGGATCATCGACACGATCAAGGACACGATCGAGGAGACGCCGCCGGAGCTCGTGGCGGACATCATGGACCAGGGGATCGTCCTGGCCGGAGGGGGAGCCCTGCTCGTCGGGCTCGATCGCCGCGTCGCGGAGGCCACCCAGATGCCGGTCCACGTCGCCGACGATCCATTGACTTGTGTGGTCCGTGGCACCGGGATCGTGCTGGAGCAGATGACCCACCCGGCGATGTCTCGTGTCCTCGTCACGGACACGTACGCCCGCGCGCTGCGCTGACGACTTGGGCGTCCTGCTCGCCTCTCACGGTGCGCGCCGGCGGACTCTTCTGTTCGCGACGCTCGTCGCGGTCACGATCATCCTGATGGCGTTCTCGAACACCCCGGCCCTGCTCGACATCCAGCGCGGGTTGAACGCAGCGGTCCGGCCCGTCCAGGGGTGGCTCGACGACGTCGCAGGCGGCGTGGCCTCGGCGGTCGGGACCCTTGACGAGATCGACCGGCTCAGCGCCGACAACTCGCGGCTGAGGGGTGACAACGAGCGGCTGGCTGCCGAGAACGCACGGCTCGAGGAGATCCGGCGCGAGAATGACCTGCTGGCCGGCCTTCTCGAGGTCCGAGCCGGGTTCGAGTACGCGACCGTGGCGGTCCAGGTGATCGCCCGCGAGTCGAGCGAGTTCCGCCAGCTCGTTACGGTCGACAAGGGGACCGAGGACGGGATCGCCGACGGCGACGTCGTCATCGCCCAGGGCGGCTCGCTCGCGGGGCGAGTCGTCGAGGCTGGCCCGAACTTCGCAAAAATCCTGCTGATCACGGACACTGGCTCGACGGTCATCGGCCAGCTGCCGAGCGCCGCGACCGGCGAGGTGAGAGGCCAGGTCAACGGCGTGCTGGTCATGGGCCGCATCGACGCGGGTGAGCAGGTCGAGCTGGGGTCCCAGGTCGTCACCGCCGGGATCGAGCTCGCGACTGGAGCCCGCTCGCCGTTCCCGAAGGGCCTTCTCCTCGGCCGGGTCATCGACGTCCAGCGCGACGCAAACGCGATCGTTCAGACGGCCTACCTGGTGCCCGCCGCGGCGGTCGACCGCCTCGAGTGGGCGCTGGTCATCACCGATTACGAGGGCGGCCTGCCGCCGATCGAGGGGCAGCCCCAGCCGTGCGGGCCGGGCGACGACGGAACGATCCCGAACGAGGAGCGGCCGTGCATGTCCCTTCCGCCACCGTGAGCGGCGGCGCTTCGACCACCGCCCGCTGCTACCCTGTCCGCCGATGAAGGGCATCGTTCTCGCCGGCGGGACGGCAACCCGCCTCTACCCGCTGACGATCGTCACGAACAAGCACCTGCTGCCGATCTACGACCGGCCGATGATCTACTACCCGATCGAGACGCTGGCCGGGATGGGGATCCGCGAGGTGATGGTCGTCGTCGGAGGCAAGAGCGTCGGCGACGTCGTGGAGCTGCTCGCCGACGGCTCGCATTTCGGGCTCGACCTCACCTACCGCTATCAGCACGGCGCGCTCGGAATCGCCCATGCGATCGGCCTCGCGCGCGACTTCGTGGGGGACGCCGCGTTCTGCTGCGTGCTCGGCGACAACATCCTCCGCGGAGCCTCGCTCGATGGTGTCGCCCGCGAGTTCGAGGCGAGCTCCTGCGGCGCTGGCACGCTGCTGTACGAGGTTCCCGATCCGTCGCGGTTTGGCGTCGCCGAGCTCGACGCGAACGGCAACGTCGTCGGGTTCGAGGAGAAGCCGGCGGTCCCGAAGTCGAGCCTCATCCCGATCGGTGTCTATTTTCTCCGGCCCGATGCGTTCGACGTCATCGACCAGCTGGCGCCGTCGGGCCGCGGCGAGTTCGAGATCACCGACGTCCTCAACCACTACATCCCCAACGGCGGCCTGTTCACCCGCGTCTACGACGGCCACTGGACGGATGCCGGCACGGTGCCGTCGCTCCTGCGCGCGGCGGAGATGGCGGCCGAGGACGACGACGGCGGGCGTCTCAGCCCGCCGGTCGAACGACCCACCTCGTGACCGAGGGCTTCAAGCACCTGCTGGTCACCGGCGGCGCCGGGTTCATCGGATCGTGCTTCGTCCGTGACATCCTCGCCCGGCGCGACGGGACACGAATCACCGTCCTCGACAAGCTGACGTACGCAGGGAACGAGGCAAATCTCGCGCCTGTTCGGGCCGACGCGCAGCAGGCGGCGCGGCTCCGGTTCGTCCGCGGCGACATCGCGGACGCGGCCGCGGTTGGGCCGCTCGTCGCCGACGCGGACGCTGTCGTGAACTTCGCGGCCGAGTCGCATGTCGACCGCTCGATCCTCGACCCGGAGGCGTTCCTCCTGACCGGCGTCATCGGGGTCCACGTGCTCCTCGAGGCGATCCGGGCCCAGGCGCGGCCGATCCGTTTCCTCCAGGTCTCGACCGACGAGGTGTACGGCTCCGTCGAGAAGGGCCACTCGCGGGAAGGCGACGCGCTCGCGCCTCGCTCGCCATACGCGGCGGCGAAGGCGGCCGGCGAGCAGCTCGCCAGGAGCTGGTTCGTGACCTACGGGACCGACGTCGTCGTCACCCGGGGGTCGAACACGTACGGGCCGTACCAGCACCCCGAGAAGCTGATCCCCCTCTTCGTGACGAACGCGATCGACGACCAGCCGCTGCCGCTCTACGGCGACGGCCAGCAGCGCCGCGACTGGCTCCACGTGTCAGACCACGCTGCCGCGATCGAGCACGTCCTGCGCCGCGGCGAAGCCGGCGAGACGTACAACATCCCCGGCGAGCTGGAGCTCCCGAACTCCGACGTGGTCCGGATGCTCCTCGAGCGGCTCGGCAAGCCGTGGTCGCTCGTCCGGCGGGTCGAGGACCGGCCGGGTCACGACCGGCGCTACGCGATGGACGGGGCGAAGCTCCGCGCGCTCGGGTGGCAGAACCGGGTCCCGTTTGACGCGGGCCTGTCGGCCACCGTCGACTGGTTCCGGGCAAACGAGGCGTGGTGGCGCGCGGTGAAGTCTGGCGACTGGGACACGTACTACAACCGCCAGTACGGCGCGCGCCTGGCAGGCTCGACCGAGGCGGTCTGATGCGCGTGGCGGTCACCGGCGCCGGCGGCCGGCTGGGTCGAGCGCTGGTAGCCGCCCTTGCCGACGCGCCGTTCACCGGCCTCGGTGGGCCCATCGCCTGGACGCGATCGGATTTCGACCTCGACCGGCAGGATGCGTTCGTCGGGCTGCTCCAGCGGGACCGTCCAGAGGCGGTCATCCACGCGGCGGCCTGGACCGATGTCGACGGGTGCGCCCGGGATCCGGACCTCGCGCGGAGCCGGAACGGGAACGCGACCGGGGAGCTGGCCCGTGTCTGCGCTGGGGCCGGGATGGACCTCGTCGTCGTGTCGACCAACGAGGTGTTCGACGGGCGGAGGACCGACGGCCGGGGCTATCGGCCCGCGGACGAGCCGGCGCCGATCAACCCATACGGCGCCTCGAAGCTGGAGGGCGAGCGGCAGGCAATTGCCGCCTGGGAGCGCGCAGGCGGCGGCGCGCTCGGGATTGTCCGGTCCGCCTGGCTGTACGGGCCGCCGGGCAACGACTTCCCGACGAAGATCCTCGCCGCCGCGGACCGGGCCCGGAGCGCGGGTGAGCCGCTCAGGGTCGTCGGCGACGAGTACGGCACGCCGACCTATGCCCACGATCTCGCGGACGCGATCGTCGAGCTGCTCGGATCAGGCGACGTGTCCGGGGTCCACCACTACGTCAACGCGGGGACGGCTTCCCGGGGAGCGTGGGCGCGCGAGCTGTTCCGGCAGGCCGGGGTGGACGTGGCGATCGACGAAGTACCCGCCTCGACCTGGCCGCGCGCCTCGACTCCGCCGGCCTGGGGTGTCCTCGAGCCGACGGCGCCCCCATCCGGCGAGCCGCTCCGCCCGTGGGCCGCGGCCCTGGCCGACTACGTCCCCGTGCTGCTCCGGCAGCGCGCGGCCGCCGCCCGATGACCGAGTCGCGCCTTCCAGGCGTCCGGTTCGGCGCCGTCCAGCGCCATGGCGACGCCCGCGGCTCGTTTCGGGAGCTGTGGCGGGCGAGCGCGTTCGGGACCCTCGACGCGGCAGAGGCAGGCGCTCCGCCCGGGTCGGAGCCCCGCTTCGTCCAGTCGAACATGTCGACCTCGGCCGCGGGGGTTCTGCGTGGCCTCCACTACCACCGTCGCCAGCTCGATTACTGGGTCGTCGCCTCTGGTCGGGCGTTCGTCGCGCTCGTGGACGTTCGACCGGTGCTGGCCGGCGTCGGTTCGGCGGTCGTCGACACCCGGGAGCTGGCGGCCGACCAGTCGGTCGTCATCCCGGCCGGCGTCGCGCACGGCTTCCTCGCCCTCGAACCGCTCGAGCTCCTGTACCTCGTGACCAACGAGTTCGACGGCAGCGACGAGCTCGGGTTCGCCTGGGACGACCCCGCGGTCGCCGTCCCGTGGCCCCAGGTCACGGGAACCCCGGGTGGCCGGCCAATCCTGTCCGACCGGGACCGGACCAACCCGCCCCTCGCCGAACTGATCACCCGGCTCCGGGGCTGATTCGAGCCGACCAGCACCACGACCCGTAACAATCCGAGGGGTTGTTCGTGACACCGACGTGACCGACCTGCCCGACTCGACCGCGCTCGACGACCAACAGCCAGCCCTGGAGCGGCTGCGCGTGGGCGCTCAGGCGGACGAGCTTGCGCTCACCACCCTCTACGAAGACCATCGCGCCGAGCTGTTGGGCTTCCTCCTCCGCATGACCCGCGACCGCGAAGCGGCCGAGGACCTGCTCCAGGAGACGTTCATCCGCCTCATCCGCGAGGTCCGCGCGGGGCGCCTGCCCGATGCGGTTCGGCCTTGGCTGTACCGGGTGGCTGCCAACGCCGCGATCAGTCGCTCGCGCCACGGCGCGGTCTGGACCCGGCTCGTGCCGCGCCTGCTCGACCGCCGAGAGCCCCTGGGTCCGGAGAGTGCTGCCCTGCGCGCCGAGCAGGAAACCGAGCTTCACAGTGCGCTGGCTGAGCTGCCGCCCGACGGTCGGGCGGCCTTGCTTCTTGCCGCGCAAGGCTTCGACGGCCGGGAGATCGCCGCTTCGATCGGGCGCACCGAGGGCGCCACGCGGACGCTCCTCTGCCGCTCGCGTGTCCGGCTGCGCCTTGTCCTCGAAGCAGAGGAGCTGCAGCGATGAACCGCCAGGAAATCCAGGATCGACCGCTCCACGGTCGTGCCCTCGAGCTGGCTGCCGCGGCCATTGACTTCGACCTGACGTCCGCCGAGGCGGACGAGCTCGCGATGCATGTCGCCACCTGCCAGACCTGCGCCCGGCGGGCGGCCGCCCTGCGCGCCGACGCCTCCACGCTCCGTCGACCGCTCACCCTGCTCCCCTCGCCGCGCGTCGACGCGGCGGTCCAGGGCGCGATTGCCCGGCGACGGGCCCGCCCGCGGCGCGTCCTGCTCCTGGCCGCGGCGACGCTTTTCCTCGTGGCCCTTCTCGGGGTCATGGCGGTGGGCGCCTACCTCCTGCGCGGCTGGATGATCCTGCCGACCACGGTGGTCCCGACGCCGACAGCTCCGCTGACCGCCGCGAGCCCAGCGCCGGACGCATCGCCTGTCGCGGTGGGCGTGACATGGCGGCCGTTTGCGGTCCCCGCCGGGGACATCGGCAAGGGTTGGCTCGGGCTCATGAAGGCCGTCACCCGCACCGAGTCGGGATTCGTCGCGGTCGGCGGCCCGGAATGCACTCCCGAAGGCCAGCCGACGGAATGTCACGGTGCCATGTGGACCACGGTCGTCGGCGCCAGCTGGACCCGCCTGCCCGACCAGCCGGGCCTGGACCTGAGTCCCGACGCCCCGAACCAACGCCCGCCGACGGGGATATTCGACGTGGCCTACGGGCCGGCCGGGCTGGTGGCCATCGGTTATCCGTACGACGGGCGTGGACCGGGCATCTGGCATTCGACGGATGGGCAAACGTGGGAGCGTGTGCAGGTCGACTTCGGCTCGTCTGCCCTTGAGATGTCCACCTACCGTCTCGCCGCGGTCGCTGCCGGCCCAGGCGGCTACGTCATCGGCGGCTATGTCGTTGATAGCACAGTGCCCAACGACGCTGCGACCTACCCCGCGCGTGCCGCGGCGTGGACCTCGCCGGACGGCGTGACCTGGACGCGGGCGGCAGACAATGCAGACATGGACGTCGGGCTCTGCATCGACACGGGCGAGGACCCGGGCTGCGGTGGCATGCGCGCCGTCGCCGCGACCGCCAACGGCTTCGTGGCCGTCGGGCACCGTCGGACCGCGGCCGACGCCATCGTGCCCGCCGCCTGGACGTCTCCGGACGGCCTGACCTGGGTCCGGTCCGACGCCGGCCTGGACTTCGCGGGAACCCTGCTCGCGGTTGCGGTTGGAGCGCCCGGCATCGTCGCGACCGGGTCCGGGTTCGATGCCCTCTCGAGGGACGGTGTCAGCTGGACCTTCGTGCCTGCCAGCGGCCCCCCTTCGAACGATAGCCGGCTCGCATCGGATGGGGGCGTCGTGCTCGGCGTGGGTTGGAACAACGTCAACGCGACGTTCCAGGCATGGCGCACTACGGACGGGCTGACCCGCGAAGCCATCGAGACGGTATCAATCCCGAGCGATGTCCTGGGCGTCGGTTCCGCCGATATCGCCGTCCTCGGGGACCAAGCGGTGATCGTCCTGTGGGCGATCATGGACTCCCCCCGCGACGGCGACGGTGCCGCCCCTGCCCTGCCGGACATAAGCCTGTCCTTCCAGAGTCCCTGACGAGCGACAGACCGCACTCCCCACGCCCGGTTGGGCGGTGGCCCGACGCACCACCCGCGTTCCGGCTCCTCAGTGCCCCTGACCGCACCACTACGCTGCGCTCCGTACCCCGGGATCGACGATGGGCCTAGCACGCGCGGGACCATCCCGCGATAGCGGCGCCGAGCTCCCGGCCCGAGGCTGATAGGGCACTCATCCAGCCCTCTGCCGGCCTGCTCATCGGGTCGGTGCCGTCACACCGGGAGCTCACATTGCGCAAGACCGGCCTGGCGATCGTCGTCGCCCTCGCCGCCGCCCTCGGCTCGTTCGCCCCAGGCAGCCACGTCCCGGCGACCCGGGCGGCAAGCGACGCCAAGGTCGTGATCATCGTCGGTGCCGTCCACGGCCAGACGAGCAGCTACCGCCAGCGTGGCGAGTCCGCCTATGCCGAGGCGATCAAGCACTCGACGAACGTCGTGAAGGTCTTCAGCCCGAACGCGACGTGGGCGGCCGTCAAGGCCGCCGTCAAGGGCGCCCGAGTGGTCATTTACATGGGCCATGGCAACGGCTGGCCGAGCCCCTACACGTATGACCCGACCTTCGCGACGAAGGACGGCTTCGGGCTCAACGCCACCGCCGGCAACGGCGACAACAACAACAAGTACTACGGCGAGCCGTCGATCCGGACGCTCGAGTTCGCCCCGAACGCCCTCATCCTGCTCCACCACCTGTGCTACGCGGCCGGCAACTCCGAGCCGGGCCACGCGGAGCCGAGCCTCTCCGTCGCCAAGCAGCGGGCCGACAACTACGCGTCGGCGTTCCTCGCGGCGGGGGCCAGCGCGGTCATCGCCGACGGGCACTCCGGGCCTGAGTACTACCTCGCGTCGCTCTTCAACACGGACCAGACGCTCGACCAGATGTGGCGGTCCGCCCCGAACGCGAACGGCAACACGTACACGTTCGCCTCTGTCCGATCGCCCGGCAAGACGGTGTCCCAGGATCCCGAGTCGCCGACGAGCGAGTACTACCGGGCCGCCAGCGGGACGATGTCGATCACGACGACCCAGGTCCTCGGCGCGCCTGTGCCGCCCCCGCCGCCCCCGCCGCCCGCCGCCGACTCGACGTACACGCCCGTCACCCCCGCCCGGCTCCTCGACACCCGAACGGGAAACGGCCTCTCCGGCAGGTTCACGTCGCGCGCGCCGCGCACCTTCGACGTTGCGGGCCGCGGTGGCGTCCCCGCCGACGCGACCGCGGTGACCGGGAACCTGACGGTCACCCAGCAGACGAGTGCCGGCTGGGTGGCGCTCGGCCAGATCCCGGATGCCACGCCCGAGACCTCCACGATCAACTTCCCGGCCGGCGACACCCGGGGGAACAACGTCACGGTCCGGCTCTCCTCCGCCGGTAGCCTGAGCGCGGTATTCATCGGAACGACCGGCGCCAGGACCCACATCGTGTTCGACGTTACCGGCTACTTCCGCGAGGGCACGGAAGGCGCGCGGTTCACCGCCCTCGACCCCACCAGACTGCTCGACACGCGGTTCGATCTCGGGCTCGCGGGAGCCTTCCAGTCCGGCGAGCCGCGGACCTTCGCGGTGGCCGGTGGGGGCGGCGTGCCGGCGGGAGCGATCGCGGTCGCGGGCAACCTGACGGTGACCGGCCAGACTCAGGGCGGGCACGTTAGCCTCGGGCCGGTGCCCAACGCCGCGCCAGCCACGTCGAGCCTGAACTTCCCGATGGGCGACACCCGGGGCAATGGCGTGGTCGTGCCGCTCGGTGACGGCGGGACCCTCAGCGCGGTCTACGTCGCAGGCAACCCCGGTTCGGCACACCTGATCTTCGACGTGACCGGCTACTTCGCGATGGGTGGCTCGGGCGCCGTGTTCGTGCCGCTCAGCCCGGCTCGCCTCCTGGACTCGCGGATCGGCATTGGGCTGGCCAGTGCGTTCACGATGGCCGACCCGCGGGCATTCGAGGTCGCCGGCCGAGGTGGCGTCCCCGCCGAGGCCGTCGCGGTGACCGGCAACCTCACGGTCGTCCGCCAGACCCGCGGCGGGCACATGGCGCTCGGGCCGGCGGTCGGCCCGAACTCGTTGTTCGCCACGCTCAACTTCCCTGCCGGGGACATCCGCGGCAACGGTGTGGCGGTCGCCTTGAGCGGGACCGGCGGGCTGGGCAACCTGTACATCGCCTCCGGGGCCGCGAGCGCCGACGCGGTCTTCGACGTCACCGGCTACTTCCGCTGATCTTCGGCTGAGCGGGGCGGCCAGCGGGGCACCGCACCGGACGCCTCCGTACCGGCCACTGCCGGGACCATCGTCAGGCTTGGTCGGAGCTCCGCCCGAGGCTACGGTGAGCCCGCTTCCCGACGAGCGGTCGGTGGTCCCGGGGGAGCACGACTGGCTGCCACCGTCACCGGCGCCGATCGTCGTGTCGCCGCCCCGATGAGGACGTCAGTGACCCGTTCCGCTCGCCGCTCCCCCCTCGCGTCCTCGTCCCGCCGCCGGCCGGCGACCGTTCTCCTGGTCGTCGCGCTCCTCGCGCAGGCGATGCTGGCCGGCTCCGCGGCCACCGCCCTCGGCGCCGAACCGGCACCGGATCCCACCCCGCTGCCGACCGAGGTCCTGCCCGAGGACCCGTCGCCGTCGGTCGAGCCGTCCGTCGAGCCTTCCACCGACGTGAGCTTCACCTCTCTCTCCGACATGGACCCCGCCACGGTCGAGGTCGTCGAGGCGGTCCTGCCGGAGCCTGACCCCGGCCTTCAGCCGAGCGCCCACTACGAAGACGCCATGGCCCACGCCGAGGATCGGATCTCGTTCAAGCCGGGCGGCCCGGTGACCCACGCCCTCACCCCGGGTGCCACCGGCGACATCGCCGCCGTCAGCGGCGGCACGAAGCGACTCAAGCAGGTCTTCGGCTTCCTCCCGTACTGGGAGGTGTCGGACAGCGCGAACACGCTCGATTACCGCGTGCTCTCGACGATCGCCTACTTCAGCGTCGGGTCGGACCAGAACGGCAACCTCCTCAAGAAGAACGCCGACGGGACGCCGACGACCGGCTGGGGAGGCTTCGGGAGCGCTGCCCTGACCAACGTCATCAACTCCGCCCACGCGAACGACACCCGGGTCGTGCTGACGATCACGATGTTCGCCTGGACCTCGAGTCAGACAGAGCGGCAGGCAGCGCTGCTCGGCAACCCGGCCGCCCGCCAGAACCTCGCGAGCCAGGCCGCTCTCGCGGTCCACAACCGCGGGATCGACGGGATCAACCTCGACTTCGAGCCGATCGCCACCGGATTCGCGGATGAGTTCACCGCCCTGGTCCGGACGTTCCGCGCCGAGCTCGACGGGCTCGCGCCCGGCTACCAGCTGACCTTCGACACGACCGGCTACATCGGCAACTACCCGATCGAGGACGCGACCGCCCCTGGGGGCGCCGACGCGATCTTCATCATGGGCTATGACTACCGGACCGCGTCGGTGCCGTCCGTCGGGTCGATCTCGCCGCTGGCCGGCCCGGCCTATGACATCACGGACACGGTCGCGGCCTTCGCCGCTCGAGTCCCCGCGTCGAAGCTCATCCTGGGGATCCCGTACTACGGACGGGCATGGTCGACCGAGACCGACGCCGTCAACGCGAAGAACATCTCCGGCACCCAGTACGGCTCGTCGAACACCGTCATCTACAAGTCCGCGATCGAATACGCGGCCACGCACGGCCGGCGCTGGGACGGCCGCGAGCTCGGGCCGTATGTCGTCTACCACCGCGAGAACTGCACAGCGGCGTATGGCTGCGTCAACCCGTGGCGCCAGATCTACTACGACGACGCGGAGTCGCTGAGGCTGAAGTACGACCTCGTCAACTCGATGGGGCTGGCCGGCGCGGGGATCTGGGCGCTCGGCTACGACGACAGCCGGACCGAGCTGAACGAGGTCCTGGCCGCGAAGTTCCTGACCACAGACCTGATCGCTCCCGTCGTCACGGCGACCACGACGCCAGGCACTTTCTCGCCGAACGGCGACGGGATCGCGGAGCGGATCACGCTCGGCTGGTCAGTCGACGAGGCCGTCAGGGGTTACGCGCGCATCCGTAAGGGCGGGACCGTCTACAAGACGTGGGCGATCGGCGCGACCGGCTCAATCACGTGGAACGGCATCGACCGCTTGGGCCGGATGGTCCCCGACGGCCTCTACTACCTCTCGATCGACGTGTCCGATCCGTCCCACAACCGGACGGTCCAGGAATTCCCGATCATCGTCGACCGGACCGCCGGTCACCTGGCATGGAGCCCGGCGATCTTCTTTCCCCATGATGCCGACGGCTACGCGAAGAGCTCGAAGGTCTCGTTCAGGCTCGCTCGCAGCGCGGCCACCACGCTCCGGATCTACAAGCAGTCCGGCGCGTACGTGAAGAGTGCCTGGGTCGGCCGCACACAGGGTGCAGGGACCTTCAGCTGGACGTGGGATGGCCGCGACGGCCGAGGCGTCCGGGTGCCCCGCGGCTGGTACCGGGCGGTGCTCACCGCGACCTCGTGGGTCGGGACGACGACGCTGACGAGGCTCATTCTCGTCGACGCGTTCTCGGTCACGGCCGCGCCGGTCAGCCCGGCCGGGGGCCAGACCCTGACACTGACCCTCCGGTCTGCCGAGCCGCTCCGTGCCGCGCCGCGGGTCACGTTCCGGCAGGCCGGCCTGGCCGCTGTCACGCGGGCCGCGACGTCGCAGGGCGGCGGACGATACGTGGTCAGGTTCACCGTGGCCGCGGGCGCGCCCGGCGTCGCCACGATCGCGATCACGGCTCGCGACGCCGCCGGCCGGACGAACGCGCAATCGCTGACGATCACCGTCCAGTAGCGGCGGCCGTGCCCGGCGCTGCCCGGCGGACGTCGCCAGGCCGGGCCCGCACGCGCCGTACACTCAGCCACGCGATGACGACCGAACCCGCCGCCGCGGACGCTCCGTCGCCCGCCGCGGGCGAGGGCGCGTGGGTCATCCTCCCGACGTACAACGAGGCCGATAACCTGCCGGCGATCGGCCCGGCGATCCTCGACGTGCTGCCGGGCGCGATGCTCCTCGTCGTCGACGACGCGTCCCCGGACGGCACCGGCCGGCTCGCGGACGAGATGTCCGGGGCGGACCCGCGGGTACGGGTCCTCCACCGCACCGCAAAGCAGGGCCTCGGCAGGGCATATCTCGACGGATTCCGCGTCGCGATCGCCGGCGGAGCGCGAACGATCGTCCAGATGGACGCCGACTGGTCCCACGACCCCGCGGCATTGCCGGGGCTCATCGCGCCGGTGGAGCGCGGCGAGGCGGACCTCGTCGTCGGGTCGCGCTACACGGCGGGCGGCGGCGTCGTCGACTGGGGGATCGGACGCCGGCTGATCTCCCGGGGCGGCTCGATCTTCGCCCGGACCGTGCTGGGTCTCGGGCCGCACGACCTCACCGGGGGGTTCAAGGCGTGGCGGTCCGCGACGCTTGCCCAGATCCCGTTCGAGGGAGTCCACGCCGGTGGCTACGTGTTCCAGATCGAGATGACGTTTCGGGCGTCGCGAGCGGGCGCTCGCGTCCACGAGATCCCGATCACGTTCCGCGACCGGCGAGTGGGCCAGTCGAAGATGTCGCGCCGGATCGTCGTCGAGGCGCTGGTCGTCGTGGTCC
>JBBDZZ010000039.1:0-5763 GCA_040899885.1 Chloroflexota bacterium | reverse complement strand
CATCCCGGAGCTGCCGTCTATCGTCGCGATCATGACCGACCTCGTCCGCCGTCGGGGCAGCGGCGCGGGGTGATGGACGACGTTCGCGTCGAGGCCGACCCCACCGACGACTGGGACCGCCTCGCGGTGGAGCGGCCGGGCGGTCACGTCTACCAGTCGCGGGCGTGGGCGGACCACCGTAGCCGAAGCGGTTGGCGGCCCCGGTTCGTTTCGGTCGGCGACCACCGCATCCTTGCCCTCACCCGGCCCTGGCCGCTGATCGGCGGCGGGAGCGCCTACCTGCCGAAGGGACCGGCGCCGGTCGTCGGGGGCGAGGAGCTCGGGGCGGCCCTGTGGGCAACGACGAAGGCGCTCGCCGCGGAACGGATCGACGTCATCGCCTCTGACGCCGAGGTGCCGGCCACGGACGCCGCCTACGCAACCTGGCTGCGCCGCTCCCACTACGGCCCGATCGAGGAGATCCACCCGGCCCGCCACCGGATGAGCCTGCCGCTCGGCCCAGACGCGGACGAGGAATCCGTGCTCAAGGGGATCGCCAAAACCACCCGCCAGCGGATCCGGCAGGCGGAGAAGGACGGCACGGTCGTCGCCCGCCACGATGCGCGGGCGGCCGGGCCGGACGGGGCAGGGGAGGGGTTCGTGGCGCCGGGCGAGCCCGCGGCGGCGGCCCTCGACCGGTTCTACGATCTCCTCCTCGTGACCGGCGAACGGCTCGACTTCACGTTCGGCCCCCGCGCTGAGTACGTCGCCTGGTGGCTCGCGGCGCTCGCGGCGGGGCACCTCGTCTACCTCCAGGCGCGCACCGCGGACGGGACCGAGCTCGCCGGGCTCGTCCTCTACCGCCACGGCGGCCGGCTCACGACCGTCCACTCCGGCGACCGCGCCGAAGCACGGAAGGCACATCCTGGCGCGCTTCACCTCCTCCGCTGGCGAGCGATCGAGCTCGCGATCCGCGAGGGCTGCCGGGAGATGGACCTCGGCGGCGTCGACGTTCCGGGGGCGCGCTCGGAGCCCCGCGAGGGAGACCCGATGTACGGCCTCTACCAGCACAAGCAGTCGTTCGGGGCGAGCTGGCTCGAGCTGACCGGCGCGCAGGAGCGGGTCATCCGGCCACGTCGGTACCTGGCTGGCCGGATGGTGTCGCGCGCGACGAGGCTCGTTCGCCGGTGACGGCGCCCGCCACCGCGCCGGGCACGCCGGAGGTCCTCGCAGACTCCCGCGCGATCGAGGCGATCGTTCCCGAGTGGCGCGAGCTCGCGGCGGCGGCCGCCCGCTCGCCGTTCGAATCGCCGGACTGGCTCGCGCCGTGGTCCCGCCATTACGCGGCCAACGCCAGGCCCCGCGTGCTTACCTGGCGCGCCGTCGGCCGCCTCGTCGGCGTCGCCCCGCTCGTCGCGTCGCGGACCCGGCAGCTCGCGACAGCCCTCACGGAGCTCCACTTCTGGGCGGGCTTCGGGCCGGCGTTGCGCGGCCAGGTCGACGTCCTCGCGACCGACGAGCACCGCGCCACCGTGCTCGCCGGACTCAGCGGTTGGCTGCGCGATGGGTCGGTGCGCTGGGACGTCCTCAACGCGCTCCGATTGCCGGCCGGCTCGGAGACGCCGGCTGCGCTCGTCGACGCGGGGGCCGGGGCCGGATGGCGGACGGTCCGGCTGACCGGGGTCGTGCGGTCGGTGACGTACGTGATCGAACTGCCAGCCGATCTCGACGGTTGGGCCCGCCATCTCGGGCCGAAGGCGCGCCACAACATGCGGACCGAGGAACGCCGCTTCGAGCGGGCTGGTGGCTCGTTCGAGCAGCAGACCGATCCGGCCGCTGCGGCGGACGCCGTCGGCGCAATCCGCCGGCTCATGGCCGCCCGATGGGGCAACGAGGAGCTCGACTTCGGGCCCGATCCCGCGTTCGAGCCGTTCCTCGTCGATGCCTTCGGCGCGCTCCTCGGAGCCGGCGCGATGTGGATCGACGTCGCCCGCGACGCCTCCGGGATCCGGGCTTGCCTCGTGACGTTCGCGCTGAACCGGCGCGCCGTCGCGCTCGTGATGGGCGTGAGCTACGACGACGACGTTCGCAAGATGTCGCTCGGCAAGGGACTCTTCGACCGGTCGATCTCCGAGGCGATCCGGCGGGGCTGCACGACGTACGACTTCCTGTGGGCCGGTGGATACAAGGAATCGTTCTGGCATGCCGAGCCGCGGACGCTCGAGAGCCTCGTCCAGGGCCGCGGCCTGCGCGGGGCGTGGGTCGCGGAGGCGGCACGATTCCGCCGCGTGATGCTCCCCGGACTCATCGGCCGGCGGCGCGCGGAGTCCGCGTCCGGTCCCGCGTCCGAGAACGGCGCGGGATGACGGCCACCGCCGTGCCCGGGATGCGCGTCGCGCTCGCCGCGCCGGAGTCACGGGGCACATGGGACGAGTTCGTCGCCCGCCGGCCGGAAGGCGACATCCTCCAGATGTGGGCATGGGGCGACGTCATGGCCGTGGCCGGCGAGCCGCCGGCCCGGATCCTTGTTCGCGGCCCGGGCGGCGCGGTTCGCGGGGTCGCCCAGGCGCTTGTTCGGCCGACCCAGTTCGGGCGCTCCGTCGTGTACGTCCCGCACGGCCCGGTCTGGGAGCGCGACGCCCCGGACGCCGGGTTGGTTCTCCGGCTGCTCGTCGGCGGCCTCCGGGCGCTCGCCCGTCGCGAGCGCGGAATCGTCGTCAAGCTCGATCCGCGCGGCGACGGCGGCGACGCCGATACCGTCCGCGAATCGCTTCTCGCCCGGGGCCTGCGACCCGCCCGGTTCGACCTCCAGGCACGCACCACCCGCATCGTGAACCTTGCGGGCGGCGCGGAAGAGCTTCAAAAAGGGTGGGACAAGGACGCCCGGAACTTGTTCCGGAGGGCCGCCAAGGAGGGCGTGGTCACCGACGTCCTGCGCGAGGCCGACCCCGACGCGATCGCGACCTTCCACGACCTCCTCGAGGACACCGCCGAGCGGAAGCGGTTCCGGAGCCACGGGCTGGACTTCCTCTCGGCCCTCGCCGAATCGCTCGCCCCGGCCCGCGGCTGGTACCTGTGCCTCGCCCGGAAGGACGGACGGCCGATCGGCGGGATGGTCACGCTTCGGGTCGCGGATCGGGCGTTCTACCTGTACGGCGCCTCGTCCCGCGACCCGGCGCTGAAGAACGCGAACGCCGGCTACGCGACGATGGGCGCGACGATGGAGGCGCTCGGCGCCGACGGCGCCCGGACCCTGGACCTGTGGGGCGTCGCCGAATCCGACGACGACGCACCGGATAGCTGGTCCGGGTTCAGCGCGTTCAAGCGACGGTTCGGCGGGACGCCGGTCCGCCACCCAGGAACGTTCGACCTCGTCATCGACCGGTTCTGGTACACGATCCGCGACCTGCGCGAACGAGGCCGGGGCGAGGCGTGACCGACCGCGTGACCGGCGAAACCGGCGAAACCGGCGAAATCGATCGGCTGCTGGCGGCCGCCGAGCCGGCCGACCCGGCGCCACTAGGCCGCCTCGTCGAGCGGCTCGAGGCGGAAGGCCGCTTGCGTGGCGCACGCGAGGGTGGCCGCGCCATCGGGCCGGCGGGCGTCGGCCGGGTGATGGTCCGCGGCGTCGCCTTCGACTCGCGCGCGGTCCGGCCAGGCGCGCTGTTCGTCGCCGTTCCCGGCGCCCACGTCGACGGCCACGATTTCGTCGCCGCTGCCGGGGAGGCCGGCGCGGCGGCCGCGCTCGTCGAGCGGCCCGTCGAGGGCGTCGGGCTCGCGCAGCTCGTCGTCGAGCGGACCCAGCCGGCCCTCGCGACCGCGGCCTCATGGTGGTACGGCGACCCGAGCCGCGAGCTGGCGATCGTCGGGATCACCGGCACGGATGGCAAGACCACGACCTCCTTCCTCGCGGTCGCCGCGCTCGAGGCGGCGGGGCTGCGAACCGGCCTGCTGGGCACGGTCGACACGAAGATCGGCTCGACCCGCGAATCCAACGCCGAGCACGCGACGACACCGGAGGCGCCCCGCCTGCAGGCCGCGCTCCGCGCGATGGTCGCGGCCGGGGATGCCGCGGCCGTCGTCGAGACGACCTCGCACGGCCTTGCTCTCGAGCGGGTCGGCGGGATCGCGTACGACGCCGCGATCCTCACGAACCTGACCCACGAGCACCTCGAGTTCCACGGGACGTGGGAGGCGTATCGGGACGCGAAGCTGTCGCTGTTCGAGCGGCTCGCCGTGGGGCCGGCCAACCCGGCCAAGGGTCGACCGAAGATCGCGGTCGTCAACGCCGACGACCCGTCGGCCGGCCTGTTCGCGGGCGTTGGTCAGGAGGCCGGGGCGCGGGTGATCACATACGGCACGGACCCGGCGGCCGACGTCCGCGCGGTCCGGGTCGAGGAGGACGCGCGCCGCCTGCGGATCGATCTCGTCGCCCCGTCCGGCGAGGCGCGCCTCGAGCTCCGGTTGGCCGGCCGGTTCAACGTCCACAACGCGCTCGCCGTCGTCGCGCTCGGCGCGGCCTGGGGCCTCGATCCGGCTGCGGTATGCGGAGGCCTCGAGGCGGTCGAAGCCGTGCCCGGCCGGATGGAGCGGATCGAGGCCGGCCAGCCGTTCGGCGTGGTCGTCGACTACGCCCACAGCCCGGCCTCGCTCGAGGGGGTGCTGGAGCTGCTGGCGCCGCTGGCCGCCGCCCGTGGCGGCGAGCTGATCGCGGTCTTCGGGTCGGCCGGGGAACGGGACACCGCGAAGCGGCCGATGATGGGCCGGATCGCCGGCCGGCGCTGCCGGCTCGTCGTCGTCACCGACGAGGACCCTCGGGGCGAGGACCGCGAGGCGATCCTCGACGAGATCGCCGCCGGCGCGGAGGACGCGGGCAAGCGCCGCGGTCACGATCTGCTCCTGATCCCGGACCGGGCGGCCGCGATCGAGGCTGCGTTCGAGCGCGCCCGGCCGGGCGACATCGTCCTCCTCGCCGGCAAGGGCCACGAGAGCTCGATCCTGTACGCGACGGGCGCGCTGCCCTGGAACGAGCGCGAGGCGGCCCTGGCGGCCCTCGGGGCCCTCGGCTACGCGAATCGGGCCGGCGCGGTCTGATCCGGCGCCCGGGCAGGGCTTCGGGGGTCCCGTTCGGCCGCTGCTAGACTTTCCCGGCCATGGCCACGCCGCGCACGAAGACCGAAGAGCGGAGTCCGGCCCGCCGGGGACCCCGCCGGGCCGCGGCGCCCCCGCGCCAGGCGCGCAAGCCCGAGGACGAGATCGGGGCCCTCCGGGACCAGCTTCTCGCGACGATCGCCAAGCACTACCCGCAGGCCGACCTCGGCCCGGTCGGGGGCGCCCTGGACATGGCCGCCGACGCCCACGCCGGACAGCTCCGCGCCTCGGGTGAGCCGTACGTCACCCACCCGATCGCGTCGGCCCAGATCCTCGCCGAGCTGGGGATCGATCCGGTCGCGGTCCAGGCGGCGCTCCTCCACGACGTCCCCGAGGACACCGAGTACAACCTCGTCGACGTCGAGGAGCGCTTCGGGACCGAGGTCGCCCATCTCGTCGACGGCGTCACGAAGCTGTCCCGGTTCAGCACCCACACCCACGAGCAGCAGCAGGCCGAGAACATCCGGAAGATGTTCCTCGCGATGGCGGACGACATCCGGGTCGTCCTCATCAAGCTCGCGGACCGGCTTCACAACATGCGGACCCTGGCCGCGCTCCCAGCAGATAAGCAGCTCCGCATCGCCCGCCAGACGATGGAGATCTACGCGCCGCTCGCTGAACGGCTCGGGATCT
>JBBDZZ010000038.1:0-5778 GCA_040899885.1 Chloroflexota bacterium | reverse complement strand
CCGACGACGCCGTAGCCGCGGAGCAGCTCGGTGACGACGAGGACGAGGTCGGTGGCCGTCGAGCCGCGCGGCAGCTCGCCGTGGAGTCGGACGCCGACGATCCGCGGCATCGGCTGGTAGAGCGGCTGCCCGAGGAGGACCGCCTCGGCCTCGATCCCGCCGACCCCGTAGCCGAGGACACCGAGGGCGTTGATCATCGTCGTGTGGGAGTCGGTCCCGACGAGCGTGTCCGGGAAGGCGACCCGGCCCTTGCCGTCGGGCCGGTCGGCGACGACGGTCGCGAGGAACTCGAGGTTGACCTGGTGGACGATCCCCGTGCCCGGCGGGACGACCCGCAAGTCGCTAAAGGCGGTCTGGGCCCAGCGCAGGAGCTGGTAGCGCTCGCCGTTCCGCTCGTACTCGCGCTCGACGTTGAACGCGAAGGCGCGGTCGTTGCCGAACATGTCGACCTGGACCGAGTGGTCGATGACGAGGTCGGCCGGGACGAGCGGGTTGACCTTCCCGGGGTCGCCCCCGAGGTCCGCCATCGCGTCGCGCATCGCGGCCAGGTCGACGATCGCGGGGACGCCGGTGAAGTCCTGGAGGATGACCCGGGCCGGCATGAACGGGACCTCCGCCTCGGCCGGGTTTCCAGGTCGCCAGGCGGCGAGGGTCGCGACGTCCTCCGGGCGGACGATCCCCCCGCCGGCGTGGCGGAGGACGTTCTCGAGCAGGATCTTCAGGGTCACCGGCGCGCGGTCGAGGTCGATTCCGGGAATGGCCTCGAGGCGGTAGAAATCGGGCAGGCCGGGACCCAGTGAAGCGCGGGCGTCGAGGGGATCGTGGGGCAACTCGCCGGGTCCTTCCTGGTCGGTACACTCGTCGAGTGGAAGAGTACCCCGGAGCGGCGCACGACCGGCGAGAGGGCCCGGACCGGAGGGCGCGTTGAGGGCCTGGCCGGACGAGCGGCGCGACGAGGCAGACGAGCCCGCCAAGCCCGGGGACCGGGACGAGACCGAGGCTGCCATTCGGACGGCGGGGATCGACCTCGACCCGCCGCCGCCCGGCCGGCACAGCCATGGCGAGGTCGTCCATGACGACGACCATGCCCACCCCCACGTCCGGAGCGAACGGGGCGAGCCGCCGGTCATCGGGATCGTCGGGGCCGGGGCCGTCGGGACGGCGCTCGGGGTGGCGCTCCGGCGAGCCGGCTGGCCGGTCGCCGCCGTCGCCAGTCGGGACCCTGCACGCCGGGAGCGGTTCCGCGGCCTCGTCGACGGCGTCCGCGCCTTCGCCGAGCCGAACGCGCTGCTCGACGAGGTCGAGCTGATCGTGCTGGCGGTCCCGGACGACGCGATCGGGCCCCTCGCGGCGGGCCTCCGGATGTACAGCGGCCAGGCGATGATCCACACGAGCGGCGCTCTGGGGGCAGAGGTGCTCGCCCCGGCGATGGCCGCCGGGACCCAGATCGGGGCCTTCCACCCACTGGTCGCGTTCGCCGACACGGAGCGGGCCGTCGCGGCGCTCCACGGGGCGACGGTCGCGATCGAGGGGGACGACGAGCTGGCCGCCCTCCTGGCGACGATGGCCGAGGCGATCGGCGCCCAGCCCGTCCGGCTGGCGCCGGGCTCGAAATCGGCCTATCACGCCGCCGCGGTCCTGGCGGCCGGCGGGTTCGTCGCGCTGCTCGACGCGATCGCCGAGCTGGGTCGCGTGGCAGGACTCGACGAGGCCGGGTCGCTCGCGATCTACGGCCCGCTCATCGAGCAGACCCTGGGCAACGCCAGGGCGCTCGGAATCCGGGGGGCGCTGACCGGTCCCATCACCCGGGGCGACCGGGGCACGCTCGACACCCACCTGGCCACCCTGCGGGCCCATGCACCCGGAGTCCTCGACCTGTACCGGGCCGCCGCCGAGCGGGAGATCCAGCTCGCAGAACAGCGTGGCGCGTTGTCACCGGAGGCGGCCGAACTGCTCCGGACGTCACTTGCAACGGGTCGCTGAGGCAGTACCATTCGCCTATGGAGCACAGCATCGCCGCGAAGTATGCGGCGCGTCCGGCGGCCCACTTCGTGCGCCCGTCGAGCCGCGCCCGGCAGCGGCGCCTGGGCCTCCGTGGGAGCGACTCGTTCCGCCCGGCCGCGGGTCAGGCGACCGTCCTGCGAACCGCCGATCTGGGCCCCCTCCTCCGCCTCCGGGCGGCCTCCCGGTCGCTCCGCTCGTCCCAGCCCCGCCCTTCGATCTCGGGTGGGCCCCGCCCCGCCGTCGCGATGCTGTGGGCCCGGTCGGGCCGCTCCGGATCGGCTCGCCGTTCCGGTGCCCCCGCGGCGCCGTGGCAAGGCTGAGGACCGCGACCGCCACCTCTGCCGGCGGGATCGTCGTACGCCACCTGGGGGGATCGCCCCACCTCGTCGTCGGGATGCGTCGCCGCGAGCGCGACGGCGTCACGTGGAGCCTGCCCAAGGGCACCCCCACCCACGGTGAATCGCGCGAACAGACGGCCGTCCGGGAGGTTGGCGAGGAGACCGGTCTGGACGTCCGGATCACCGAGCCGCTCGAGTCGATCGAGTACTCGTTCGTCCAGCACGGGACCCGGATCCAGAAGACCGTCCACTACTTCCTCATGGAGCCGACCGGCGGGGACCTGTCGGACCACGACCGCGAGTTCGAGCAGGTCCGCTGGATCGCCTTCGCCGACGCCCCGGGGCTCCTGACGTTCGCGACGGAGCGGGCGCTCGTCGCCCTCGCAGCCGCGCGGGTGTCCGCCCGACCGGAGCCGGCGTGACGGAGGTCCGCGAGCCCCAGCTCCACGAGACGGCCCTGGTCGAGCGCCACCGGGCCCTCGGGGCAAAGCTCATCGACTTCGCCGGCTGGCTCATGCCGGTCCAGTACGCCGGGATCATCGAGGAGCACCGAGCGGTGCGGGAACGTGCCGGCCTGTTCGACCTGTCGCACATGGGCGAGCTGTTCGTCGAGGGCCCGGAGGCCGGCGCCGCCCTCGCCGCGGCCCTCGTCTCGGACCCCCCGGCTCTGAAGGTTGGGCGGGCCCACTACTCGATGATCTGCGCCCCGGACGGCGGCATCCTCGACGACCTCATCGTCTACCGGGTCGCCGAGGAGCGGTTCCTCGTGGTCGCGAACGCGGGCAACGCCCAGCTCGTGAGCGACACCCTGACCGAGCGGCTGTCGGGATTCCGGGCGGTCCTCGACGACCGGTCGCTGGCCACGGGCCTGATCGCCGTCCAGGGGCCGGCCGCGGCGGGGATCGTCGGGCCGGTCACGGACATTGACCTCGAGGCGCTTCGCTACTACGCGATCGCCGAGGGGCGGGTGGCCGGCATCCCGGCCCTTCTCGCCCGGACGGGCTACACCGGGGAGGACGGCTTCGAGGTGTTCGTCGAGTGGAGCCGGGGGGACGAGCTGTGGTCGACCCTCGCCGCAGCAGGTCGCGACGCCGGTCTCGTCCCGGCCGGCCTCGGCGCCCGGGACACGCTGCGCCTCGAAGCGGGCATGCCGCTGTACGGCAACGAGCTCGACACGACGACGAACCCCTACGAGGCGGGGCTCGGCCGGGTCGTCAAGCTCGACAAGGCCGGTGACTTCGTCGGTCGGGCCGCGCTCGAGCGAGTGGCCAGGGACGGACCCGCCCGCCGGCTCGTCGGCCTCATCGTCCGCGGCCGGGGGATCGCCCGCCATGGCTACCCGGTCTGGTTGGCCGACCGGCGGTCTGGGGTCGTGACGAGCGGCACCCAGTCACCGACGCTCGGCAAGCCGATCGCGATGGCCTACGTCGCGCCCGGCGATGCCGAGCCGGGTACGATAGTCGACGTCGAGATCCGCGAGCAGCGGGTCCCCGCCGAGGTCGTCGCCCTGCCGTTCTACCGGCGCCCCCGCTGACCGAGGCGCCTCGGCGGGGCGGCGACGGCCGCACCCGCCCGAGGCCCGAGCCAACCGAACGCGCGGCCCCGGCCGCACCGCAGGAGGAAGCGCCGCGATGGTCCCCAAGGATCTGCGCTACACGAAGGACCACGAGTGGGTCCGGGTGGACGGCGACGAGGCCACGATCGGGATCACGGACTACGCGGCCGGCCAGCTCGGGGACATCGTCTTCGTGGAGCTCCCGGCCGCCGGCGGCTCCGTAGAGCAATTCCGCCCGTTCGGCGTCGTCGAGTCGGTGAAGGCGGTGAGCGACCTGTTCGCCCCGCTGAGCGGCGAGGTCCTCGAGGCGAACGGCGCGCTCGGGTCCCAGCCGGAGCTCATCAACCGCGAACCGTTCAAGGGCGGCTGGATGATCAGGCTCCGGGTCGGCGACCCGAAGCAGCTCGATGAGCTCCTCGAGCCGAAGGCATACGACGCCCTGGTCGCCGAGGGCTGACCGGCCGATGCCCTACGGACCGCACACCGCCGACGACCGCGAGCGGATGCTCGGGGCCCTCGGCATCTCGTCCGTCGACGAGCTCTTCGCGGACATCCCGGAACCGCTTCGGGCGAGCCCGTTGGCACTGCCGGAACCCGAGCCGGAGCTCGAGCTGTCGGCCCGGCTGGCCGCCCTCGCAGGCCGCAACCTGACGGGTCTCGCCTCGTTCCTCGGCGGGGGTGTCTACCGCCACTGGTCCCCGCCGGCGGTCGACCAGCTTCTCCTCCGAGGCGAGTGGTACACGGCCTACACGCCGTACCAGCCGGAGATCAGCCAGGGGACGCTCCAGAGCATCTACGAGTACGAGTCGCTGATCGCGGAGCTGACCGGCCTGGACGTCGTGTCGGCGTCCCACTACGACGGCGCCGCCGCGACCGCCGAGGCAGCCCTCATGGCCTGCCGCCAGACCCGGCGGGCCCGGGTGCTCGTGTCCCACGCGGTCCACCCCCACTACCGCGCGACGATGGAGACGTACTTCGGGCCGCGCCTCGAGCTCGAGGAGATCCCGACGCTGGGCGCCGGCGAGGCCGTCGGGACGACCGATCTCGCCGCACTCGAGCGGCTCCTGGCCGACACGGATCGACCGGTCGCCGGCGTCGTCGTCGCGCAGCCGAACTTCTACGGCCTCCTCGAGGCGATGCCGCAGGTCGGCGAGCTGGCTCACGCGGCCGGCGCCCTGTTCGTCGCGGTGGTCGAGCCCGTATCGCTCGCCGTCCTCGCCCCGCCCGGTGCATACGCGGCCGACATCGCCGCCGGCGAGGGCCAGCCGCTCGGCATCTCGCCCCAGTACGGCGGCCCGTACCTCGGGCTGCTCGCGTCGACCGACGCCCTCGTCCGCCAGATCCCCGGGCGCCTTGTCGGGATGACGAAGGACGGCGAGGGCAAGCGGGCCTTCGTGATGACGCTCCGGGCGCGCGAGCAGGATATCCGGCGCGATCGAGCCGCCAGCAACATCTGCACGAACCAGGCACTGCTCGCCCTGGCCGCGAGCATCTATCTCGCGACGATCGGGCCGCATGGGCTGCGCGACGTCGCCGCCCTCGGGGCGGCCCGGGCGGCCGAGCTCGAGGCCGCGCTCGCGGCTGTCGGAGCACCTCGCCTTCATCCAGGGCCGTACCTCAACGAGTTCGCGATCCGCGTGCCCGACGCCCAGCGGATTCACCACCGACTGATCGAGCGCGGCATCCTCGCCGGGCTCGTACTGGCCGACATCGAGCCGGGCGACGCGGCCCTCGAGGACGCGCTCCTCGTGTGTGCCACGGAGGTCACGACGAGCGACGAAATCGCCAGGTTCGCCGAGGCGCTCGATGTCGCCGTGCGCGGCCGCCCGGCGGTCGCCGTCGAGGCGGGCGCGGGGGAGGACATGACGGCCGAACGGGTGG
>JBBDZZ010000037.1:7838-36671 GCA_040899885.1 Chloroflexota bacterium | reverse complement strand
CCCCCCCCCCCCCCCCCCCCCCCCCCCCCCCCCCCCCCCCCCCCCCCCCGCCGGCTTCGACATCCGCGACCCCGAGTTCGTGCCGGCAAGCGTCACGGTCAGTGGCCCCGCCTCGGTCGTGCGCCGCGTCGACCGGGTCGAGGCCCGGATCCAGATCGACCCGTCCGGGCTCGACTTCGACCGCGACGTTCCGCTGATCCCGGTCGACGTCCTCGGGAAGGCGATCTCACCCGCCGACGTCGAGCCGACGACCGCCCGGGTCCGCGTCGCCGTGTTCACCAACGGTCAGACGCGTTCGATCCCCGTCGTCGCGAACGTCACCGGAACCCCGGCTCCCGGCTTTGAGATTGCGAGCGTCACCGTCAACCCGCTGGTCATGCCGGTCGAGGGAGACCAGGACGATCTCGTCGCGCTTCCCCGGCTCGACACCGAACCCATCTCGGTCAACGGCGCGACCTCGACGATCGACCAGGCTGTCGAGCTCGC
Organism: Chloroflexota bacterium; assembly: GCA_040899885.1. Classification (GTDB taxonomy): domain Bacteria; phylum Chloroflexota; class Limnocylindria; order Limnocylindrales; family CSP1-4; genus JACDAV01. Next base: position 36,185 of record JBBDZZ010000037.1, on the reverse strand, counting down.
CCTGCCCGCCGGCGTCCGGGCGGTCGCGGGCAGCACGGTGCGGGTCGTGATCACCCTCCGGCCGGTGACGGCCACGAGGAACTTCAGCGCCGGGATTGTCCTTTCGGGGGCCCGCTCGGATCGGACGTACGACCTGTCCGTCGACCGGGTCATCGTGACCGTGGGCGGCTCGGTAGGAGATCTCGACCGGCTCGAGGGCCGGGCGTTCGACGTGCGGGCGGAGGTGGGTGGCCTCGGAACCGGCGGCCACGTCGTGCCGCTGGTCGCGAACCTGCCGGCCGGGCTCGCCCTCGTGGCCACGAGCCCAGCCACGGTCAATGTGGACATCGGCCTGCCCGCCACAAGCCCTGCCCCCTCGGCCGTCTCGCCGTAGTCGTAGTCGTTCCCGGAGGTCACTATTGCCCCGCCTCTTCGGCACGGATGGAATCCGTGGCGTAGCCAACGTCGATCTGAAGCCGACCACCGCGTATGCACTCGGCCGAGCCACGTCCCGCCGGCTCGTCGGGCCGCGTGGCGCGCTGGTCGTCGGCCAGGACACCCGGCGCTCCGGCGACATGTTCGTGGCCGCGATCACGGCCGGCGCGACGAGTCTCGGCAGCGACGTCCACCGGGTCGGGGTCGTGCCAACGCCGGCGCTCGCATTCCTCACCGGCGACGGGGACTTCAAGGCCGGGATCATGGTCTCCGCGTCCCACAACCCGGCGGAAGACAACGGCCTCAAGGTCCTCGACGCGGCAGGCCTGAAGCTCGACGACTCGATCGAGGACGAGCTCGAGCAGCTGATCTGGCGGACGGAGGAGCTCGCCGGCGTCGGGAACGCGGAGCTCGGTGTCGCCTACGACGCGTCGGCCCTCCTCGAAGGCTACCGCGCCCACCGCCTCTCGCTCGCGGGATCGGTCGGCGCGGCCGGCGTCCACGTCGTCGTCGACTGCGCGAACGGCTCGGGCGGGATCGTGGCGCCGGAGATCCTCGAGGCGACCGGGGCGCGGGTCGAGGTCATCCACAACGAGCCGGACGGCGTGAACATCAACGTCGCTTCGGGCGCGACCGACCCTCGCTCGCTGCAGGCGGCCGTGGTCGCGGCGGGCGCGGACGTCGGGTTCGCCCTCGACGGTGACGCGGACCGGCTCATCGCCGTCGACGCGGGGGGCCAGGTCGTCGACGGCGACCGCGTCCTCGGGGTCCTCGCCCTCGACCGGCTTGACCGGCAGGCCCTCCCGAACGGCGCACTCGTCGTATCGGTCCTCTCGAACGGCGGCCTCCAGGCGGTCGTCGAGGCGGCGGGCGGCCAGGTCATCCGGACGCCGGTCGGCGACAAGTACATCCTCGAGGGGATGCAGGTTTCCGGGGCGACACTCGGCGGCGAGAAGAGCGGCCACGTGATCATCCTCGAGCAGACGACCTCCGGCGATGGGATCGTCACGGCCCTCGAGGTCCTCCGGGTCATGTGCCGGCAGGGGGCCGGCCTTGCCGAGCTCGCGGCCCGGATCCCGATGCTGCCTCAGCAACAGCGCGCCGTGAAGGCCCGCCACAAGGACCAGTGGGAGGGCGACCCGCTCCTCCAGCGGGCGATTCGCGAGGCGCAGGCGCGGCTCGGGGCCAACGGCCGGGTGCTCGTCCGGCCGTCCGGCACGGAGCCGGCCCTGCGGGTCATGGTCGAGGGGCCGGATGCGGCGGTCGTCACGGAGCTGGCCGACGCGATCGCGACCCTCGCAGGCGAGCGACTAAACTGACGATATGTGCGGAATCGTCGGGTACACCGGGCCCAGGGAAGCCGGGCCGATCCTCATGGAGGGCCTCAAGCGGCTCGAGTACCGGGGCTATGACTCGGCCGGGATCGCCCTGGTCGACGAGAACGGGGCGCTCTTCGTCGAGAAGAAGGCGGGCAAGCTCGCCAACCTCCAGACGGCGCTCGCCGACCGGACCCCGCACGCCGGGATCGGCCTCGCGCATACCCGCTGGGCGACCCACGGGCGACCGAATGACCTCAATGCCCATCCCCACCAGGACTGCACGGGCGAGATCACGGTCATCCACAACGGGATCATCGAGAACTTCCGGGAGCTGCGTGACGGCCTCGAGGCGCGCGGCCACAAGCTGACGTCCGAGACGGACACGGAGGCGATCGCCCACCTCGTCGAGGAGTGCTACGCAGGCGATCTCGCCGATGCCGTCCGGGGCGCGCTTCGACAGCTGGAGGGCGCGTACGCGCTCGTCGTCATGCACCGTGGCGAGATCAGCCGGCTGGTCGGAGCGCGGCAGGACGTCCCACTGATCGTCGGCCTCAACGGCGAGGAGAGCTTCATCGCCAGCGACGTCGCGGCGATCCTCGCCCACACGAACCGGGTCGTGTTCCTCGAGGAGGGCGACGTCGCCGACGTGCGCCCCACCGGGGTCGAGATCACGGACATCCATGGGGCGCCACGGCACCGCAGCGAGACCCTCATCGACTGGACACCCGAGGCGGCCGAGAAGGGCGGCTACGAGCACTTCATGCTCAAGGAGATCCACGAGCAGCCCGAGTCGCTCCGCCAGTCGATCGCCGGCCGGGTGACCCGCAACGACCGGATCTGGCTCGAGGAGCTCGAGGGCTTCGAGGAGACGCTCCGCGAGGTCGAGCGGATCGAGCTCATCGCCTGCGGGACGGCCTTCTACGCATCGCTCGTCGGCGCGACGGCCCTGCAGGACTGGACCGGGGTCCCGGCCCGTTCCAACATCGGCTCGGAGTTCCGCTACAGCCCGCCGCCGCTCGATTCGAAGACGCTCGTCATCGCGGTGACCCAGTCCGGCGAGACGGCCGACACGATCGCCCCGACGCGCCTTGCCCGGGAGCGCGGCTGTCCGGTCATCGCGGTGACGAACACCGTCGGCTCCGCGATCACCCGGGAGGCGGACCGGATCCTGTTCCTTCATGCGGGGCCGGAGATCGCTGTCGCCGCCTCGAAGACGTTCGTCGCCCAGGTGACGACGCTCGTCATTCTCGCGGCCGCGATCGCCAAGGCCCGCGGGACGTTCGGCGATGAGCAGGAGCAGGAGCTGGGCGCCGCCCTCCGCGCGCTGCCCGACGCGGCCGCTCGCGCCCTCCGAAGCGCCGAGGGCTCCGCCGACCTCGCCCGCCGCTACGTCAATTCGCGGGGCTTCATGTTCGTCGGGCGCGGCTACACGTACCCGGCGGCACTCGAGGGCGCGCTCAAGCTCAAGGAGGTCAGCTACGTCCACGCTGAGGGCTACGCTGCGGGCGAGCTGAAGCACGGGCCGATCTCGCTGCTCGACGCGGAGTGCCCGCTGGTCGCGGTCGCGACCCGCTCGTCGGTGTACGGCAAGCTCATCAGCAACGTGATGGAGGGCCGAGCGCGCGATGCGCGGGTGATCGCGGTTGCAACCGAGGGCGATCCCCAGATCGAACGCTTCGCCGACGACGTGTGCTGGGTGCCGGACACCCACGAGGCCCTCAGCCCGGTCCTCGCGATCATCCCGCTCCAGCTGTTCGCCTATCACGTCGCGGTCGCCCGCGGCACGGACGTGGACCAGCCGCGCAACCTCGCGAAGTCGGTCACGGTCGAGTAGGCGACCAATGGCGAGGCCTGAGGTCTCCGACCCGGAGGTGCCGCCTGGTCTTGTCCCGGCCGGCACGACCGAACTCGGCATCGACATCATCCGGATCGATCGCATCCGCAAGACACTCGAGCGATTCGGTGACCGCTTTTCGCGCCGAGTGCTGACGCCGGCCGAGCAGCGCTATGTCCGCAGCCGTCCGGGGACGCTCGCCGGCCGGTGGGCCGCGAAAGAGGCCGTGTCGAAGGTTCTCGGGCTCGGCGTCCGCGGAATCGGCTGGCGGGACATCGAGGTCGAGCGGTTGCCGACCGGCCAACCGGCGGTTCGTCTTCACGGCCGGGCGGCGCGGCGGGCGGACCAGCTCGGGATGGCGCGGATCGCGCTGTCGATCAGCCACGAGGCGGAATACGCGGTCGCAATCGCATTCGGCGTCCGGACCGCGGGCGGCCGGTTCCTGTTCTCGCCGGACATCGAGGAGCGGCTCGACGACCGGGAGCGCACGATCCTCGCTCGGATGGAGCGCCTCCGGGCACTCCACGAGGCCTCGCTCCGGGGCGACGCCACCGAGTCGGGCGATGACTGACCGGCCCGTCGGCTTCGGGCGGGGAGCCGGCTCGTCCGGCCAGGTCGTGACCCTCGTGCCGGGGGCGGTGGAACTCGACGACGAGACCGTCGCGGGCCTCCTGCCGGAACGCGCCCCGCGTGGCCACAAGGGAAACTTCGGCAAGGTCCTCGCGATCGCCGGCTCGATCGACTACGCAGGCTCGGCGCTGCTCGTGTGCAGGGCCGCGGCCCGGGCCGGTGCGGGGCTGGTGACGCTGGCGGTGCCCGAATCACTCCAGCCCCTGTTCGCCGCCAAGGTCGTCGAGGCGACGACGATGGCGCTGCCGGAGGATGACGTCGAGGAAGTCCAGCCCGAGGAGGCGCTCGCCCGGATCCTCGACCACGAGCACGACGCGATCGTCCTCGGCCCCGGGCTGCGACCCGGCCTTGCGACGACCGAGCTCGTCCGGGAGCTCCTTGGCGTTCCGGCGCAGCCAACCCCCGCCCCGATCGTTCTCGACGCAGAGGCGCTTCGCTCGCTCGCGACGCTCGACGGCTGGTGGGAGGGTGTCCACCGGAGCGCCGTCCTCACCCCGCACGCGGGGGAGTTCAGCCGCCTGCGTGCCGGTAGCGGCGTCGATCCCGCGAGCGACGGCGATCTCGTCACGGACGACGCAGCCCGCGCCAACGCCGCTCGGAGCGCCGCGCAGACGTGGCACCAGGTGGTCGTCCTCAAGGGCGCGCGAACCGTCGTCGCGGCCCCGGACGGTGCGCTCGCCGTCGCCCCGTTCGAGAACCCGGCCCTCGCGACGGGCGGGACCGGTGACGTGCTCGCCGGCGCGATCGGCAGCCTCCTCGCCCAGGGCCTGCCAGCGTTCGATGCCGCGCGGGTCGGAGTCTACCTCCACGGGCTCGCCGGCGAGGCGGTCCGCGAGCGGCTCGGCGACGCGGGGCTTCTCGCGTCCGACCTGCCCGCGCCGCTCGCCGCCGCCCGGCGCCGGCTGTCGGGGATCGCCGAGCGCCGAAGGGCGGGCAAGCGGCTGGGCTTCGGTTCCCGCGGCGCAAGCGCCGACGGGGACGGCAACTGACAGGCACGACGCGGCCCGACGGCCGCCGCTCGATCGAAGAGCGCCTGGGCGACGCGGGCCTGCCGCCCCTCCCGCGGACCGCGTGGCTGGAGATCGATCTCGACGCGCTCGCCGCCAATCTCGGCGTCGTCCGACAACTGGCGCGGCCCGGGGTCCGGGTCGAGCCGGTCGTCAAGGCCGACGCATACGGCCACGGCGCCGTCCCCGTCGCGACGGCGCTCGAAGCGGCCGGGGCGGACGGCTTCTCCGTCGCGACAATCGACGAGGCAGTCGTCCTTCGTCGAGCCGGGATCCGCCAGCCGATCCTTGTCCTCTTCCCGGTGCCACCGGAGGAGGCCGCTCGCGCCGCGCGGGACGGGATTGCCCTGACGGCCGGCGACCCGGAGCTGCTCGCCCGGCTCCTGTCCCGGTTTGCGTCCGACCGGGATCGCGGGGCCGTAGGGCGGAGGGCACTCCACCTGCAGCTGGAGGTCGAGACGGGCCTCGGCCGGGGCGGCTTCTCGGTGGCCCAGCTCCCGGGCGCGGTCGAGACGATCCGCGGATCATCGGGGACGCGGCTGGAGGGGCTCTGGTCGCACCTCGCCGTAGCCGAGGACGCGACCCGGACGCAGACGCAACGACAGCTCTTCGACGACGCGCTCGTGACCCTTGCCGACGGCGGGGCGACGATCGGGCCGAGCCACCTGGCCGGGAGCGGCGGCCTCCTCGCCGGGGTGACGACATACGAGGCGATCCGGCCCGGGCTCGCGATCTACGGGCTCGTTCCCGATGGCTTCGCGGACGGTCCGGCGGCAAAAGGCAATGTGTCCGCTCTCCGGCCGGTGATGGCGCTCCGGGCGCGGCCCGTCCGCGTGGCGGATCTGCCGGCCGGCTGGGGCGTGTCGTACGGGCCGACCTTCGAGACCCAAAGGCCGAGCCGGATCGCGACACTGCCGCTTGGCTACGCCGACGGCTGGCCGCGGGCGGCCTCTAACAAGGCCGAGGCGCTCGTGCGGGGGATGCGCGTTCCGCTGGTCGGGACCGTCGCGATGGACGCGGTCATGGCGGATGTGACCGACGTCCCGGGCTCCCCAGTCGGGGTGGACGACGAATTCACGCTCCTCGGCGAGGACGGACCGGAGCGGATCACGGCGCTCGACCTGGCGCGCACGCGCGCCACGATCTCGTGGGAGGTCGTGACCACCATGACCGGGCGATTGCCCCGGGTGTACCATGCGGCGGCCGGGGTGGCCGGTTTGCGCACACTCGCGCACGGGGTGACCGCTTGGCACCCATCAAGCTCCTGAACGGCGACAGCCGCGGAACCGGAGGCGCGCCATGAGCCTTCCGATGGAGCCGACCGACGAGCAACGCGACGAGCTCGTCGAGCAGGTCGCCCGGGAGATCCAGCTCCGCGGCCTGGCCGGACCGGCCGTCCATTTTCTCCAGGCGAGCCGGCCGTACCGGCCGCTCGGCGCGAACGCGATGCTGTTCTTCGATCCCGTCCTGCGCGGCGTCTTCGGCGGCGAGCTGGCCGGCGCAAGCGCGATCCTCGCCGACGAGGCCGGCATCGAGCTGCTGATCGCCCGCCTCGAGGAGCTCGACGACGAGGTCAGCTGGGACGCCTGAGGCATTGCCTCGGCGGCCCTGAGTGCGCCGCGCGCACACAACGGTCAACGGACCGTCCTTCGCCCCGGGATCGACGTCCTGAGTGTGCGTGCCAGGCACAGATGGCGCCAGCGGACACTTGGATCGGCAAGTTCGTGCCTCAGCGGCACGCTCGAGACCGCACAGCCCGGCATGGTTCCTTAGGTGCGTCTCAGGCACGCCGGCATCCAGGAGGTGCACTACAGGCACGACCGCGACATCGGTGGTTGGCGGGTTAGGATGGGTTCGTGACGAGGGACCCCCGAGCTTTCTTCGCCCTCGACCTGGGGGCCGCCACAACGTCCGCCGCCCTCCTGGGCCGCGTACCCGATCGCTGGCGCCTCCTGGGCAGCCTGTCGTGCTCGTCGGAAGTCCCGCTCGTCGCCGTCCTCGCCCGGCTCGTCGAGCGGTTCGCCGCCGCGGACCCGGAGCTTGCGCTCGTGCTCGGAGCAGGTCCGGCCGCCGCCTCGTGGCCGCGCCTGACGGTCCACTCGGTGCCGCCTGCCGGGCTGGCAGTCGTCGCGGTATCCGAGCGGGCGCTCGGGGCGCTCGCCGACGTCGCGGCCCTGACCGGCTGGCGGGTGATTGCCGGGAGCGCCGAGCGGCTCGATCCGCTGTCGATGACGAAGATGCTCCTCGACCCCGACGTCTCGTCGGTCCTCGTTGGGGCGGGCGAGCCGCCCGGCGCCGACGAGCGAGGCGGGCTCGGCGACCTCGCGGCGCTGGCTGCGGCCGTGGCGATCCGCCGCCCGGAGCTCCCGATCATCCTCGCCGGCGCGATGGCCGATCAGGGTCCTCGGTTCGAGGCGAGACCCGCCCAGGGCCCCGGTGCCGTTGTCCTCGCCCCGGCCGCGGCAGCCGGCGTCCCGCCGGGAACTGCGCTGCGGGCGACGCTCGAGGGCCTCCGGGGCCTCGCCGACGATGCCCGCCGCTCCTTTGCCCGGGCGACCGCCACGCTGGCCGAAGCGCTCGACCGGCGGATCGAGGCGATCGACATCGGGATCGATGGGGGCGTCCGCGTCGTCGCCTCACCGCGGGCCGGCCAGGAGCCGGCGATGACTGCGGCCGCTGTCGTGGCTGACGCGGCGCTCGCGCCGCCCGACCCGGACGAGGAAGTCGTCGACGGGGTCGTGGGCTGGTCGACCCTGCCGGCCGACCGCCACCGGATGCGGGACCGCCTGCGCGAGCTGCGGAGGCTCCCGTGGGGCGATGCGACCGGCGATGGTGCGCCCTTCCGACTGTCCGCGGCTCGGGCTGCGCTCGAACGGCTCGTGGCCGCGACGCCGGATCTCGACGCGCTGCCTCCGGCCGACATGCTCGTCATCGCGGGCGGAGCCTGGGCGGTCGCACCCGGACCCGCGATCGCGCTTGCCGCGGCCGACGTGATCCGGCGACCCGGTGTCACCCAGATCGTGTTCGACCACGCCCGGCTCCTCGCCCCGCTCGGGACGATCGAGGACCACGACGAGCGCCGGGTGCTCCTGGCCGATCTCGCCGGCGACCTCCTCGCGCCTCTCGGAACGGTTGTCATGCCCCAGGGGATGCGCGGTGGCCGCAACGCGGGCCGGCTGCTCGTCCACGGCGCGACCGGCTCGTCCGAGCTCGACCTCGTGCCCGGCGGCATCGAGCTCGTCGACCTGCCACCGGGCGAGAGCGCGGTCGCCGAGTTCGAGTTCCGCGACCAGGTCCGGCTGGGCACACGGGGCAAGCACTTCGCCGTCGACGTCGCCGGCGGCCTCGGTGGACTGATCGTCGACCTGCGCGACATCCCGCTCCGGCTGCCGGACAGGGCCGAGCGGCGCCGCGAGCTGCTCGCCGCGTGGCAGGAGGCCCTCTGGGCCGGAGTCTCGGGATGAGCGCGACCGCCCGCGGCAGCCGGGCAAGCTCTCGTGCCGCCGCGGCCGAGGCCGAGGCGATTCGGCCGGCCCCGGGGATCGATCTCATCCCGCGCCGGCCCCTGCTCCAGCGGCAGGTCGACGCGTGGATTGCCCTCTCGCCCGGCGATCGTCCGCTCGTCGCGGCGGGGGACTCGGTCGTGCCCGGCACTCCGCTCGCCGAGCACCTGCGCGATGCCCGACTCGTCGAGGTCGCCGGCAGCGGCGGGCTCCGGCCGGGCGACCGCTGGCGTGGCGAGGAGTCCGATGCTGCTCGCCGGCGCGGCCACCCGCCGGAGGGTGAGCTGCTTTTCGAGTCGGGCGGTCGCTGGTGGGTCGTGGCCGGAGAGCACAGCCAGCCGATCGACTCGCCGGTGTCCGGGATCGTCCGGGAGGTGCGGCCCGGGCTCGGGATCGGCCTTCGCGCCGGGGGGGCGGCCCTCGAGGGCGCGCTCGCACTGGGCGGTCTCGCCCGGGGTCGGCTCGAGCTGGCGACGGGCGCGGACGGCGAGCTGCTCCCGCGCGCACTCGACGTCGGCGCGGCCGGCGCGATCCTCGTCGTCGGGGCACGGATCGACGCTGAGTCGCTCACCCGGGCCCGGGCAATGGGCGTCCGCGGAGTCATCGTCGCAACGCTCGCGAGCAAGGACCGGCGCGACCATCTCGCGTCCGAGGGCCGCCAGCACGCAGCCCTCCATCGCCTGCCGTCGTTCGCCGTGCTCGTCCTGCACGGCTCGATCCGTCGTCCGATTTCCGTCCCGGCGATGGCGCTGCTCGAGGCCCTCGCGGGGCGCGACGTCGCGATCATCGGCAAGCCGCCGGCCCTCGTCTTCGACACGGAGGGGCTCGACCTGCCGCCCGACGCACCGGACGTTGTCCATGTCCGGAGCGGCCCGCTCGCCGGGCAGTCGGGGAAGTGGGCCGGTCTCGCTGGTCTCCGCCGCTTCCCCGGCGCCACCCACCTCGAGGCGGGCTTCGTCCGCTTCGGCGAAGGGCCGCCCGTCGCGGTGCCGCTGGCCGACCTCGAGCGGCTCACCTGACCTTCAGCGCGGGGTCCGGCCTTCGGCTACCCTCGGACGATGGCCGCGCCGGCCGCTCTCGAGCGGCAGCTGATCAGCGCGTCCGCGGATGCGACGCGGGCGCTCGGCGCGCTGCTCGCGCAGGCCGCGGCCCCGGGCGACCTCGTCTGCCTGTGGGGTGAGCTCGGCGCCGGCAAGACACAGCTGGCGAAGGGATTCGGGGCGGGCCTCGGGATCGAGGCGACGATCAACTCGCCGACGTTCGTCCTCATGGCCGAGTACGCCGGGCGCCTGCCGCTGTTCCACGTCGACCTCTACCGGCTCGCCGGTCCGCAGGAGGCGATCGAAGGCGGACTGCTCGACGAGCGTCAGTCGGCCGGCGTGACCGTCGTCGAGTGGCCGGACCGGCTGGGCGAGGCACTCCCGGAGGCACGTCTCGACGTCCGCCTCGAAGGCTGCGGCGACGAACCGCGGACGATCACGCTGCGAGCCGGGAGCGCCTCCCTCGCCCGCTATCTGGCGGTCGTCCCGTGAGTGGCAATGGCGTCCGCCGGCACGATGGTCGCCGGCACGCAATCCTCGCTTTTGACACGGCGACGAGCCGGGTCGTCGTCGGCCTCGCGTCGCCGGCGGGCGAACCGGTGGGGCTCAGCTGGTGGCCCGCCGGCCACCGCCACGGCGAGCAGCTCCTGCCGTCGATCGCGCGGCTCCTCGGTGAGAACAACGTGCGTCGCTCCCGGCTCGACGGGATCGTCGTCGGCACGGGTCCGGGCGCCTTCACCGGCCTGCGGGTCGGGATCGCGACGGCGAAGGGCCTCGCCCACGGGCTCGGGCTGCCGATTGCCGGCATCGCCACGTCGGATGCACTGATCGCGGCGGCCGCGACCGCCGAGCGGGTCCCCGAGTCGCAGGTCGTGCTGCTCCTTCCAGCCGGCCCGTCCGATCGGGTCGTCGCTCGCCGGGGTATGCCGGCGCGGCTCCTGCCGGGCGGCGAGGAGCCGGCCCTCGGCTCGACCGACGTCCTCGTCGCGATCGATCTCGAGGGCCGTGCACCGGCCGACGCGGTCGACCGTGGTGAGCGTGCCCGGGCCGACCTGGGGCGCGAGTTGCTCCGCCTGGGAGCGGCCCGGCTCTCCGCGGGCGACCATGACGACCTGGCAGAGCTCGTGCCCGAGTACGTCACGTTGCCGCGTGGCGTCGCCGCCGCCGGCGGGGAGGTGGCATGGTCGCGCGGCCCCCGGTGAGGATCCTCATCGAGGCGATGAGCCTCGACGACCTGCCGTCGGTCCAGGCGATCGAGCAGGCGAGCTTCACGACGCCGTGGCCGCCCCACGCATATCGGAGCGAGCTCGAGTCGAACCGCCTGGCGACGTACCTCGTGGCCCGGGCCGAGGGGGCCGTCGTCGCGTACGCCGGGATCTGGATGATGGTCGACGAGGCCCACATCACGACGTTCGCGGTCGATCCGCGCTGGCGCCGCCAGCGGATCGGGGAGCGGCTCCTCCTCGCGCTCCTCGACATCGCGAAGGATCGCCGGGCGCGGGAGGCCACTCTCGAGGTCCGGCTGTCGAACCTCGCGGCTCGGAGGCTGTACGAGAAGTACGGGTTCCGGCCGGTCGGCATCCGCCCGCGCTACTACAGCGACGACAACGAGGACGCGCTGATCATGACGACGGAGGCGCTCGATCAGCCGAGGATGGCGGATCGGCTCGCGCGACTGGGGGGCGCTCTCGACGCCGCGCCCGCCCCGACGGGCCCGGTCGACGAGGCCGATCAGGCCGTCGATTCGGCCGCTGGCGGTCCGGAGGCCCCGGGTGGCGGCCCGGAGGCCCCGGGCGCACCTCGCCGCCGCGGAGCCGAGCGGGCCCAGCGATGAGCGGTCCGCTCGTCCTCGCCGTCGAGTCGTCGTGCGACGAGACCGCGATCGCCGTCGTGGAGGGTGGCCGGCGAATCCACGCCAACGTCGTCGCCAGCCAGGCGGCCCTTCATGCGCCGACCGGCGGAATCGTCCCGGAGGTGGCGGCGCGGGCCCATCTCCGCTGGATCGTGCCGGTACTCGACGAGGCGTGGGCCGGCGCGGGGATCGGCTGGCCGGACGTCGACGCGGTCGCGGTGACCCACGGCCCGGGGCTCGCGGGCTCGCTCCTTGTCGGGATCAACTTCGCCAAGGCGCTCGCCTGGGTCCACGACAAGCCGCTCGTCGGGGTGAACCATCTCGAGGGCCACGTCTACGCGTCGTGGCTGCTCGATCCCGACGACGGGGAACGCGAGGAGCCGCCGTTTCCGCTCGCCGCGCTCGTCGTATCGGGCGGCCACACGTTCCTCGTCGAGATGCGCGACCACCTGACGTACCGGCTCCTCGGCCAGACCGTCGACGACGCCGCGGGCGAGGCGTTCGACAAGGTCGGCCGGCTCCTCGGCCTCGGGTATCCCGGCGGCCCCGCGATCCAACGCGCGGCGGAGGGCGCGGTCCGACGCGACGTCCGCTTCCCGCGCGCCTGGCTCGGCGACAGCTACGACTTCAGCTTCTCCGGCCTGAAGACCGCGGCCCGGAAGGTCGTCGACGCGGCACGCGACGAGGCCGGCCTCGATCCATCCGACCCGCCCGATCGGCTCCCGGCCTCGACCGTGGCCGAGCTGGCGTGGGGCTTCCAGGACGCGGTCGTCGACGTCCTCGCGACGAAGACCATTCGCGCGGCCGAGGCCCTCGGGGCGCGGGCGATCGTCGTCGGGGGCGGAGTGGCGGCGAACGCGGCACTCCGCGGGCGGCTGGCGACCGACACGGGCGCGCTCGGGCTGCCGCTCATCATCCCCCGACCAGGTCTGTGCACGGACAACGGCGCGATGATCGGTGCCGCCGGGGCGCGACGCCTGCTCGCGGGCGATCGGGCCGGCCTCGATCTCGACGCGCGGCCATCACTGCCGCTCGCGGTGCCCGGATGAGCCGGGCACCTGGCGGCGCGACGCCGAGGCTCGACCCGGCCGTCATCCGGAAGACACTCCGTGATGCGGGCCTCCGGGCGATCCACGGCCGGTCGCAGAACTTCCTCGCCGACGTCGACGTCCTCGATGGCATCCTCGCCGAGGCCGAACCGGCCCCCGGGCGGCGGGTGCTCGAGATCGGGCCGGGTCTCGGGATCCTCACCACGGCCCTGCTCGACGCCGGTGCCGCGGTAACAGCCGTCGAGCTCGACCGAGGACTGGCGGCCTTCCTGCGCGACCGCCTCGGCGAAGCGCTCGACCGCGGCGCCCTCCGGCTCGTCGAGGGAGACGCGCTCGACGAGGACCTCACCCATCTTCTCGAGCCGCCGTACGACGTGGTTGCCAACCTGCCGTACCACATCACGAGCCCGATCCTTCACGCGCTCCTCGGCCGCACACCGCGCCCTGAAAAGCTCGTGTTGATGGTCCAGCGCGAGGTCGCCGAGCGGATTGCCGCGCCGGCGGGCCGGATGAGCTACCTCTCGGTGTTCGTCCAGTATCACGCCCGTGTCCGGATCGCCTTTCCCGTGCCGCCGTCGGCGTTCGAGCCGGAGCCGGCGGTCGAGTCCGCGGTCATCGTCCTGGAGCCGTATCCAGAAGACGATCGGTTGCCGGACGCGGCCGCCGAGGACGAGCTGTGGCGGCTCGTGCAGGCCGGGTTCCGCGAGCGGCGGAAGATGATCCACAACGTGCTCGCCCGGCAGCTCCCTGTCGCGGCGGATCGCGTCAGCCGGGCGCTCGAGGCGGCCCGCGTCGCGCCCGACCGGCGTCCCCAGACACTCGGGGTGGGGGAGTGGATCGCGTTGCGCGAGGCACTCGGGCCGATCGGCGAGGACGTGCGAGGCAGGCGGTCGTGACCGACCCGGCGCGCCGCCTTGCCCCGGTCGTCCGGCTCGCGCCCGCGAAGCTCAACCTGACGCTCGCCGTCGTCGGCCGCCGCGCCGACGGGTTCCATAACCTTCACTCGGTCGTCGTCCTCCTCGACCTCGCCGATCGACTGAGCCTCGCGGTCCGCCCGTCGGGCGAGGACTCGATCCATTCGACCGGTTTTGCCGTCGGCCCGGCCGCCGCGAACCTCGTCCATGCGGCGGTCGTGGCCACACGCGAAGCGATCACGACTACGTGGCCCGGCGCGCCGGCGCAACCGCCGCCCCTCGCCGCCCGGCTCGAGAAGCGGATCCCGGTCGCGGCCGGTCTCGGAGGAGGGAGCAGCGACGCGGCCGCGGCGATCGACGGGGCGCTCGAGGCGTGGGACGCGGAGCTGCCGCCGGCGGCTCGGTACGCGCTGGCGGCCGACGTCGGCTCTGACGTCCCGCTGTTCCTCGCCGGCGGCGCGGCGCTCATCGAGGGCCGTGGAGAGCGCGTCACGCCGCTCCACGGCGTGCGTTGTGCGGACGGCGAGGAGCCCGCGGTCCTCCTCGTGACGCCGGCCGTGGCGGCTCACACGGGGACCGTGTTCGACGCCTGGTCGGGCGGCGCGATGAGCGAACCGGGCGTCGCGCGACGAACATCGGAGCACTTCGCGAGCGAGTTCGGCTCCGGACTGGCCGTGCGCCAGCTCGTCGAACGGGCGGCGGTCCTCGCCGCCGCGAACGACCTCCTCCCGGCGGCGGCGGCGGTCGTGCCGGGCCTCGTCCAGCTCCGCCGCGGCCTCGCCCGGCTCCTCGCCCGGCCGATCGGCATGACCGGCTCCGGTCCGACGCTATGGTGCCTCTATCCTTCCCGGGGAGAGGCTGACGAGGCGGCAGCCGCGGTCACGGCGGCCCTCGACACGGGGTCCATCTCGGCCCCCGGCGACGGCCCCCCGTTCGTGACCGCGACGACGATCCGCGCCGGCGACCGTCCGGACCGCACCGGCGCCGGGTCAGGCGGCCCGGCGACCCAGCACGAGCCCTCGATCCCGATCCCCGAAAGGAGCGTCCGATGACCCGACAGGCCGTCTCGACCGGCGGCGCCCCGGCCGCCATCGGCCCGTACAGCCAGGGGATCGCCGTCGATGGTTTCGTCTTCTGCTCCGGCCAGATCGGGCTCGACCCGGCGAGCGGGGAGCTCGTTCAGGGCGGGGTCGAGGCGCAGGCGGAACGGGCCCTCCGCAACCTCGCGGCGGTCCTCGACGCCGCGGGAGCGGCGATGGCCGACGTCGTCAAGACGACGATCTTTCTCGCCGATATCGGGGACTTCGGGACCGTCAACGCGGTCTACGCCCGGCATATGCCGGACCCCCCGCCGGCCCGGTCGACGTTCGCCGTCGGAGCCCTCCCAAAGGGGGCCCTGGTCGAGATCGAAGCGATCGCCCGCCGGTCCGTCTGACCGCCCGATCGGGCCAGCCGGAGGTTTGACACCCCAATGGACCACCCCTACGATGCGCCGACACCACAGATGACAACCGATCAACCCCCGCCGGAACCCGACGCGGCCGGACCCTTCGAGCTCGGCCCCGGGCCCGCCCTCCGGCTCTGCCCTTGAACCCCCCAAGTCCCGGCTCGCGCCGGACCGTCGCGATCGTCCTTGCGGCGGGCCTCGGCACACGGATGAAGTCGCGGCTCCCGAAGGTCCTCCACCCGCTCTGCGGCCGCCCGATGCTGGCCTACGTCATCGATGCCGCCCGGGCCGCGACCGGCGAGCGGCCGCTCGTCGTCTACTCGCCGGCCACCGCCGCGCTCCGTGACGCGTTCGCCGGCGAGGCCGACTTCGCCCTCCAGGACGAGCCGCGCGGCACCGGCGACGCGCTCAAGGCCGCCCTGGCGGCCCTGCCCGCCGACGCCAGCGAGGTCCTCGTCCTGTCCGGCGACGTGCCTCTCGTCTCCGCGGAACTCCTCAGCGACCTCCTCGAGCAGCGCCGGCTCGACCATGCCGCGCTCGCCCTGACCTCGGTCGCCGCGTTCGAGCCGCGCCAGCTCGGCCGGGTTGTCCGGACCGAGGCCGGCCTCGTGGAGCGGATCGTCGAGGTGAAGGACGCGACGGACGAGGAGCTCGACATCGGCGAGATCAACGCGGGCCTGTACGCGTTCGACGCCGACTGGCTGCGCTCGCGAATCGGCAACCTTACTCCGTCGCCGTCGACCGGCGAGCTCTACCTGACGGAGTTGGTGACGATCGCCCGGGCGGATGGCCGTCTCGTCGCGGCGCTCGACGTCGAAGACGACGGGCGGCTCCTGGGGATCAACGACCGCTCGGAGCTCGCCCAGGCCGAGTGGGACCTGCGGACGGAGATCAACGAGCGCCACATGCGCGACGGGGTGACGATGCGCGACCCCTCCACGGTCTACCTCGACGCGACCGTGGAGCTGGCCGAGGACGTCACGCTCGAGCCGAACGTCATCCTGAAGGGCCAGACCCGGGTGGGGGAGCGGAGCGTCATCGGCTCCGGCAGCCAGCTCATCGACACGACGGTCGGGGCGGACTGCAGCGTGTGGGCGAGCATCGTCGAGCATTCGACGATCGAAGACGGCGCCCGGGTCGGGCCGTTCTCCCACGTCCGCGGCGGCGCCGTCATCGGCGAGGGCGTCATGGTCGGCAACTTTGCGGAGGTGAAGAACAGCCGGCTCGCCAGGGGTGTGAAGCAGCACCACATGAGCTATCTCGGCGACGCCGACGTCGGCGCCGGGACGAACGTTGGTGCGGGCACGATCACCGCCAACTGGGACGGCGTGACGAAGCACCGGACGACGATCGGCGAGCGGGTCTTCCTCGGTGTCGACACGATGCTCCGGGCGCCTGTCACGCTCGGCGACGACTCGAAGACCGGCGCAGGCGCTGTGGTGACGCGGGATGTTCCGGCGGGCAAGCTCGCGGTCGGCGTCCCGGCCCGGATCCGCGATCCGAAGTCGCCTGCCGGGGGACAGGCCACCCCGAAGCCCGCGAAGGGCGAGAATCGCAGAGCCGACCGGCCATGATCGTCCCGACGCTTGAGCTCGTGCTCATTGTCCTTCTCGTTCTGCTGAACGCGGTCTTCGTGGCCGCGGAGATTGCGCTCGTCACTCTCCGCCGGACGCGGATCGACCAGCTCATCGACGAGGGCAAGCGTGGCGCGGAGCGAGTCCGCGAGCTGACGTCCCAGCCCGGCCGCTTCCTCGCGGTCATTCAACTCGGGATCACGTTCATCGGGTTTCTCGCCGCGGCCTTCGCCGGCGCCAACCTGGCGAGACCACTCGAGCTCGTGCTGGAGAAGATCCCGGTGTTCGAGCCGTACGCCGGCGTGCTGGCCCTCGTCATCGTGACGGCGCTGCTCAGCTTCTTCACGATCATCTTCGGTGAGCTCGTCCCGAAGACCCTCGCCCTTGCCCATCCGGAGCGGTACGCGCTCATCCTCGCCGCGCCGGTGGACATCCTGGGTCGCGTCCTCGGGCCGATCGTCTGGGTCCTCGAGCGGGTAACGAGCCTCGTCAACCGGATGCTCGGCGTGGGTGACGTCGACCAGAACCAGATCAGCACGGAAGAGCTCAAGCTCCTCGTCGAGCGGGGCGGCGAGCAGGGCATCCTCGAGGCCGAGGAGGAGCAGATGATCCACGCGGTCATCGAGCTCGGTGATCGGCGCGTCCATGAGGTCATGGTCCCGCGGACGTCGATCATCGCCCTGCCTTCGAACGCCAGCCTGACCGAGATCATCGACAAGGTCGTCGAGGAGGGCCACAGCCGGATCCCCGTCTTCAACGAGTCGGTCGACGAGATCGTCGGCATCCTCTACGCGAAGGATCTCCTGCCGTTTCTCAAGGAGGGGCCGACCGCGCGCCCCAACCTCCGCTCGCTCCTCCGGACGCCCGTCTTCGTCCCCGAGTCGATGACGATCGACGACCTGCTCCACGAGCTCCAGCGGCGGAAGGTCCACATCGCGATCGTCCTCGACGAGTACGGCGGGACGGCCGGTCTCGTGACGATCGAGGACCTGCTCGAGGAGATCGTCGGCGAGATCCAGGACGAGTACGACGTCGAGGAGCCGATGATCGTCCGGCTCACCGAGGATGAGGCGCGGGTCGACGGCCGAGCCGCGGTCGACGACCTCGAGGAGCTGTTCGACACGCAGCTCTCGCTCGAGGACGAGGACGAGTACGACACGGTCGGGGGGCTCGTCTACCACCGGATCGGCGGCGTGCCGAACCCGGGCGACGAGATCGACGTCGACGGCCTCCACCTCACGGTCGAATCGACCGACGGCCGGCGGGTTGCGAAGGTCCTCGTCGTGCGCCGGCGCGAGGTGCGCGAAGAGGTTGCGATCGACGAGGCTGACCGCTAGAGCTCGTCGTTCGCTGCGGCAACCGCCGCGTTTCGCTCAGCGCGCGCTACGTCAATCGGTGGGCCGATTCCGGCGCTTCTTCCGACGATCCACCCGCTCGGCGAAACAATGGTCGGGGGAGCTGGCGCCCAGCGGACGTAGCGTTCGCTGAGCGAAACGCGGGGCCGACGGGACTCGGCTAGGCGCTGATCACCGAGCGAATGATCCCCTCGAGCCGCTCCCGGGCGGCCGGCCGGACGACGCCGGCGGCGTCGAGCTCCGCAAGCGCCTCGTCCCGGTAGCCCGACGCCTGGGCGCGGGTAAAGTCGCGGGCGCCGACACGCTCGAGGATCGCGACGATTTCGGTCACGTCCGCCTCAGTTGCTCGGCCTTTCGCGTACAGCGCGCGGAGGCGGTCGCGGTCCTCGGGTCCGGCGTGCTCGAACGCATAGATGACCGGCAGCGTCTTCTTCTTTCGGGCGACGTCCGACGGCTCCTTGCCGGTCGCCTGCTCGGCGCCCCAGATCCCGAGCAGGTCGTCGTTGAGCTGGAACGCGAGCCCCAGCGCCCATCCGAACGCCCGGTACCGCCGGATGACCTCCTCGTCGTCGGTCGCGAGGAGCGCGCCCGCTTCGATCGAGGCGGCGATCAGCGCCGCGGTCTTGCGGCCGATCATGTCGAAGTACAGCTCGACGGACATGAGGTCGTCCCGCTCGCTCGTCCGGATGTCGATGTACTGGCCCTCGCACAGCGCGACGCACGTCTCGTCGTACAGGCGCATGAGTCGGAGGACCTTCGCGTCACTGAAACCCAGCTCGGTGAGGCGATGGAGCGCCATCCGGCTCAGGCTGAACAGGATGTCGCCGGTGTTGATCGCCTGGGGGACGCCGTGGAGTGCCCAGACGGTCGGGCGGTGGCGGCGCTCGGTGTCGCCGTCCTCGATGTCGTCGTGCACGAGGCTGAAGTTGTGACCGAGCTCCACCGCCGCCGCGCCCGGCAGCGCTCGAGCGTGGTCGCCGGCGATCGAGGCGTAGGCGAGAAGGCCGAGGAGCGGGCGGATCCGCTTGCCGGCCGGGGCGCCGGTGCCGTCGAGCCCTAGGTGGTAGCGGACCATCTCGTACAGGCCCGCCGTCGGCGGGTCGTGATCGCGGACCAGGCGGAGGATCTCCGCTTCGGTGTCCGCGATCAGGGCGGCAAGATCGAGGTCGTTCGAGACCGAGGCCATCGTGGCGAGAGTGTAGCGCCGGGGTCGCAAACGTGCGCGGTCGGAGTAGCCTGTTGGCAGTCACGGTACGGGCCGCGCTGGGCGATGACCGTCACGTGCATACGAGCCCTGGTCGGTCGGCACGGCTCCATTCGTATGCAGCCGACGGTCATCAGTCAGGAAAGCGTTTCCGGGCAGGCCGGGAACGTGAGCGCCGGCGCGGGGGACGCGACCGCGCCGGCTACAGATGGATTCGTCGAGGACGGCCCATCGGATCGCACCGGGGTGGTACCGTCGAGCCCGTGCCGGTTCCCCGTCGCTACTCGACCGACGCGATCGTCCTGTCCCGGTTCGACCTGGGCGAGGCGGATCGGGTGCTCACGCTGATCACGCCGGCCCTCGGCAAGCTCAAGGCGATTGCCAAGGGGATCCGTCGGCCGACGTCACGGATCGGCGGCAGCCTCGAGCCATTCGCCGAGCTTCAGCTGGCGCTCCACCGCGGTCGGACGTTCGACGTCGTGACCGAGGTCCGGGTCGGGCACGCCTGGCTCCACCTGCGCGACACGCTCGAATCGGCCGCCACCGCCTGGTACCTCGCCGAGCTGGCCGACCGCTCGCTCGAGGAGCGCCACGCCGCCGAGCCGCTCTATTCGCTCCTGCGCCGCGCCTACGAGCTCCTCGACGCCGGTATGGCCCCCGGCCGCGTCGCCCGCTGGTACGAGATGCACCTCGCCGACGAGCTGGGCGTCCGGCCCGAGGTCGATCGCTGCGTCGAGTGCGACCGCGTCCTCGAGGCCGACGAATCGTTCCGCTGGGTACCGCCACTGGGTGGCGTGCTGTGCGGGCGATGCCCGGGGCCGCCGCGGGATCGGACGGGCCTGTCGCTCGAGGCGGTCAAGCTCCTCAAGGCCTACCAGCGAATGGACGTCGAGGGGCTTGCCGGGCTCCGGCTGCCTGCCGAGGTCGAGCGCGAGGTCGAATCGGCGATGCGCGACTTCATCCGCCACGTTCTCGAACGGGAGGCTCGGTCGCTCGCGTTCCTCGACGAGGTGCGGACGCCCGTCGACGCCCGCCGGCCGGTGAAAGCCGTCCCGTGAGCGCCGTCGGCTGGTAGGATCGGTCACCAGTCCCGGCACCGTCCCTGCCACGGCCGGCCGCCAGCGGAGAACCTCGTGTCCAAGCCCCCCACCACCGACCCGAACGACGTGGCGCCCGCCGTCGCCAGCCTCGACACGATCGTCTCGCTCGCGAAGAGGCGCGGGTTCGTCTTCCCGTCGAGCGAGATCTACGGCGGGATCAACGCGGTCTGGGACTACGGGCCGCTCGGCGTCGAGCTGAAGAGCAACGTCAAGCGGGCCTGGTGGCGGGCGATGGTCCAGGCGCGCGACGACATCGTCGGGCTCGACGCCGGGATCCTCATGCACCCGCAGGTCTGGGTGACGTCGGGCCACGTCGGCTCGTTTTCCGACCCGCTCGTCGAGTGCCTCGTCTGCCACAACCGCTTCCGGCTCGACGAGCTCCCGGGGACCGAGGGCCTCTCGGCCTCGGACCTGCAGGACCCGACCGTCGTCGAGCGCCTGAACCTCCGCCATCCGGCCGATGGCGGACACCTCACGCCGCCTCGCCGCTTCAACCTCATGTTCAAGACATTCATGGGCCCGGTCGAGGAGGAGGCGGCGATCGTCTACCTCCGGCCCGAGACCGCCCAGGGCAGCTACGTCAACTTCAAGAGCGTCCTCCAGAGCTCGCGCAAGAAGCTGCCATTCGGGATCGCCCAGGTCGGGAAGTCGTTTCGCAACGAGATCAGCCCCGGCAACTTCGTCTTCCGGATGCGCGAGTTCGAGCAGATGGAGATGCAGTACTTCGTCCGCCCCGCCGATGCCGCGCAGTTGTTCGAGGAGTGGCTGCCCCGGCGCCACGACTGGTACGCGGCATACGGGGTCACTCCCGCCCGGCTCCGCTACCGCGAGCACGCGCCGGACGAGCTCGCCCACTACGCGAAGAAGGCGGTCGATATCGAGTACCGCTTTCCGTTTGGCTGGAAGGAGCTCGAGGGCGTCCACAACCGGGGCGACTTCGACCTGTCCCGCCACGCCGAGGCGTCCGGCGAGAACCTCGAGTACTTCGACCAGGCGAGCGGCGAGCACTTCATCCCATACATCGTCGAGACGGCCGGCGGCGCCGACCGGGCGGCGTTCACGTTCCTCATCGACGCGTACCGCGAGGAAGAGGTCCGCGGCGAGAAGCGGGTCTCGCTGGCACTCCACCCGGAGCTCGCGCCGTACAAGGTCGCGGTCCTGCCGCTGTTGAAGAAGCGGCCCGAGATCGTCGAGCTGTGCCAGCGGATCCTGGTCGATCTCAAGCGCGACACAATGGCCGTATACGACGACACGGCCGCGATCGGCAAGCTCTACCGGCGCCAGGACGAGATCGGCACGCCGTGGTGCGTGACCGTCGACGTCGACTCGCTCGAGGACGGCGCCGTCACGGTCCGCGACCGCGACTCGATGACCCAGGAGCGGGTGCCGGTCGAGGGCGTCAAGCAGCTCATCCTCGATCGGCTGTCCGCCGCACGCCCGTAAGTCGCGGGTATCCGCGGGCTACTCGTCCGAAACCGCGGTTCCGACGGCGCCGCCCGCCCTGGGTTCCTTGCCCTTCGGCCAGTAGAGCTCCTTCTTTACCTGCTCCTCCGGGAATCCGCGCCCTAGCAGCGTCGCCTCGGCGGCGAGGATCATGTCCGGGTTGCCGCAGATGTAGGCGATCGCGTTCGACGGCGTCAGCCCCAGCTCGTCGAACACCGGGCCCACGATCGATTCGACCCGGCCCGTCCGGCCCGTCCACGAAGCGTTCGAGGGATCGCCCGGCCGCGACACCGTCGGGATGTAGGCGACCGGGTACTCGCCGGACCGCTCCCACCCCTCGAGCAACGACCGGTAGCCGAGGTCGGCCTCGTACGACACGCCGTTGAGGAAGATCGTCCGGCGGGGCCGTCCCTCGCGAAGGTGCGCCCGCATCATCGAGACGAACGGTGCGTTGCCCGTCCCGGACGAGATGAACACGTGAGTCCGGTCATCCTCGGGCTCCAAGGTGAACTTCCCCTTCGGGCCGATCATCCGCATCCGGTGGCCCACCGGCAAGCGCCACAGCAATGGCGTGAACTGGCCGCCCTTCACGAGCCGCACGTACATCTCGTAACCGTGCGAGCCGGCTGCCGCCGGGTCGGAGGCGACGGAGTAGGGCCGCTGGACGATCCTCCCGTCGGCGAACACGCCGATCGTCATGTACTGGCCCGGCTCGAACGGGGTCGGCTCGCCGTCGAACCGGACCACGAAGTAGGCGAGGGACTCGTGCTGGTCGTCGCGAGCGACGAGGGTCGCGTTGTACTGAGGCGCGGCCGGGTCGATCGCCCGTGTCTCGGGTGGAGCGTCGGTCATGGACGAGAGTCTAGCGGCGGGCCAGCCTCAGTTGAGAGGAACGACCCACGCGCCCGTGGCGCTGACCGTGACCCGCTCCGACTTGCCGCCGATCGTCACGACGACCGTGTAGCCGCTCGTGGTCGTCTTGAGCCCGCTGATCGTCGCCCTCGGCTGGCCAGCGGCAGGCACGATGAGCGTGATGTAGCGGACCGACGTCCCACTCTTGACGACTTCGACGACCGGCGCCGCGATGCGGGACCCGTGCCTGTGCGAGATCCAGCCCTGAACCGGCTTGGTCCTGCCCTTGACGATGCCCGATGAGGTGACCGGGAGGAGCTGGCGGACCAGCACGTTGCCCCGGGTATTCCGCGTCCGGAAGCTCGTCCTCGAGACGAGCGGGTTGGCCGTCTCGGACAGGTGCCACAGCTGGCGGAACCTGCGGGCGATCGTCGACGAGGCGCGGTCCTCGACGAGGACGTAGTTGAGCCCTCGCGAGTACGTCACCCGACGCTGCTGCCTCACGCCCTTGTAGCCCGACGTGGTCGTGATCGCGTCGACCATCGTGGCGCTCGCCCGGTGCTTCACGAGCGTCGTGGACGCCTTGCTGTTCCAGGTGAGGCCGTCTACGGTCACGACGTTGTGCGCGGTTCGACCCTTGACGAACGTCCGATAGGCGTCGTAGTTGTAGCTGTACTTGCCGGGGTCGACAAGGAGCCTGGAGCCGTAGCCGAAGAACGTGATGGCGGTGCCGTCCGCGTGGCCGTGGATGATCGGCGCGGGACCGAACCGGAGCGACAGGAAGACCTCGTCGGAAAAGGCGCGCGTCTCGCCCCAGCCCGATCGCGCGAAAAGGTAGCCCGCCCGGTAGATCGCGACGGTCCCTTGCGGTTTCGGTCCCGACGCGCCCTTCGTCGCGGCAAACTCCGCCCAGGTGCCCGGGATCGAGACCGCGGCCATCGTGTCGGTGTCGCCGATCGTCTCGTACTTCCCGTCGGGCCGCGTCGCATGGGCGAGGAACTTCGGCATCTGGTCCAGCCTCGCGAAGCTCGCCGGGATCGGCAGGCCCATCGCGTTCAGGCGCGCCTCGGCCAGGCGGTAGCGGCCCAGGTTGTACTGCTGGTACGCGATCGACTGCTCGTTCGTCACGCCCTGGCTGTCGACGCTCTCGAGGATCAGCACCCCAATGCGGTCGCTTGCGAGCTTCGCCCAGTCGGCCCGGCCCACGACGTTCGCCACCTCCAGCAGTCCGATCGACTGATTGAGGGCGTGGTTGCCGTGGATCTCGTAGAAGGCTGGATCCGCGAGTGTCCGTCCGTGGAGGAGCAGCGCGCTCTGCAGCCAGGGCCGATCCGGCAGGTAGGTCGACGCGCAGGCGAGGACACCGGCCCGCAAAGCCGTTGCATGGCCGTCCCACGCCCAGATCGATGCCGAACCGAGGCGCGGGTTCTCCTCGACCCAGTCGCTCAGCAGGAATTCCGCCCGAGCCAGGTAGTCAGAGCGGCCCGTGTCGGCCCCGGCTTCGAGGAGGCTCGAGACGACCTGGAGCGAGTGGTGCATGAACTCCCAGTTCCTGTCCGCGAGGGGATCCTCGCGCCAGGTCGGGTCGAGCCCGAGGGCCACCGTCGGGTGGTAAGCGAGCCGGTACCGCCCGGCCAGGAGCAGGTCCGCCCGCGCGACCGCGTCGCTCCATCCCCGGCAGTGGGCCGGGATCGCCGGGACCGCCGGCGGCGGGACAGGGGTGGGCTCTGGCGTAGGCTCGGGACCCGGGCTGGGCGATGCCGTGGGCTCGGGCGTGGGGTCGGACGGCTCCGCAGCCGGGTCCAGGAGTTCCGAGGAGGGTCCAGGAGCCGCCGGCGAGGCCGCGGAGGCGCCGCCCAGCGAGAGACCGCCTACGAGGGCTGCCGCGAGAACGAGCTGGGCGAGCCTGAATGGGCGGCGCCGTGAGGGGTCCAGGGTCTCTCCTGTGCGTGCGCAGGCGGAGACCCGACTGTGTCAGCGGAAGGCGGCCATGCCTCGGGCTCGGAGGTACGCAGGACCACCGGACGTTCGGCCCACTCGGGGGGACGGTGAGCGTCCCAACCGGGTTCGCGGCCTCGGACAGCCCTGCCTGGAGTCAGCTCACGGGAGCGATCGAGGCCGTCTCGCCGTCCACGACCACCCGCTCGGTCAACCCGCCGAAGGTGATCGTCAGCGAGAAGCCGCCCGGCCTCACCTCGAGGTCGCGAACGTCGTACCGGGCGTCCTCCTCCGCTGACGGCAGCAGCAGCGTGAGATAGCGTACCGAGCGACCCCGCTGGGGGACCTCGACGACGGGAGCCGGGATCCGATGCTCGAGCTGTTTCGAGAACCAGCCCTGGACCGGGTCCGTGCGACCAACGACGATTCGCGGCGTGCCGGTCCCCAACAGTTGAACGATCGCGAGGTTGCCGCGCTCCCGGCGCGTCCGAACGACGCCGTCCTCGATGACCGGATTGCCATCGGCGACGACGTGCCACAACTGGCGAAACGTGCGAGGCGCATTGGACGTGAGCGCGTCGTCGACCAGCACGTACCCGAGGCGCGGCGAGAAGACGATTCGGCGCCGATGGTCGACCCCTGCCACACCCCGGTTGCGCAAGAGCAGGTAATCGCTGCTGGCCGATGTGGACTGGGCGACCAGGAGCGTCGGTCTCGACGCGTCGTAGGCGAGGCCGTCGACGGTCACGACGTTGTGAGCCGTGCGCCCCAGCGCGTACCGATGCCAGCGGTCGGCGTTGTAGGTGAACAACCCCGGATCCTCGAGCAGCCGGCTGCCGTGGCCGTACAGGGTCAGCGACAGACCGTCGGCGTGACCGTGCCACTTCAGTCCCGGACCGAAGCGGGCCGACCACGCGATCTCCTCCGCGAATGGACTGTCCTCGCCCCAGCCGCTGCGACCGAACGCGAAGCCGGCCTCGAAGATCGCGAACCGGCTCGTCGGCCGCGGACCCGATGCGCCTTGCGTGGCTACGTATTCGGCGATCGTGCCCGGGATGGACGTCGCCTTCCGCTGCGGCGTCGCACCCAGCATCGCGTACTCGCCGTTCGGAAGGGTCGCGTGGGCAAGGAACTCCGACATCCGGTCGATCCGGGCGAGGGACGCCGGCTCCGGAACCCCGCACGCCGCCAGGCGGCCCCGGGCCCGCTCGTAGTTGGACCAGTTGTAGAACTGGTAGAAGACCGACTGCTCGTTCGTGACGCCTTCGTCGTCGACACTCTCGCGCACAAGGCGGTCGAGTCGGTTGGCGGCGAGGTCTATCCAGTCGCGCCGACCGAGTCGACAGCCCACCTCGAGCAGTCCAACGTTCTGGTTCAGCGCGTGATTGCCGTGCCGGACATAGAAGGCGGGATCGGCCAGCGTTCGACCGTGCAGGAGCACGGCGTTAGCCAGCCACGGCGCATCCGGGAGGAGCTCGGCGGCGCAGACGAGGACGACGGCCCGCCACGCCGTGGCGTGATCGTTCCACGAGAAGACGGACCGGCCGGCACGACGCGGGTTGTCCTCGACCCAGTCGCGCAGCAGGACGCCGCCCCGGTCGAGATAGCGCGTGTCACCGGTCTGCTCGTATGCCGCCGTCAGGTCCCAGACGAAGCGCAGCGTGTGGTACTGGAACTCCCAGTTCCGGCTCTTGATCGGGTTCTCGTTCCAGCGAGGGTCAGCCGGGAGCTCGACCGTCGGCATGTTCGAGAACGTGTAGCGGTTGGCGAGGAGGTCGTTCGCCCGAGCGACCGGATCGCCTGCGCCCGGCCGGCAGCCCTCGCGGAGGAGTCGGGGCGTCGGGCTCGGGCTCGGAGTGGGCGGGGAGGGCGTGGCGGGCGGCGGCATGGGCGCCGTGGAACGCGCGGCGGGCGTGCCTGATCCGTCCACCGCTACCGCGGTGCCGGTAGGGGTCCCTTGCGAGCTCTCGGGCGTCGCGGTCCGTGGACCGAGCAAACCCGGCACCAGCGTGACGAGCAAGGCGACCGAAGCGACGAGGGCCACGATAGCCGCGAGGAGTGTGCGCGAGCGCATGGCCATGGCTCACAGCCTAGTCCTCGGGCACGTCGGCCTGCCGGCCGCCTGCCCGCTGGATCTGACCAGGCGGCTGCGGACGATACAATCGCCCCGTCATCGTGCTGTCTCGCCCGGCTGGTGTCATCGCCGGGTGCCCAAGGAGCCCGCCCCTCATGGCCGAAACCCTCGCTCCCACCGCCGAGCGTGCCCACCGGGCGCCCAAGCGCTACATCTACGCCTGGGGTGGCGGCCACGCCGAGGGCAATGCGCAGATGCGCGACCTGCTCGGAGGCAAGGGCGCGGGCCTGGCCGAGATGACGACCGCCGGATTGCCGGTCCCGCCGGGCTTCACGATCACGACCGAGGCCTGCAACGACTACTTCGCCGCCGGCGAGCGCCTCCCCGAGGGCCTGTGGGACGACGTTCTCGAGGCGGTCAAGGAGGTTGAGCGGGAGACCGGCAAGGGCTTCGGCGACCCGGCCAATCCGCTCCTCGTGAGCGTGCGGTCCGGGGCGAAGTTCTCGATGCCCGGGATGATGGATACCGTCCTCAACCTCGGCCTGACAGGGCAGACCCTCGACGGCCTCGTCGCTCTGACCGGCAACGACCGCTTCGGCTGGGACGCCTACCGCCGCTTCATCCAGATGTTCGGGCGGATCGTGATGGGCGTCGATGGCGAGCGGTTCGACCACGCCCTCGAGTCGAAGAAGCACGAGCGCGGGGTCACGCAGGACACGGATCTCGGTGCGGACGACCTGCGCGCGCTCGTCGACGAGTTCAAGGCGATCGTCCAGGACGCGAGCGGCCGGTCGTTCCCCGAGGACCCGTACGAGCAGCTCGACCTCGCGATCAAGGCCGTATTCGCGTCGTGGTTCGGACAGCGTGCCCGCGACTACCGGAAGTTCAACAAGATTCCGGACGATCTCGGCACGGCCGTGAATGTCGTGACGATGGTGTTCGGGAACATGGGCGACGACTCCGGGACCGGAGTCGCGTTCACCCGCGACCCGAACACCGGCGAGAAGGTCCTGTATGGCGAGTACCTGACGAACGCCCAGGGCGAGGACGTCGTGGCCGGCATCCGAACGGCTCCGAAGATCGCCGAGATGCAGCACGAGATGCCGGAGGTCTACGCCGAGTTCCAGCGGATCAGCGAGCGCCTGGAGCGGCACTATCGCGACGTCCAGGATCTCGAGTTCACGATCGAGCGCGGCCGCCTCTACATGCTCCAGACCCGCTCCGCGAAGCGCACGGCGGCGGCCGCCGTGAAGATCGCGGTCGACATGGTCGACGAGGGTGTGATCTCGAAGGACGAGGCACTTGGCCGGATCGAGCCCGCGCACGTCGACCAGCTCCTCCGCGACCAGTTCGATCCGGCGGCCCTGAAGAAGGCCAAGCGGATCGCCAAGGGCCTGAACGCGTCACCTGGCGCGGCCGTGGGAAAGGCGGTGTTCAACGCCGACCGGGCCGCCGAGCAAGCCGCCGCCGGCGAGAGAGTCGTGCTCGTTCGAATAGAGACGTCACCGGACGACTTTCATGGAATGGCGGTCGCGCAGGGGATTCTGACGGCACGCGGAGGGGCCACGTCCCACGCCGCGGTCGTCGCGCGCCAGATCGGCAAGCCATGCGTCGCCGGCTGCCACGAGCTGGTCATCGACTACGCCGCCCGCACCGCGACGGCGAGCGGCCAGACGTTCGCGGAGGGGGACCCGATCAGCGTCGACGGCTCGACCGGCGAGGTCTACCTCGGCGCGATCCCGACGGTCTCGGCCCGGTTCGAGGACCAGCCCGAGCTCCAGAAGATCCTCGGCTGGGC
>JBBDZZ010000037.1:0-7738 GCA_040899885.1 Chloroflexota bacterium | reverse complement strand
CGGTTCGATGCCGCGATGGCCAAGCTCGAAGTCCTCCAGCAGGGCGACTTCGAGGGGATCTTCCGGGCGATGACCGGCCTGCCGGTCGTCATCCGCCTCATCGACCCGCCTCTCCACGAGTTCCTGCCCTCGCACGAGGAGCTGATCGAGACCGTCACCCGGCTCCGCACACTCAAGACGAAGGAGAGCGACCCGACATACACCGAGGCGCGGACGCTCCTCAAGGCCGTCGAGGCGCTCCGCGAGCAGAACCCGATGCTCGGCCTGCGCGGCTGCCGCCTGGGACTGATGATTCCGGACTTCGTGAAGATCCAGACCCGGGCGATCCTCAATGCCGCGATCAAGGTGAAGGGCGAGGGGCTCCAGCCCAAGGCGAAGATCATGATTCCGCTCGTGGGCCACGTGAACGAGCTGGCCGAGACGAAGCGAATCCTCGAGGCGGAGGCGAAGGCGGTCGAAGAGAAAGCGGGCGTGAAGGTCGATTACGTGTTCGGGACGATGATCGAGGTGCCGCGCGGCGCCCTGACCGCCGACGAGATCGCGAAGCACGCCGACTTCTTCAGTTTCGGGACCAACGACCTCACCCAGATGACGTTCGGCTTCAGCCGCGACGACGCGGAGGGCGGCTTCCTGCTCGCGTACGTCGAACGCCGAATCCTGCCGGAGAACCCGTTCCAGTCGCTCGACGTGTCGGGCGTCGGGCAGCTCATGCGGATGGCGGTGGAGAAGGGGAGGGCCACCCGGCCGGACATCGAGCTGGGGATCTGCGGCGAGCACGGCGGCGACCCGGCCTCGATAGCGTTCTGCCACCAGATTGGCCTGGACTACGTGTCCTGTTCGCCGTTCCGTGTGCCGGTCGCCCGTCTCGCCGCCGCGCAGGCGGCCCTCGCCGGAGCCGAGAGGGACAAGTAGCGGTCAGAAGTGGGGCCGGTCCATCAACCACCGGCCGTTGACGAGCACGAGGTCCCACCGGCCGATGAATCGCCGCGGCGACGGCTCGACCGTGCGGTACTCGATCAGGTTGACCGCGACGACGGCCGTGCCTGCGCGGGCATTGAGGGCGACGATCTCGTTTCGGCGCAGGTCGATCCGGGTCGTCCGCGCGAAGCGTCCGTCGATGTAGCCCCTGGGCGGGTACTGGCGGCGCATCCGCGCGGTCCACAACGCGGCCGCGGCGTCGAAGTCATGCGTCTCCACGAGGTAGTAGAAGCGGGCAACCGTCTCGGCCGGGTCACGGGCCGGTAGGGCCGGCGCCGGCCTCGGCGTCGGTGCGGGTGTTCGAGCTGCGACTGGGCGCGGTGTCGGAGGTGCGGTGGGCTGCGGAGTCGGCGTGGGTGCGGGCGTCGGCTCGGCCGTGGGCGTTGAGCTGGGCGTCGGGCTGGGAGTCGGCGACGCCGTCGGAGCCGGGGAAGGGGTCGGCGTGGACGGCACCACTGCGACCTGGGAACGCTGCGCTGCAGGCGTGGCGGTCGCTTCCAGCACCTCGCTGCCCGGGCCGAACAGGGTGCGCCCGATCACCGACAGCGCCACCACGGCGAAGAGCAGTGCGCCGAGCGGGAGGAGCAACCCGAGGGCCGTACGGCGCCTGCGCGCATCGTCACCCTCTGCCAGCTGGCGGCCACGACCTGACGGCCCGTCGAAGGACATGCAGCAAGCAAACCCTCGTTCGGGCCGCGGGCACATCCACCGATGGGCGCGATACATGTCTGCCGGCTTGCAGTGATCGAGTTATAGACTCGGCGGGATGTCTCAGGCTCCAGGCTCAGGCAACCCGCACCGCGTCGTCATCGTCGGCGGCGGGTTCGGCGGGCTGTACGCGGCCCGCGAGCTGAGCAAGGCGCCCGAGGTCGACGTCACCCTCGTCGACCGGCGCAACCACCACCTCTTCCAGCCGCTCCTCTACCAGGTCGCGACCGGCTCCCTCGCCCCCGGCGAGATCGCCCAGCCGCTCCGCTCGATCTTCCGCAAGCGCAAGAACGTCACCGTGCTCCTCGGCGAGGCGGTGGGGATCGATGTGGACGCGCGCCGTGTCCTCCTGTCTGACGGCGGCCCGATCGACTACGACAGCCTGATCGTCGCGACCGGCGCCCGCTTCTCGTACTTCGGCCACGAGGAGTGGGCCCGCGACGCGCCGGGCCTGAAGTCGATCGACGATGCGATCGACGTCCGGCGGCGGATCCTCATCGCCTTCGAGGCGGCCGAGCGGGAGGCCGTCCCCGAGCGGCGCGCCGAGTGGATGACGTTCGTCGTCGTCGGCGGCGGCCCGACCGGGGTCGAGCTCGCCGGAGCCCTCGGCGAGATCGCAAACGACACGCTGAAACGGGACTTCCGCTCGATCAACCCATCCCACTCCCGGATCCTCCTCGTCGAGGCAATGGACCGGATCCTTCCGACGTACCCGGAGGGGCGGTCGCGCTCGGCGACCCGGCAGCTCGAGCGGCTCGGGGTGACCGTCAGGACGGGGACGAAGGTCGAGGACGTCGATTCGAAGTCCGTCCGCGTCGCGGTCGGCAAGGCGGAGGAGCGGATCCCGGCCCGGACGGTCCTCTGGGCGGCCGGAGTCCTCGCCTCGACGTTCGCCCGGACCGTCGCGGTCGCCGCCGGGGCCGAGACCGACAAGTCCGGTCGGGTCATCGTGACGCCCGACCTCACGATCGCCGGCCGGCCCGAGATCTTCGTCATCGGCGACGCCGCCGTCCAGCCGTGGAAGGAGAAGAGGCCCGTGCCCGGCGTCGCCCAGGGCGCGATCCAGCCCGGCCGTCACGTCGGGCGGACGATTCTCAGGCGATTGCGTGGGGAGGCGACGCCGCCGTTCCGCTACTCGGACAGGGGCGACGTCGCCGTCATCGGCCGGCTGAGCGGTGTCACGAACATCCCGTGGCTCGGGCCATTCGGCCGGACCGGCGGCTTTCTCGCCTGGCTGCTCTGGCTCGGCATCCACATCACGTACCTGATCGGGTTCGCGAACCGAGTCGTCGTCAGCGTCCGCTGGGCGTGGAGCTTCTTCACCCATGGGCGAAGCAGCCGGCTGATCACCGGCAACCCACTGCTGCCGCCGATCGAGAAGCCCGAACCGCCGGCCTGACCCGGCCGACCTCAGCCGTAGACGATCACCGACCGAGCACCCTCGCCCCGGCGCATCCGGTCGAACGCATCCTCGACGTCCTCGAGCCCGATCCGGCGATCGATAAGCCGATCGACCGGCAGCCGGCCCGCGAGGTGCAGAGCGGCGTAGCGCGGGAAGTCCTCCGCGGCCACGGCCGAGCCGTAGTTCGAGCCGAGGATCGAGCGGCCACCGTCGACGAACGGGAAGACCTCGAACGAGGCCTGTGTGCCGAACGGCGTCATCCCGACGAGAACCGCGGTCCCGCCGGGCGGCAGGATCTCGATCGCCTGCTCGATCGTCGACGGCAGCCCGATCGCCTCGACCGCGTAGTCCGGTCCGCCTCCGGTCGCCTCGCGGATCGCCGCGTCCGTCGCGAGCCGGTCCGTGGCGAGGATCCCATGGGTCGCGCCGAGCTCACGAGCGAGTTCGAGCTTCGCCGGCACGCGGTCCACGGCGACGATCGGGGAGGCACCGGCAAGCGTGGCACCCATGACGGCCGACAGCCCGACGCCCCCGAGGCCGATCACGACCACGCCCGCCCCGGGCTCGACGCGGGCAGTCTTCGTCACGGCGCCGACGCCGGTCGAGACGCAGCAGCCGATGAGCGCCGCGACCTCCGGCGGGGTTCCGTCCGGCATGACGACCGCCGCCTGGGCTGGGACGATGATCGCCTCGCCGAACGTCGCGATGCCGCAGTACGCGAAGACCTCTGAGCCGTCGGCTCGGCGGAGGGGCGTCCGGCCGTCCGGCAGCCGGTGCCGGCCGGACGAGCTGCCGCTGCACAGCCACTGGCGTCCCGCCCGGCAGGCCCGGCAGCGAAGGCACGGCGCATACCACGTGAGCGCGACGAGGGCGCCGGCCGGGGGACTCGTGATGCCCGGGCCAACCTCCTCGACGATGCCCGCCCCTTCGTGCCCGAGCACGAGCGGCCCCGGGCGCTCCCAGTCACCGTCGCGGACGTGGAGATCGGAGTGGCAGACGCCCGACGCGACCATTCGGACTCGGATCTCGCCGGCCCGTGGCTCGTCGAGGGTCAGCTCCTCGATCCGGAGCGGCTGCCCCGGCCGCTCGATGACCGCCGCTCGTACCGTGCTCGTCACGCCGCCAGTGTGGGGCGGGGAGAGTCGTGCCGTCAGCCGCCGGTCACTGTGACCGTCCCGGTCATCCCGTAGGCCTCGTGGCCAGGCAAGTGGCAGATGAACGTGTACGTGCCGGGCCGCTCGAACGTGACGGTCGTCGTCCTCGTTCCAAGAGCGTCGATCGAGACCTCCGTCGGGCGGCTCGCGTGGGTCGGCTCCGTGCCGGTCCGGTGGCGGGCGTGGAGGGCGGCGTCGCCGACGATCCACTCGTGATCGATCGGGTCCTCGTTGCTGAGCACGAACGTGATCGGCCGGCCGGCCGGCACGGTCACTGCCGACGGGATGAAGCGGGAGAAGTGGATCCGGACCTCGACGGTCGTCGGATCGGCCGCGGCGCCCGCGCTGGCGACGAAGGCCGCGACGAGTCCGCTGGCAGCGATCAGGGCCAGCGCGATCCCTATGAAGCCCCGGTCCCCGGCTCGGCGGCCGGGGACCTCGGTTACGGACAAGTCAGGCGACCGTGGCGCGACGCCGGCCACCGGCCGTCATCAGCCCACCGATCACCGCCACGCCCAGGGCGACGAAGACGAGCGCCAGGCCGAGCCCGGAGCTCTCGGTCGCCGTCGGCAGGACGCCCGGCAGGTCGAAGCCCGCATCGACCCGGGACGGCTGCCCCGCGCCGCTCGCGTCGATCGCGAGGTCGTACTTCAACTGGGAGGCGGCCGCGTCGATCCGGATCTGGGTGAGCCAGCCGCGGGCCGGCACCCACTCCATGTCGCGGTCGCTGCGCAGGTCGTCGAGGAGGCTATCGGTCGCCGGCGCGAAGTGCTCGAGGTTCAGGCCGTTCCGGCCGATCGGGGTCGGCATAAGCGACGGTCGGCGCTCGGTGAGGAGGAAGACGTCCGCCTCGACCCGCTCCGCACCGTTCTTGCCGAGCGCGAGGATCCGCAGCGGGACCCACGGATCGTCGGTCGGGATCGTGATGTGGACCGGCGTTCCGTCGCCGAGCTGCTGGCCACGCTCTGCGGCCGCGTCGGCGTCGAAGGCCGCGGCGAGGAAGATCTGGCTCCGCTGGGCGTAGAAGTCGAGAACCTCGGGAGCGTCGGGCGGGAGGCGGAACCCGTGGTCTTTGGCCCACACGCCGATCTCGCCGGCTCCACCGCGCAGGACCGTCAGGTCGAGCGCGTCGATCCGCACCTTCAGGATCTCTTCTGCGCTGGGGGCCGCTGCTGCGGAACCAAACAGCAACAGGCGGTCCCGGACCGGGGCCGTCTCGCGGATCAGGCGCTGGAGCGTCCAGTCACCGCCCTTGACGACGCTCGTCGGGATCCCGGGGAGGGGGGTGATCGAGCCGAAGCTCCCCCCGCCGCCGGCGAACTGAAACGCCGTGATGTAGTGCTCGACGCCGTTGCTGTAGCCGGCGAGGGTCGTCGTTCGAAGCAGGTTGACCGCCCCGTTCGGGCCGATCAGGCCGCCGCACGCCGCCGCCGGGCCAACCGTGAGGACGAAGGCCACGAGCGTGGCCGAGAGAACACCGGAGAGTCGCCTCATCGCCCGGACCTCCTGGGCTGGACCGGTCCCTGGAGGGGCCGATCACGTTGGGCGCAAGACTCCGGGGATGGAGCGGTGGTTCCCGGGTTTCAGGCTGCTCGGCCGTCCCGGAACGCGTAGAGGGTCTGAACGAGGGGCTCTCCCAGCTCCGCATGGGCGTCGCGGGGGCGCACGATCGCGTCGGGATACGTCTCGCGCAGGGCGGCCTGCACCACGGCAATCAACTGATCTGTCGAGTGGATCCGCTCCCAGCTGCGGGCCACGAGCCGCTGGGTCGTCGCGCGGAACTCGGCGTCCGCCGACGGAAAGCAGTGAACCGAAACACCTGAAGCGACCGGCATCTCCCACCCCTCTCGATGGAACCCGAAGCCTCCAGAGTCCTGCCTCAGATTGTCGCAGGCCCTGCAACGAGGGTGCAAGATGGGCGCGAACCGCGCCCGCGGGTTGGCCGCGGCGGTGGGAGGATGGCGACGCGAGGTGGAGGCCCCGTACCCAACGTACCCGGCTGTCGAGGCGCTCAGCGACCCGTCATGAACAACCGGAGCGTCGACCCCAGGACGACGAGCCCGGCCAGGACGGCGAATCGGCCGATTCGCCGCGCATCGCCGCGGCCCAGATACCGGCCGATCGGCGCGGCGGCGAGGGCTACCACCGCGTACACGACGTGCAGTGGGTCGCGGATGGCGGACCCCGTGACCGGCAGGACGAGCCCGACGATCGCGGCGGCGCCCGTCGTCGCCAGCTGGGCGAGGATCGCCGCATCGAGCTCGCGGTACGAGGCGGTCCGCCCGGCCGCGGTCGCCAACGCGACTACGAGCAGCGCGACTCCGGCCGCGACCGCGGCCCACGCCAGCGCGACGTGGATGGGGGCCATCGCCGGCACGGTACCGCATCGCGCCGCAGATGGGGGTCACTGCCGATGACCATCGGCGGCATACGAAGAAAACGCCAACTGACTCGCATTCGGCCGACGGTCATCGGGCGAGGGGGTGTTTTCGGCCAGCCCCGCGCGGCGAGAGCGCGCAGCCTCGCCGGCTGGGCGGCCGCGGCCGAGGTCGGTGGCGCACTCCTGTTCGTGGCCGCGACCGCGACCCCGCTCCCGACCGCCGGCGCCGCCGCGGAGCCGAGCGGCCAGGTCCGCGACAACCCGGCGACGCTCTATCTCCAGAACTGCGCGAGCTGCCACGGGCCGAGCGGGGAGGGGACCGCCCTCGGCCCGTCGCTCATCGGTGTCGGCAAGGCGTCGGTGGACTTCTACCTCCGGACCGGCCGGATGCCGCTAGGCGAGCCGGGGCAGCAGCCGCGGCGCCAGAAGCCGCGCTTCGACGACGCCCAGATCCGGGCCTTGGTCGACTACGTCGGCCGCTGGGGCAACGGGCCGGACATCCCGGAGGTCGGCACGAACGGCGACGTGCGCCGCGGATGGGAGCTGTACACGGCGAACTGTGCTGCCTGCCACGCGGCCACCGGCGCGGGCAACGCCGTGGGCGGCGGATTCGTCGCGGTTGGACTCGGCCACGCGAGGGACCTCGAGGTCGCCGAGGCGACCATCGCGGGACCCGGCGTGATGCCGAAGTTCTCATTCAGCCAGGACGATCGCGACGCGATCATCGCGTACGTCCGGTACCTGCGGACGCTGCCGGCGCCGGGCGGCGCGCCGATCGGCGGCTTCGGTCCGGTGGCGGAGGGCTTCGTGGCCGTCGCGGTGGGCCTGACCGGCGTCCTGCTGCTCGTCCGGTTCGTCGGGCGTCGGTCCCGCGAGGGCGAGCCGGACCTCCTGCCGGAGGGTCGCGAGTGACTGAGCGTCGCGCAGAGCTCCTCGTCCTGCTGCTGTTCGGAGCGTCCACGCTCGCGGGCGTCTCGCTGCTCGTCGTGTACGTCCTGGGCGGCCAGCCTCAGCTCGAGGGCATTCTGCTCACCGTCTGCCTCGGCGGGATCGGCGCCGGGATCGTCGTGTGGGGCCAGCAGCTCATGCCGTCCCGGATCCACGTCGAGAAGCGTG
>JBBDZZ010000036.1:0-5995 GCA_040899885.1 Chloroflexota bacterium | reverse complement strand
GTCGGTCAGATGACCAACTACGACAAGCTCACGATCGAGATCGAGACGGACGGCACGATCACGCCCGAGGAGGCGCTCAGCCGCTCGGCGGAGATCCTCGTCAACCAGTTCCGGCCGTTCATCACGATCGGGATTGCCGCGGCCCAGGTGGATCGGTCGGCGCCCGGTGTACCGCAGCTCCCGCCGAACATGCTCGACATGCCGATCGAGGAGCTCGACCTCCCGATGCGGGCGTACAACTCCCTCAAGCGAAACAACATCGTCAAGGTCGGCCAGCTCCTCCAGCTCAAGGACGACGACCTGCTTCGGATGCGGAACTTCGGCAAGAAGTCGCTCGACGAGATGAAGGAGCGCCTCCGGATGCGCGGCTTCATCCTCCCGGAGGCCGAGGGCGATGGGCTCGAGGTCGACGGCGAGGAAGGCCTCGACGACGAGGCGGAGTCCTGATCGATGGCCCACCGGATCGGTGGTCGCAAGCTCAGCCGGAAGCAGGGCCCGCGGCTCGCGCTCTACAAGAACCTGACGGTGTCGATCCTGCGCTACGAGCGGGTGAAGACCACCGAGGCGAAGGCCAAGGAAATCCGCGGCCGGGTCGAGCGGATGATCACCCTCGCCAAGCGAGGCGACCTGACCGCCCGGCGGGCGGTCGTCGCGGAGTTTCCGAACGAGCCGCTCGTCGTCACGAAGCTGTTCGACGAGATCGCCCCGAAGTACGCCGACCGGACCTCCGGGTTCACCCGGATCGTCCGTATCGGCCAGCGCCAGGGCGACGCAGCCGAAATGGTCCAGATCGAGCTCGTCTGATGACCGCCATCACGAGACACGAATAGGTACTCGAGAGAGTGCCCCGTCCCGCTTTCGCGCGACGGTTGAATACGACGGCACGCAGTTCGCCGGGTTCCAGCTGCAAACTGGCCACCGAACTGTGCAGGGTGAACTCGAGGCCGCGCTGACACGCCTCAGCAATGGGGAGCGCCGCGCGGTCGATGGAGCAGGCCGGACCGATGCCGGGGTGCATGCCACGGGGCAGGTGATCGCATTCACCTACGCCGGGCGGCTCGCGGCGGCGGACCTGGTCGAGGCCATCAACGGGCTCCTCCCGCCGGACGTCGCGATCCGCGACCTCCGCCGGACGCCCGCCGGGTTCAATCCCCGCCGAGCGGCGCGGGCCCGGGAGTACCGCTACACCGTCTGGAACGGGCCGCGCAGCCCGCTCCGCGAGCGAACGGCGCTCGGAGTGCGGGTCCCGCTCGATACGGCCGCGATGGCGCGGGCCGCGACGGTCCTCGAGGGCCGTCACGACTTCAGCGCTTTCGGGGCAGCGGACCGGGAGCCGGTCAGGACCGTCCACTCGGTCCGGGTCCGGCGGGAGGGACGGCTCGTGACGATCGACGTTCGGGCGAATTCCTTCCTGCGGGGAATGGTCCGACGGATCGCGGCGGTCCTCCTCGAGGTGGGCCGCGGACAACTGAATGAGCACGACGTCGCGGCGGCCCTGGCCGCCGGACGACCGGCCCTCAACGGGGCTGCGGCCCCGGCCCGGGGCCTCTGCCTTCGCCGCGTCGTCATCGGACGGGCGGCGGGGCGACCGAACGGAGAACACGAGGAACGATGAACGCGAAGACCTATACGGTCCGGGAGAGCGAGATCGATCGGCGCTGGTACGTCGTCGACGCGTCGGGCGAGACGCTCGGCCGGCTCGCGTCCCGGATCGCTCGCGTCCTCGAGGGCAAGCACAAGCCCACGTGGAGCCCGACCCTCGATTCCGGCGACCACGTGATCGTCCTCAACGC
This sequence comes from Chloroflexota bacterium, assembly GCA_040899885.1. Classification (GTDB taxonomy): domain Bacteria; phylum Chloroflexota; class Limnocylindria; order Limnocylindrales; family CSP1-4; genus JACDAV01. Next base: position 4,202 of record JBBDZZ010000036.1, on the reverse strand, counting down.
TAGCCGGATCGTCGTCTCGAGCGACAAGCTCGACAGCAAGCTCTACATACGCCACAGCGGCTATCCCCAGGGCCTCCGGCAGGAGACGCTCGGTCACCTCCTCGCACGCCGTCCGGAGGAAGTCATCCGCCGGGCGGTCAAGGGGATGCTGCCGCACACCCGCCTCGGCGTTCAGCAGCTCCGCAAGCTGAAGGTGTACGCCGGCACCGACCATCCCCATCAGGCCCAGCGGCCTGAGCCGCTCGCCTGACGAGGAGCCCCACATGACTTCGCCTGCGTTCTACTCCGGGACCGGCCGTCGCAAGACGGCAATCGCCCGTGTCCGGCTCCTGCCGGGCGAGGGTGAGATCGTCGTCAACGGCCGGTCGCTGGACGAGCACTTCGGCAACGCCGTCAACGAGGTTGACGTGCGCATGCCGTTCCGGGTCACCGGGACGGAGGGCCGGTTCAACACGATGATCAAGGTCGAGGGTGGCGGGGTGACCGGCCAGGCCGGCGCCATCCGCCACGGGATCGCTCGGGCCCTGCTCGAGCTCGACCCGGACGCACACCGCCTGCCCCTGCGCCAGGCTGGCCTCCTGACCCGCGATCCGCGGATGAAGGAGCGCAAGAAGTACGGGCTGAAGCGGGCTCGGAAAGCGCCTCAATACACGAAGCGTTAGGCACCCACGCGGACGGCCCATGCCGGCGTTGGCAGCTCCGCGTGGTCGCTCACGTACGTTGAGTACGCTCGCTCCCATGCTCGCTGCCGCCTTGGCCTGAACCGCCGCGCGGGCGCTATACAGTGGGGAGCATGAAGGTCGCAGCGGAGCCCGCCACCTCCCTCCGAGGTCGAGATTTCCTGAGCGCGGCGGATCTGTCCGCCGGCGAGGTGGGGGCGCTGTTCGCTCGCGCGACGGCCCTCAAGACGGAGTTCCGGGCGACCCGCCGGCACGCGGATCCGCCTCTCGTCGGGCGGACGCTCGCAATGCTCTTCCAGCGGCCCAGCCTGCGGACACGGGTGACGTTCGACGCCGGCATGGCGCAGCTCGGCGGCCACGCGATCTACCTCACCCACGATACCGTCCTCGGGGCGCGCGAAACCGTCCGCGACGTCGCCCGGAACCTCGACCGGTTCGTCGACGGGATCGTGGCCCGGACCGGCCCGCACGAGGTCGTCACGGAGCTGGCCGCGCAGGCGACGATCCCGGTGATCAACGGCTTGACCCTCCGCGAGCACCCTTGCCAGGCGCTGGCCGACCTGTTCACGATCGGCGAGCGCTTCGGCGACACCTCCGGCCTGGTCATCGCGTTCGTCGGCGACGGCAACAACGTCTACCACTCGCTCGCACTCCTCGGCGCGGCCCTTGGGCTCGAGGTCCGCCTTGCCCATCCGCCCGGCTACGCGCCCAACGCGCGGATCGTCGCCCGGGCCAGGGAGCTGGCCGAAACGACGGGCGGGCGCCTCGTCTTCGCCACCGATCCGGAGGAGGTCGTCAGGGGCGCGGCCATCGTCTACACCGACGCCTGGACGTCGATGGGCCAGGAGGCGGAGACCGAGGAGCGCCGCGATGCGTTTGCCCGCTACCAGGTCAATGCCCGATTGCTCGCTGCGGCCGGGCCGGACGCGCTCGTCATGCACTGCCTCCCGGCGCACCGTGGCGAGGAGATCACGTCGGACGTGATGGACGGCCCGCGCAGCCTGATCCTCGACCAGTCGGAGAACCGGCTCCACGTCCAGAAGGCCCTCCTCGCGGAGATCCTCGGGTCGGACGGGGAGGGATCGTGAGCGACGCGATTTACGAGCGCTACAAGGAGGCGCTCCGGCGCGGTCACGTGGCCGCCCTGCGAGACCGTCTCGACGCGGCGGTCATCGCCTACCGCGAGGCGGGCGACCTCGCCCCGGAGCGGGCCCTCCCACATGCCAGCCTCGGTTCGGTCCTCCTCCGCCTCCGCCGGCCCGAGGAGGCGCTGGCGGCGTACGGGCTGGCGCTCGGCCGGTCACCACGCGACGAGAGCGCCCAGGCCGGTCGGGCCGAGGCGCTCGCCGCTCTCGGCCGCTCGGTCGAGGCGGCCGACGCCCTCGATCGCCTCGCTCTGCAGCAGGAGGCGGAGGGCAAGCTGCCCGAGGCACGCGCGACGGCGAGCCGCGCCCTCGAGCTTGCCGAGTCGCGGACCCGCCGGAAGCACGTCGAGAAGCTGACCACGCAGGTTGGCCTGGCGGGCGGAGCCTTGTTGCCCGGGCCCGAGACGGACGCGCCCGTGAGGGCAGCGTCGCCGCGGCCCGAGCCGACTCCCAAGACCGCACCTGCGGTGGCGACTCCCGAGCCCCAGCCCCGACCGGAGGCCCGGCCGGCAGCCGAACCCGCACCGGCACCCGCGCCCGAGCCGGAGCCCAAGGCGGCCGATGGCGCGACGCTCTCGGCCGAGGCGGAGGACCGGCTGGACGCGGGGGACGCCGAGACGGCGAAGGACCGCCTGCTGGCCGCGGCGGCCGCCCATCGCGCCGCGGGGGCACTCGATGCCGCGCTCGACGCCTGCTACCTGGCCCTGGGCCTCGCCCCGGCCGATCCGGAGCTCCATCTCGCCCTCGCCGAGCTCTACCTCGACCGCGGCTGGCGCGGGCCGGCGGCCGACAAGATCCTCCTGCTCGGACGGCTCGTGGACTTCACCCGGGACGGGACGATCCGCGAGCGCGTCTGCGAGCTCGTGGCGACCCGCCTCCCCGACGACCCCCGGCTCACCGCCCTCTGCGCCTGACGAGGGCCGCTCGACCCCGCCCCATGAACGGGAGCGGCGAGGCTCCGATGCTACACTCGATCGGCGATGCCGCAGCTCCTCGAGTCGATCCTCGACCAGGTGTCTCCGACCGCGCTGATCGACATCGGGATCACGGCGCTCCTCATCTACTGGCTGTTCAGCCTGATTCGCGGGACGCGCGCCGTGCGCCTGGTCATCGGCGTCACGGTCCTGTTCGCCGTCTACGCGGTCGCCCAGGCACTCAACCTCCAGCTCCTCACCCAGATCATGCAGGCCGGTGCCGTCGTGGGCCTGTTCGCGATCGTCGTCGTCTTCCAGCCGGAGCTTCGCCGGGCCCTCGAGCGCATCGGGCGGGTGGGCTCCTTCGCCTGGCTGTTCTCGCCCGCCGAGCAGCGCGCCGTCGAGCACGTGGCCGACGAGATCGGGCGGGCCGCCGGGCTGCTGTCGCGCGACGGTCACGGCGCGCTCATCGTCCTCGAGCGTGAAACCGGCCTCGAGGAGATCGCCGAGACGGGCGTGATGATCCACGGCGACGTGTCGGCGGACCTCCTCCGGACGATCTTCGCGCCCCGGGCGGCCCTCCACGACGGCGCTGTGATCATCCGCGGGGAGCACATCCTCGCGGCCGGGGCCCTCCTGCCGCTGGCCGAGACGACCATTCACACCGAGCGCTTCGGGACCCGCCACCGGGCGGCCCTCGGGATCACCGAGCAGACCGACGCGATCGTCGTCGTCGTGTCCGAGGAGAACGGCCAGATCAGCCTGGTCGAGCGTGCCCGCATCGTCCGCAACCTGAACGAGGCGCAGCTCGCCCGGGCGATCAAGACCCTGCTCGGCTCGACGACCGGCCACGGCCTCCTCGGCTGGCGGCCGACCGCCTCGCCCGGCGCGCTCCGGCCGGGGGGCCGGGCGCCGCGCCTGTCGGAGCTGGGCAGGTTCGTCAGCCGGAACGGCCGGCGACGGACCGAGAAGAAGCCTGATCGGCCCGCGGCCGAGGAGGAGCGAGCCGCCCCCGCCCGGGTGCAGCGTTGACACGCGCCATCGCCTTCCTCGTGCATAACTGGCCGCTCAAGCTCGCCGCGGTGTTCCTTGCCGCGCTCCTGTACGGCGTGCTCGTCGTGACCCAGAGCACCCAGGCGCGCAACGACCTCCGTATCCCGATCCTGCGCTTGAACGAGCCCGCCAAGGTCATCCTCCTGTCGCCCTTGCCCGACGTGACGCAGGTGCGGTTCTTCATCCCGGACGATTCCGGCATCCAGGTCGACAGCTCGAGCTTCGAGGCGACGGTCGACCTGTCCCAGGCGGACCCGAATTCGCCGGAGAGCATCGTGGCTGTGAACGTTCGGGCGATCGACGATCGGATCCGCGTGCTCGACTTCGCTCCACGGAGGATCGTCGTCCGGGTCGAAAATCTCGAGTCGATCCGCAACGTCCCGGTCGTCGTAGCCCCCCCGGGGGGCCCC
>JBBDZZ010000035.1:0-6127 GCA_040899885.1 Chloroflexota bacterium | reverse complement strand
CCCCCCCCCCCCCCCCCCCCCCCCCCCCCCCCCCCCCCCCCCCCGGGCGATGGCCCGATGAACCCGTCGATCGCGTAGAGCACGAACAGCCCGACCGCCCCGGCGATGAGCGTCCCGAGCGCGCCCTCGAGGCCGACGCGGCCGACGTCTGCCACGCCCATCAGCGGCACGTGGCGGGCCATGAGCCAGAGCAGCACGAGCGCCTCGACCCACGCGGCGACGGCGATCGCGAGCGCGATCCCGGCGAGTCCGAGCGGGCCAACGAGGATGACCGCGAGGGTCGTGTTGAGGACGACCGCGAGGATCGCCGCGAGGACCGGTGTGCGCGTGTCCTGGCGCGCATAGAACGCACGGGCGAGAACGGCGATTAGAGCGTGCGCGCCGAGCCCGATGAGGAAGAACAGCAGCGTGTTCGCGGTCAGCTCGACGAGCGCGGGGTCGAATGCGGGAAAGAGCACCGCGACGATCTGGCGACGAAGGATCGCCATCAGGCCGGCGGCCGGCAGCATGACGTAGAGGAGGAGGCGCAGGGCGCGGGTGAGCAACGCGACGTATTCCGCCGGCCGGCCGGCCGCCACCTCGCGCGACAGCGATGGGAAGACGACGACCCCAAGGGGCGATCCGACCAGGCCCATCGGCACCTGGAGGAGGACGAAGGCGATGTTGTAGGCGGTCACCGCGCCGGCGCCCAGGGTCGTCGCGAGCGACGTCACGACGATGAACGTGATCTGGGTCGCACCGAGACCGACGGCGCGGGGCACCAACAGGGTGAGCGCGGTGCGCGCCTCCGGATCCCGCGTGTCGATGCGCGGCTCGTATACGAACCCGAGGCGAGCGAGCGGACGGAGCAGGACGAGGAGAGCCGCAAACGACCCGATGACGACGCCGAGCGCAAGCCCGACGATTCCGAAGACGGGAGAAAGGAAGAGCGCACCACCGATGATCGCGAGGTTGTAGACGGCGGGCGCGAACGCGGCCGAAGCGAAACGGCCAGACGCGTTGAGCAGGCTCGTGGCGATCGCCCCGAGGGCGAGAAAGATCGGCGCGAGCAGCATGATCCGGGTCAGCTCGACCGTCCGGGCCGTCTGGATGACGTCGAAGCCCGGCGTGATCGCCGCGACGACTGCGGGCGCGAAGACCGCGAGGAGGACGGCGAGGCTGAGCAGGCCGATGAGCATGACGTTCGTGACCGTCGAGGCCACCTGCCAGGCTCGGTCGTGGCGGCCCTCAGCGAGGAGGCCGGCGAGGATCGGGATGAGCGCCGAGCCGAGCGCTCCCGCGGCGACGAGCTGGAAGACGAGATCAGGGATCCGGAACGCGGCGAAGAACGTGTCGAGCTCGCGGGCATCGAAGAGGTTGCCGATGACGACGAGCCGAACCCAGCCGAGGGCACGCGAGACGAGGAACGCAGCAGACACGATGAGGCCCGCGCGGGCGAGGATCTGCCCCCGGGTCAGGTCGGAGGTCACGAGGCGGGAGCGTCGGGGCCGCTCGCCACCGCGACTCGCGCGCGGGGATGCGCGTCGCGGTAGGCGGACCGCAGCCGCGTCGGCGAGACGTGGGTGTACACCTGTGTCGTCGCCAGGCTCTCATGGCCGAGCAGCTCCTGGACGACCCGCAGGTCGGCGCCGCCGTCGAGCAGGTGGGTCGCGAACGAGTGGCGGAGGGTGTGGGGCGAGACGCCCTCGGGCAGGCCGGCCGCGCGGCGGAGCCGGTCGAGCCGGAACCGAAGGCCGCGGACGCCGAGCGGCTCGCCGTGGTGGTTGAGGAACAGCTCCACCGGCGCTTCGTCCCCGCCGCGGCGAGCGGCAAGGACCGGCCGGCCGTCGTCGAGCCAGGCGTGGAGCGCCGCGACGGCCGGCCGGCCGAGCAACCCGATCCGCTCCTTGCGACCCTTGCCGAGGACGCGGACTTCTCCCCGCCGTAGATCCAGTGAGGCGAGGTCCGCGGACGCGAGCTCGCTGATCCGGAGCCCGGCGGCGTACGCCGTCTCGACGATCGCGCGATCGCGCAGCGCGAGCGCGGCCGCGATCTCCGCCCGGGACGGGTCCCCGGCCGCCGCGGCCTCGAGATCCGCGTCGACGATGGCGAGCAGGCGCTCGACCTGCTGGACCTCGAGGACGCGGGGCAGGCGGCGCGGCAGGCGCGGCGTCGCAATCGCACCCCACGGGTCACCCGGCGCGAGCCCCTCGCGCACCGCGAACTTGTGGAACGAGCGGATTGCCGCCAGCCGCTGCCCGACGGTGCTGCGGCCAACCGAGCCGCCCAGGGCCGCGAGGTAGGCGCGCAGCTCGGCGCGGGACGGAGATCGCCAGTCGGTCCCCCGCCCCGCGAGCCACTCGAGGTAGCGCGAGATCGTCGTCCGGTACGACCGCTGGGTGTGGAGTGAGGCGTCGCGCGCGGCGAGGGCTCCGAGGAACCGCTCGAGCGCCGGGTCGACGGGAGGGAGGCTTCGCCCGGCCCGGTTCACGCCTCGGGCGCGGTCTCGCCCGCGGCGGGCCGGGCTCTTCGCGGGCCGCCCCGGCCGTTGTTCCGGGCTCCGCCGCCGCCTGCCGATCGCTCGCGTGACCCGCCGGTGCCGCCACGGCCGGTGCGCCGCCCCCCGCGGGCCGGCCGCGCGAGGGCGCCCGGGTTCGGCGGGCCGCCCGGCAGCCGCACGCCGGGGACGATCGGCTCAGGCAGCTCGACAGTCGCGCCACAGCGCAGGCAGATCCCGGCGTCGCCCTTCCGGCCGACCGGCCCATCGTCGGCGTCGTGGATCGCTCCGACCGGCTCGAAATTCGTCGTGTAGTCGCACTTCGGATAGGCCGAGCAACCCCAGAAGACGTTGCCGGTTCGCCGCGCGCGCCGCGCGACGAGGTGGCCGTCGCCGTTCTTCGGGCAGATGACCTCGAACGGCAGCTGGTCCGGCGGCGGTGGGCCATCCCGGCGGATGTAATCGCAGTCCGGGTAGCGGGAGCAGCCGACGAATGGCCCGAACCTGCCGCTCTTGCCAACGAGCTTCCCGGTCCCGCATTTCGGGCACGGCTCGCCCTCGCCCTCGAGCGCGGGCTGCTCATCGCCCGGCAGCGGTCGCGATTCCTTGTGCTCCGGGTAGAGCGAGCAGGCGAGGAAGCGGCCGTTCCGCCCGAGTCGGATGACCATCGGGTGCCCCTCGGAGCAGACCTCGTCGGTCGGCTCGGTGGTGAAGTCGCTCCGGCGCAGCTCGCGGCGCTTCTCCGCGACGCGGTCCCGGAGCGGCTCATAGAACGCGCGGAGGAACGGCACCCACTCGCGCTCGCCGCGGGCGATCTCGTCGAGCTCGAGCTCCATCTTCGCGGTGAATGCCACGTCGACGTAGTCACCGAAATGTTCGACGAGGAGATCCGTCACGATCTCGCCGATGAGCTCCGGCCGGAGCCGGCGTTCCTCGACCCGGACGTAGCCGCGATCCATGATCGTCGAGATCGTGGCCGCATACGTCGACGGCCGGCCGATCCCGTGCTCCTCGAGCGCCCTGATGAGTGTCGCCTCGGTGAACCGCGGCGGTGGCTCCGTGAAGTGCTGCGTCGTCGTGACGTCCGTGACGTCGGTCACCGCGCCCTCGACGAGTGCCGGGAGCTGGCGCTCGCGGCCATCCTCGTCGTCGCCGTCGTCCCGCCCTTCCGTGTAGACGCGGGAGAAGCCGTCGAACAACGTCCGCGTCGAGCTGGCGCGGAGCTCGTACGGATCCGCCTCGAGCTCGATCGTCGTCGTCTCCATCTCTTTCGACGCCATCTGCGACGCGATCGCACGCTGCCAGATCAGGCGGTAGAGGCGCAGCTCCTCCGGCTTGAGAAAGGCGGACAGCGAATCAGGGTCGCGCCGGAAGCTCGTCGGGCGGATCGACTCGTGGGCTTCCTGGGCGCCCTTCGACTTCGTCTTGTAGACCCGGCCCTTGGGCATCGTGTAGCGCTCGCCGTAGCGGTCCGCGACTACCTCGCGGGCCTCGCCCATCGCGATGCCGGCCATCGCGGTCGAGTCCGTCCGCATGTAGGTGATGAGGCCGTTGTGGCCATCCGGCGTGTCGACGCCCTCGTAGAGGCGCTGGGCGATCGACATCGTCCGCTTCGGGCTGAACGAGAGCTTGCGGCTCGCCTCCTGCTGGAGGGTCGACGTCGTGAACGGCGGTGCCGGGTTGCGCTTGAGCGGCCGCTTGCCGACGGTCCGAACGACCGGGCGGCGCTCGCGGAGGGCGGCCGCATGCCGGTCCGCCGTGCCGCCGTCGCCGACGTCGATCGGCTTGCCATCGATCCTGACGAGCTCCGCGGAGAAGGTCTCGCCTGCTTCGGTCGCGAGGATCGCCTCGAGGGTCCAGTATTCGCGGGCCGTGAAGGCGGTGATCTCCCGCTCCCGCTCGACGACCAGCCGGACCGCGACAGACTGGACCCGGCCGGCGGACAGGCCGCCGCGGACCTTGCGCGAGAGGAGCGGGCTGAGCGTGTAGCCCACGAGCCGGTCGACGATCCGGCGGGTCTGCTGGGCGTCGACGAGATTCGTGTCGATGTCGCGGGGATGGGCGAAGGCCTCGCGAATCGCCCCCTCCGTGATCTCGCTGAACGTCACCCGCCGGTTCTTCTCCGGGGGGACGTGGGCGGCCTCCGTGACGTGCCAGGCGATTGCCTCGCCCTCGCGATCGAGGTCCGTGGCGAGATAGACGAAGTCGGCGATCTTCGCTTCGCGGGCGATGCTGTCGACCTGCTTGCGCCGGTCGTCGCTGACGACGTACTCGGGCGCGAAGTCGTGATCGACATCCACCCCGAACTTGCCCTTGCCCGGGTTGTCCGGCAGATCGCGCACGTGTCCATATGAGGCGAGGACCCGGTAGTCATCTCCCAGGTACCGTTCGATCGTTCGAGCCTTCGCCGGGGACTCGACGATGACGAGGTTCTTCGACATTCGGCCGGGAGTGTAGCACCGGGTTCTTGGCGGACCCTTACCGGCGCTTCAGGCGTCCCGCACCCGTTTGAGGAAGTCCTCGTCGATCTCGAGCTCGACCTCCGGCTCGGGCTCGGCCTTGCGGACCTTGCCGTCCGGAACGGGTCTGCTGGGGTCGGCTCCGGGCGGAATCTCGAGGAACCTGACGTGGAGGTACGGGAAGTAGAAGACCGAATCGATGTGGTCGGCGAAGACGGGCCGCTTGCCGCCCATCGTCCGGAGGTTCGTGCACATGATCACGGTGTCGCCCGGCGCTGGCAGCGCGTAGAGGTCGGCCAGGAGGGGCTGCTCGTTCGTTAGGTGGATGACCGCATTGCGGATCACCACCGTGTCGCCAGCCAACGTGCTGCCTACGGGTGGTAGAAGTCGACGACGAGGCGGACGCGCCCGCCGTAGACCCACACCCCGATGCCCACCCGGTCGTACTTGGCGTTCATGAGGTTCCGATAGTGCCCCCCGACCGGGCTCCAGGCCCGTTCGGCCTGGAAGTAGAGGTGCGACCCGAGGACCGCCGCAGCAGGGTTGCCGGACCGGCAGCCGAGGTTCTCCGCCCAGTTGTAGCTCGTGTAGCCGGCCCTGCGGAGACGGGTGGACGGACCGCCGCTCGCGAAGTGAGTGCACAGGTTGCGCGTGGCGAGAATCTTCGCGTACGGCCGGGCGACCTTCGCGGAGATGCCGGCGTCGAGCTTGAGCGCCGCGACGGCACGGCCGCCGGGGCTGCTGCACGAACCGGCCCCGGTGACGATCCCGCCCGTCCGGGTGCAGTTCATGAGATCGAGGTAGTAGGCCTCGACTGCCGTCCAGGTTCCGGCTCCGGCCCCGGCTCCGGCGGGTGGGGCGACAGCCGTCGTCTTCGGCGCTGATGGCGTGGCGGCCCGGGCCGCGGGCTTTGCGGCCGTCGTGAACCTGCCGGTTGTCTCCCTGGCGATCGCGACTCCCGTCGCCGACGTCGCGCTCGACGCGACGCGCACCACGACGGTCTGCCCATACGGGAGAGCGGAGGCGGGATCGAAGGCGAGGACAGTGTCGTTCTCGAAGAAGCTGACCTTGCCGCCGACCGCCTTGCCGCCGACGGACACGGAGAACGCCTTCGCGGTCGTGGCCCGGTTCATCGGCTGGGTGAAGCGGACCGAGACGTTCGCGGCCCGGTCGAGGGGGGGGGGGGGGGGGG
>JBBDZZ010000034.1:0-6164 GCA_040899885.1 Chloroflexota bacterium | reverse complement strand
CGTCCTCCGCCTGGAAGGTCTTAACCCCGAAGTTCTTGTAGCCGGACAGCTGGTGGAGGATGTCCGAGGCCGGGGTGATCGGGTAGCTGCCGTAGAACAACGGGCGGTGGGCGAGCTTCGATGCGGCCAGGAAACCCAGCGCGGTGGCCTCGTTGCCGGTGATGTTGCGGTATGTGCCGGGGGAGAGCTTCGCGGGCGCGACCCGGTAGTGGGTGTGGAAGATCTCGGTCGTCTCCCCGAACGCGTAGCCCGCCTTCAGCGCCCGCTGGTTCCCCTCGGCGATGACCGGCCGCTTCGAGAACTTCTCGTCGATCCAGCGGAGCGTCGGGTCCATCGACCGCTCGTACAGCCAGAACATCAGGCCGAGGGCGAAGAAGTTCTTCGTCAGGTCGACCTGCTTGGAGGTCATGTCGAGGCCCTCGAGAGCCCGCGTGTTGAGCGTCGAGATCGGGACCTCGAAGACGGTGACGTGCTTGAGCGAGCCGTCGGTCAGCGGGTTCGATGCGTACGCCGCCTTCTGCAGGTTCTGGGGGCCGAAGGCGTCACTGTTGACGATCAGCGCGCCGCCCGCCGGCAGGTCGCCGATGTTTGTCTTGAGCGCCGCCGGGTTCATCGCCACGAGCACGTCTGGCTCGTCGCCGGGGGTGTGGATGTCCGTGCTGGAGAAACTGATCTGGAAGCCCGACACGCCCGGCAGCGAGCCGGCCGGGGCGCGGATCTCCGCCGGGAAGTCCGGCAGGGTGCTGATGTCGTTGCCGAAGACGGCCGCGGTTCGGGTGAACTGGGTTCCCGTCAGCTGCATTCCGTCGCCGGAATCGCCCGCGAAACGGATCGTGACCCGCTCGAGGTCGCGGACGTCGATCTCGGGCGCCTTGGTCTCGGTCGTCATCCGCCCTCGGGCTTCTTCATGAGCTGGTGCGGCCGCGGCGGGAGGTTGAGGAGCTCCTCCGGGAACGCCTCCGCGAGGAACTTGAGGATGTCCTGCGGCCGGACAACGCCTACGAGCGTGTCGTCCTCGTCGAGCAGGGGCACGTTCCGGTAGCGCCCCGTCTGCATCAGCTCGATCGCGTCGCGGACCGTCTCCTCGAGGTGGAGGTGCTGGGGCTTGATCGTCATGAGCGTCTCGACGGGCCGGCCCAGGTCGACGTCGCCGCCGACGAGCCGGGCGAAGATGTCGCGCTCGGTCAGGACGCCGGCGAGGCGCCCGTCGGGCGCGGTGACGAAGACCGAATCGCCCGTCCCGGAGCGCTGGATCGCCCCGACGCAGTCGGCCAGGCTCGTCCCGGGCGGGACCGTTACGGGCTCCCGGCGGCTGACCAGCTTGAGCCGGCTGTCGACGAGGTTGGGAACGCGCGTCGCGACGCCGCGCTCGGAGAGATCACTCACGCCACGAGTGTAGCCCGTCCGCCTTGGCCGAGCCGTCGGGACTGCTAGCCTCCGGCGGTGGACCGCCGCCGGGCCCTCGGGGTCGCCCTCGTGCTCATTTCCGCCTGCGCCTTTGGCTCCGGAGCCCTGTTCGCCAAGCCGGCCTACGCGGCCGGTGTCGGCTGGCACGTCCTGAGCTCGTGGCGGTTCCTGTTCGGGGCGTCCCTGGCCTGGCTGTGGCTGCTGGCATGGCCGGCCCACCGGCAGGCGCTCCGGTCGCTCGATCGACGGCTCGTCCTCGGGTCGCTCGCACTCGGGGTCCTCTACGTCGGCAACTCCGCCACGTACTTCGCGGGCCTCGAGACCGTCGACGCGTCGCTGGCCGCCCTGATCGTCTACGTCTACCCGGCGCTCGTGGCGGTCCTGACGCTCCGCTTCGGGCGGCGCCTCCGGGGGACCCGGGCGTGGGGGGCGCTCGGGCTCGCCCTCGTGGGGGTGATTCTGGCCGTCGGCGGGATCGATACGACCGGCGCGCCGCCGCTCGACGGGCTGCTGCTCGTTGTCGCGTCGCCGGTGATCTACGCGATCTGGATCGTCCTCGCGGCGCGGCTGTCCGGCGAGCGGGGTGAGGCTGGAGAAGACCGCGCCGGTGGCGGGGCCGGGGCCGGAGTCGCGGCGAGCGCGGCGACCGCCCTGATGATGACCGCCACCGCCACGACCTACTGGTTGTCGGCGGTCGTTCTCGGACTCCCGGTCGGCCCAGGCGACGTGCCGGCCGGTGCGTGGTTCGGCCTGGTCGGCGTCGGAGTCGTGTCGACGTTCGTCGCGATCCAGGCGTTCTACGCCGGCACGCAGCGGGTGGGTGCGGCCCAGGCTGCCCTGCTCAGCACGATCGAGCCGGTCTGGACCATCTCACTGGCGGCGATCCTCCTGCGCGAATCGCTCCAACCGATCCAGCTCGCCGGTGGGGCGCTCATCCTCCTCGGCGTCGTCATCGCCCAGACCGGGCCGGCGGCGCTCCGGCCACCGCAGCCGGTGGTTCGCATCGCCGACGAGTGACGGGGACGAGGGGCTACTTCGCTTCGGACTCGCGGACGGCTGCGAGCGCCCTTGCAGCGCCATCCGCAACGAAAGCGGCGTCCGCCCCGATCCCCATGAATTTGAAGCCGAGCTCGAGGTGGGCGGCCACCGCCGTCGTGTCGTAGAGCAGGATCCCCGCCGCCTTGCCGTGGGCCTGGCAGGCCGCCACGACCGTCCGAAGGGCGTCCTGGTACGCCGGGTCGGTAAATCGCCCAGGGACGCCGAGGGAGTGGGACAAGTCCGCAGGGCCGACGAACAAGACGTCGACGCCGTCGATCGCGGCGATCGCGTCGGCGTCGGCGAGGGCGCCGGGGGACTCGATCTGGACGAGCCCGACGATCCGGCGGTTGACCTCCCCGACGCGATCGTGGGTGATCGCCCCGAGGTCGGCGCCGCGGGCGCGGAGAGCGACGCCGCGTCCACCTTCCGGCGGATAGCGCAGGAACGTCACGGCTTCGCGTGCCTCGTCCGCGGAGTTCAGCCGAGGGATGACGATTCCGCGGGCGCCCATGTCAAGCGCCCGGCCGATCCGCAGCCGCTCGCCCGACTGGGGGCGGACGAGGGCCGCCGCGCCTCCGGCCTCGACGGCGTGAAGCAGCAGGAGCAGGTCCGCTTCCGTGGCGGCTCCGTGCTCGAGGTCGATGACGAGCCAGTCGTAGCCAGCCCGCGACGCGAGCTCGGCGGCGATCGGCGAGCCCAGGTCGAGGAACAGGCCGAACAGGGTCTCCCCGGCAAGGATCCGGTCGCGGAGCGGGCGACGGTCGGCGGCGGTCATGTCCCTATCATGCGGGTCGCGCTCAGCCGTCGCGAGGTGGGTCCCGCCGCTCGACCCGCGCACTCGTCGCATAGCCGTCGCTTCCAGTCGTGGGCTCGAGCGGCACGGTGTCGCGGCGGACCGTGCGCGACCGTGGCGGGGCCCGCGGGTCCGCCCAGCGGCGGGCGGCGAGCATCGCCCCGGCGAGCGTGACGAGCACCCCGATGCCGGCCGCGTACACGCCAATCTCGGGGCGTGCGCCGCCGGGTGTGTCGAACGACATCGTGACGAGCTTCCGGTACGAGATCACCCACAGGCACGCGGCGGCCAGCGCGATCGCGAGTTGGAGCCAGCGTGACTTCCGCTCGTTGTCCTCGAGCGATCCGCGCCAGCGGACGAAGCCGATGACGATCAATCCGTAGACGAGGAGCATCCCGCCCTCACCGGTGTCGTCGATGCCGGTCCAGTCCACGTACCCGCTCATCCGGGTCTGGCCGCGCATCCACTGCAACCGGGCGGCGACGATCATGATCGCCGAGCCTGCGAGGAGCAGGGCGTGGTCCAGCCGGGGAAGCGAGCGGCGCCGCGCGGGTCGGGGATCGTCCGGAGCGGACCGAAAGGGCGAGGCCATGTCTCGATCGTTGCAGCACGAACGTGGCGACGGTAGCCCCGCCGACCGGTCAGACCGGACCACGTCATCGTGCACCAGGGGGGAAGGCGCGGATAAGTGCGCCATAAGGAGCATCGGCGATGCTGCGCCAATGCCACCGAACCGTTGGGACCGGGGCGGCCGTATCCGCCGAGCGGTCGGCTTTGCCACGGCAGCTATCAAGGAGGAGCGAGCGTTTCACAGGGCCGTCCGGCGGATGCCGAAGCCGGTGCCCTGGGATTGGGCGAGGCCCAGGCTTCTGCCTCTCCTTGCCGGTCCATATCTCGACGCCGACGAGGACCCGCCCGTGCGGGGCGTTTCGGAGCTGGGTTGCGCCATCGTCTACGGCGTGGCGGTCGGGGCTGCCTTCCCTCTCGTAGACGCGGGTATAGCCGAGCGATGGGAATGCTCAGCTGACCAAATTCACCGGGTCGCCCTGGCCAACCTGGAGGCACGCGCCTCGAAGCTTCCGACGACCACCGTCAGGGGCGGCACGCTGAGCGGCAGGATCATCCGGATGGTCGACCGGGACGTTGCCTGGGCCTCGTCGCTGCTGCTCGTGGCCGACGAGCTGAAGCGCCTGTTCGGGTCGGAGGATCAGGTCTTCGGTGTGCCCGGACGGTCGGTCCTGATCAGCCTCCCGCTGACGACGCCTTCCGAGATCGTTGCGCACATCCTCATCGATCTCGAGCTGGGACAGACCTGGCCATTGATGCTGGACCCCTTCGTGCTCATGGAAGGGCGCTTGTACTGGGACACCGGCGACGACGGCGAGGATGATGACGTGTGGCAGGACACCAAATGAGTGATCAGTCCGGGAACGCCTCGGGGCCGCGGCTGGCCAGCTCTTTCGCCTCGGCCCCGCCGTCCTCGGGCGGCAGCCAGCTGTACGGATAGCGGTGGTCGTCCATTTCCTTGGCCTGTCTTGTCAACCGCAGCGGATGGAACGTGTCGACCATCACCGCCAGCTCCTCGGTCGCCTCCTTGCCGATCGAGGCCTCGGCCGTGCCCGGGTGCGGCCCGTGGGGGATGCCCGCGGGATGCAGCGTGAACGAGCTGATGTCAACCCCGCGCCGGCTCATGAAGTTGCCGGCCACGTAGTAGATGACCTCGTCGCTGTTGATGTTCGAGTGGTTGTACGGCGCCGGGATCGACAGCGGGTGGTAGTCGAACTTGCGCGGCACGAACGAGCAGACGACGAAGTTCCGGGCCTGGAATGTCTGGTGGACCGGCGGCGGCTGGTGGACCCGCCCGGTGATCGGCTCGAAGTCGCCGATGTTGAAGACGTATGGCCAGAGGTAACCGTCCCAGCCGACGACGTCGAACGGATGATGCCGGTAGTGGTAGGCCGTGATCCGGTCGCGGACCTTGACGTGGACGACGAATTCGCCTGTGTCGGTCCGGGCATCGGTCCATTCGGGCGCCCTGATGTCGCGCTGGCTGTACGGCGAGTGCTCGAGGAGCTGGCCGTAATCGTTCCGATACCGCTTCGGCGGCTCCAGCTCGGACGGTGCCTCGAGCCACAGCATCCGCTGGGCGCTGCCCTTGTCGGGCTCGAGCCGCCACGTCGTCCCGATCGGGCTCACGAGGTAGTCCCCGGGGCCGTAGCGGAAGCTCCCGAACACCGTGTCCCAGGCGCCCGTCCCCTCGTGGACGAAGATCATCTCGTCGGCCTGGCCGTTCCGGTAGAACGCGTTCTTCGGCATCGCGGTCGACGGCCGAGCGACGCCCATGACGACGTCGGCGTTGAAGAACAGTGGGACGCGGCCGGAGATGGCGTCGCCCTTCGGCGGGAGCTCCTTCGTGTTGATCAGCCGATGACGATGGGCGTCGTCGTCGGCTTCCTCGAGCTTGACCCGGCGGACCGCCTCGACCTTGTGGGTCCGGGTCGGCGGGACGAGGTGGTAGAGCAGCGAGCTGCGCCCCGTAAAGCCCTCCACCCCGAACAGCTCCTCGGCGTAGAGCGAACCGTCGGGGGCGCGGTGCTGCGTGTGGCGCTTGTGGGGCACGCTCCCCAGCGACAGGTAGAACATCGGCGCTCCTCCGGGGCAATCCTACCCGGGCGTCACCGGCTGCCGACGGTTCGGCTCCGGCGCTCGAGGAGGATGACGTCGCGCCACCGGCCGTGGCGGTCCCGCCCGAGCCGCTCCTGGACGCCGATCCGCCGGAAACCCGCCCGCTCGTGGAGGGCGAGGCTCGCCCGGTTGTCCGCGATCACCCCGGCCTGGATCGTCCACAGCCCTTCGGCCTCCGAGGCCGGGATGAGCGCCTCGAACAGCGCCCGCCCGACGCCCCGGTTCCGGTCCGCCGCCCCGC